>DASZGO010000190.1:0-3643 GCA_035938755.1 Solirubrobacteraceae bacterium | reverse complement strand
CGGGATCCCGTTCGGCGCGCCGTTGTATCTGGTGCCGAAGTCGGGATGAACTGAAGTGTTCAGGCCGATGCTGGCGATCATCTGGGCCGAGTCCTTGGACACGGGCAGGCGGTCTACCCGCTGATTCCAGGCGTTGTTCGGCGGGAAGATTTGGCATTTCGGAGCGCCGGGCAGCGGGTGGGCCCAACCCAGCGACGTGGCCAGGAGCGCCACCACGGCGGCCAGGAGACCCGTAAGCCAGGTGGTTCTCCGCATCAGGCCACGACCTGCAGTGCCGCTGGCTCGATCCCGAAGCTGACCTGGTCGAACTGGCCGATGTAGTCGCCGTCGACCTGCAGCGGCAGCGGGCGCTCGTCGCGGGACCGGATCTCAACCTCGGAGACGCCGGAGCACGCGCTGATCTGGCGGTGTGAGGCGACCTTGGCCCGGGGGGACAGGGCCCGCCAGGCCAGAGTCGGGATGTCAGCCAGATTGGCTCGCCGGAGCACAGCCGCCGACAAGTCGCCGCTGTGCAGCGTGGCGCCCTCACCAATGTCGATCCGGCGCGTGCCGAAGTACGTGTAGGGGGCCGCGTTCTGCACGAACGCGCTTATGCCCTCCAGGCGCCGCGCTCCCACCGAGGCCTCGAGCTGAGGCGGCCGGCGCAGGTAGTGGCGGTTGAATAGGCGCAGCGTGATCATCGTGTAGTAGTACTCCCCAAATCGGGCCTTCAGCTGGGGATGGGCGTCCACCTGCTCCACCACGCTGGCGTCGAGCCCCACGCCGGCCGAGAACAGGAACCGGCGCTCGCCGGCGGTGCCGAGGTCCACCGGGCGAGTGGTCCAGCGGTCGGCCATCTGCAGCAGGTGCTCAGTGGCGTCCACCACGTCGTGGGGGATGCCGAGGATGCGGCAGAACACGTTGGTCCGGCCGCCGGGCAAACACCCCAGCGCGGTGGCGGAACCGACGAGGCCGTTGGCGGCCTCATTCAGGGTGCCGTCGCCGCCGAACGCCACCACCGCGTCGTAGCCCTCGCGCGCGGCCTGCCGGCCCAGCTCGGTGGCGTGGCCCTGCTTCTGGGTGTCGACCGCCTCGACGTCGTAGCTGCCCCGAAGCGCGTAGACGACCAGGTTCTTCAGCCGATCGGACACCGTGGTGGCGTAGGGGTTGACGATGACCAGCATCCGCTTGCGCGGTGCTGTCTGGCTGATGCCGAGCGCGGCTTCCAACCGCTCGACGGGATCCGTGCTGACGGCGGACATAGCCCAGGCTGCAAACACCGCCAGACCCTAGTCGTTACGCGGTACTAGCGTGCCGGGACCGGGGGGGCTATACTACGCGGCACATAGCAGTACGCATCCAGAGGGGTGGAGGGATATGGCCCTATGAAACCCCGGCAACCTCCCGTAAGGGAACGGTGCCAATTCCATTCAGGCTCCAACTACAAAGGCCTGGGAGATGTGGAAAGGGCGGTTTCAGGACCTCCGACCACAGACCCCGGCGGAGGTTTTTTCATATATGCCGCCAGAGTCGCTTCGCTGTAAAGAATGTAAGACCGACTACCCGCTCGACGCGAGTTACGTGTGCGAGCGTTGCTTCGGGCCGCTGGAGGTCGCCTACGCCGACCGGTCGGGCGTGGATCCCGCCGGGCTGCGCCGGCGCATCCAGGCCGGACCGCACTCGCTGTGGCGCTACAGCGACTTCCTGCCGGTCCAACCGCCCCCGCGGGGGCACCTGCCAGCCGGGCTGACGCCCCTGATCCGGGTGGACCGGCTGGCCGCGGCCCTGGGCCTGGAGGAAGTTTGGATCAAGAACGACGCGGCCAACCCCACCCACTCGTTCAAGGATCGGGTGGTTTCGGTGGCGCTGGCCCGGGCCCGCGAGCTCGGTTTTCAGACCATCGCCTGCGCCTCGACCGGCAACCTGGCCAACGCGGTGGCGGCGCACGCCGCGGCCGCGGGCCTGGAGTCCTACGTGTTCGTTCCGGCCAACCTGGAGGAGCAGAAGCTCATCGCCACGGGGGTGTACGGCACCAACCTGGTGGCGGTGGACGGCAACTACGACCAGGTCAACCGTCTGTGCACGGAGCTCTCGGGCGAGCACGAGTGGGCGTTCGTGAACATCAACCTCCGGCCCTACTACGCGGAGGGCTCCAAGACGCTGGCCTTCGAGACGGCCGAGCAGCTCGGGTTCGAGCTGCCCGACCGGGTCGTCTGCCCGGTCGCCTCCGGCTCGCTGTTCACGCGGATCGCCCGCGGGTTCGAGGAATGGCTCGAGGTCGGGCTGCTCGACGGCGAGCTGCCGCGGTTCAACGGAGCCCAGGCCGATGGATGCTCGCCCGTGGCCAGCGCGTTCCAGGCCGACCTGGATGTGTGCCGGCCGGTCAAGCCGGACACGATCGCCAAGTCGCTGGCCATCGGCGACCCGGCCGACGGGCCGTACGCGCTCGAGCTGGCGCGACGCACCGGCGGCTCGGTCGACTCGGTATCCGACCCAGAGATCCGTGAGGGCATCAAGCTGCTGGCGCACACCACCGGCATCTTTACCGAGGCGGCCGGTGGCGTGACCATCGCCACGCTGGCCAAGCTGGCTGAGCGCGGCGACATCGATCGCTCCGAACGGGTGGTGGCCTACATCACCGGCGAAGGGCTAAAGACGCTCGACTGCGCCCGCGGGACCTTCGAGGCCTGGCAGATCGAGCCCAGCCTGGAGTCGTTCGAAAGCGCCCGCGAGCGAGTCGCCGCGGTCGCCTGAGGACAGCGCCGTGGGTCGCACTACACTGCCCGCGCGATGTCGGTGACGGTCAAGATCCCCACCCAGCTGCGGGAGGCCACCGACGGCGAAGCCACGGCCCAGGTCGACGGCTCAACGGTCGGCGAGGTACTGGACGCGCTGTATGACCGCTATGGCGAGCTGCGCAGCCGGATCGCCGAGGACGGGGGCCTGCGGCGGTTCGTCAACGTGTACGTGGGCGGCGAGGACATCCGCTTCCTGGACGGCCTCCAGACGCCGGTCTCAGAGGGCGATGAGGTGACGATTCTGCCTGCCGTGGCCGGCGGTTAGGCGGAGCCCGTCACGGAGCCGTCCTTGAGACGCGGGCGCGCTTACCTCTGGGCGACGCGGCGTGCGACTTCGTGCGCGAGCGTGTCCGGACGGCATTCGCGCCCGCGTCCGTCCCGCTAGCACTCGCAACACAGAACGACAGCTCTGACCAGCCGCAGTGCTGACGCTCAGTTGCCGTGAGAGCATTCGGGACGTGTCGTTCGCATGTTCTGACGACGCTCGGATCTATTACGAGCGCCGCGGTAACGGGCCCGCGTTGCTGCTCGTGCCCGGGATCCCGGCGATGTCCGCGGACTGGTTCCCGTTCGCGGATGGCCTGATTGAGCGCTTCACGACAATCGTCTATGACAACCGCGGCAGCGGCCGTTCGGACGCTCCCATCGGTCCCTACTCGACGCCGCAGCTCGCTGGTGACGCCGTTGCTGTCCTCGACACGCTCGGAGTTCAGCGTGCGCACGTATCAATTGCTGGCCGCGTTCATCGACCAGAAGAGCCGCGACGCGCAGCCCGATCACGGCTACCGCGGCCAGATCGCAGCGGTGGTCGCGCACGATGCACTCGAGCGACTCGGCTCGATCGAGCAACGGACTCTCGTCATCAC
>DASZGO010000189.1:0-4751 GCA_035938755.1 Solirubrobacteraceae bacterium | reverse complement strand
GCCGGCAGCTGCGACCCAGACAGGAAGATGATCCGCAGCGACGAGGTGTCGTGCCGTTTGATCTCCTCGACGCCGAGCTCCAGCGTGCGCTGGAGCATGACCGGCACCATGACCATCGCGGTGGCGCGGTGGCGCTCGATGCTCTCGAGCGTCTCCTCCGGATCGAACCGGCGTTGGATCACCAGCGTGGAGCCCAGCCCGATGCCCACCATGGCCTGGGCGAATCCGAGCGCGTGGAACATGGGCGCGCACAGCTCGGTCACCTCCCGGGCCCGAAACGGGACCTTGCTCAGCAGCCCGCCGATGATGCCCAGGGATCGAGGCTCGTCCCGCGGCGCGCCCTTGGGCGTCCCGGTGGTCCCGCTGGTCAGGATGGTGATCCGGGCCGATGAGTCGGGCTTGGGTGGCGCGCTGGGGTCGCCGGCTTCGATCAGCGCGTCCAGCGTGTCGGGTCCGGGCTCGTCGGCCCAGGCCCGCCACCGTCCCCGCGGCGGGTCCACACCCTCCAGCGTGTCCGCGTACTCATCGTCGTAGACCAGCAGGTCCGTCCCCTCACGCGTGGTCACCTCAACAATCTGTGGTCCGGCGAAGGACGTGTTGAGCAGGATGATCCGCGCACCACACTTGGCCGCCCCGAACAGCGCCTCCAGGAACCCCCGATGGTTGCGAACCAGAATGGCCACGCCCTCGCCTGCCATCAGCCCCTCGTCGCGCCACGCGTTGGCCAGTGCGTTGGCACGCTCATCCAGCTCCCGGTAGCTGAGCTCGCCTCGCTCGTCGATCACTGCCGGCCGATCACCATGGCGAACCGCTCCGACGCTGATCGCGCCGCCGAGCATCCCGTAGCGCTCGAAAGCCAGCAGCAGCTTGGCGATCCGGTGCGGGGGCTCAATCCCCACCAGCCCGCTGCGGATGCACAGGGCAGCGAAGTAGGTCTCGTCGCCCAAGCGCTCGGCGAGCTTGAGCCCGCCGCCGATGATGGTCCTCGGATCTAGCTGCACCGCTCTCTCCTTCCGTCTCTACCCGGCAACCATAACCCCAACCCGGGGGGCGCCGAGCCGGCCGTCGGCGCTTGCCTTTCGGCTCACGGGGTAGTACCGAGCGATGCTGACCGAGTTGATCACGCTGCCCGTGCGCGCCGGTGTGCGCGTCGCGCGCCTGTCGCTGTACACGGCTCAGGAGGGGCTGCGCCTGACCGGCGCCGTGGCCGAGGAGGTCGTCATGGCCGTCCGGCCAGACCGCTCGGAAGGCGCTCCGACGCCCGCGGCTGAACCGGAGCCCATCCGGCGCCCGCGCACGCCGCCCGCACCGGCCAGCCCCCCGCGACCCCCGGTCGCGCCCGCGCCCGAGCCGGCTCACGTGTCGGCTGAGGCCGTGTTGGTGGAGGAGGTTGCGGAGGCGGGCGCCGAAGCGGGCGCGGGTGCTGAGATCCACGTCGACGAGCCATGGCCGGAGTACGGGCGGATGACGGCCCAGGACATCGTCGCGCGCTTGGAACAGGCAGGCCCGGCCGAGCTCGGCGCGGTGCAGCTTTACGAACGCACTCATCGAGCGCGCCAAAGCGTGCTCACCGCCGCCGAGCGCCAATTAAACGGCGCGGGTGGCGGCCCCCAACCCAGAGCTGAGAGGAAGACAAACCATGGCTGATGAGAAGACCCTGAACGCACGGGACACGAAGCTGGTCCAGTGGCTGAACGAGGCGCACACCAAGGAAGCCGAGCTGGAGGCTGACCTCACAGCGCACATCGCGCTGACCCAGAAGCGGTCATACAAGAAGCGCCTGCAGCAGCACCTCACCGAGACGCGCGCCCACAAGCGCCAGGTTGCTTCCCGGATCAAGCAACTGGGCGGCTCGGCCAACGCTGGTCCCAGCATCCGCGGGGTGCCAGAGGCCGTCGGCGAGGTGGCCGGCAAGGCGGTGGCCGCCGTCAAGGGTCAGGTGGGCGCGGCCCGCGCCGCCGTGGCCAGCCAGCCGGAGACGCACGTGCGCAACGCGCAGGAGGAGCTACGCGAGGAGCACGTGGAGATCGCCATCTACTCCCGCATCCTCACGCTGGCCGAGGCGGTGGGCGACCGCGAGACCGCCCAGCTGGTCAAGGCGATCCGCCGCGACGAGGAGCGTATGGCCAAGTTCCTTCAGGCCGAGCTGGCTCGGCTGGTCAAGGAGCTAGTGCGGGCGGAGATCCCGCGTGACCAGCGCGCAGGCACCAGCCGCAGCAGCGGACGCCGGAGCGCCACCCGAGCCCGCTCCAGCTCGCGCACTGGGAGCAGCCGCCGGGCCAGCAGCGCCCAGACGCGGTCCACGACCGGGCGGTCGAACTCGTCGCGCAGCCGCTCGACGCGCGCCCGCTCGGGCTCGCACAGCAGCTAGCGCTCGCCCGGACGGCCGGCGAGCGGGTCCCAGACCACCATCTGCGATCCGCTGACCTTGGGCGCCTCGGTGGTGATGCGCTGGCAGAGCGCGTAGAACCGGAGCATCTCGGGATACAGCACAGGCTTGCCGTTGGTCATCACGGCGCAGCTCAGCCCCCGCTCGGGATCGGCCCAGGCCAGCATGTTGGTGAACCCCAAATGGCCGAACGCGTGCTGGGTGTCCCGGCCGTACAGGCTGAGCACCTGGGCGCCCAGCATCAGTCCGTAGCTGAACCGGGTGGGGAACCCCAGCGATAGGTCAACCTCAAGCCGGGACTGCTCGGTCAAGGCGTGGCGGACTGTCTCGGGGCTCATCACGCGCACGTCATCCAGCCGGCCACCGCACCGGAAGATCTCATAGAACCTCGACAGCTCGTGGGCCGTCGTCACGACGTTGGCCGACGGCACGACCGCGGTCAGGAACCGCTCGTCGTTGCTGGACGCGACGAGGTCGTCGAACCCCAGGCCAAGGGCCCGGGTCAGTAGCTGGGAGAGCGGCGGCGCCGTCGGGGGCCCGGTCACGTAGTTGAGCGCCACCTGGGGGATATCCCCGGCGGCTACGCCATAGTTGTTCCACCGGAGGCCGAGCGGCGCGAGGATCTCCTCGGCCAGGACGGTGTGGATGTCCTTCCCAGTGGCCCGATACACCACCTCGGCCAGAATGAACCCCCCGGACACCGCGTGGTAGGCCAGGTAGCGACCCGGCTTGGCAAACGGCTTGGCGTCGCGAAGCTGCTCCAGAATGAACTCGCGATCGGCGACCCGATCCAGGTCAAACGCGGCCCGGGGCAGGTTGGGCACTCCGGCCCGGTGCGAGAGCACCTGGGCGATGGTGATCTCGGCTTTGCCGTGCCGCTCGTACTCCGGGATGTACTGGCACACCTGGTCCTCGATGTTGAGCGCCCCGCGCTCGTGGAGCATGTGCACCACGAACGCGGTGATCGCCTTGGAGCCGGAATAGATCAGGAACGGCGTGGCCGGAGTGGCCGGAACCCGCTCCGCGTCCTCGTCGTCACCCGGGCCGTTGCCGCGGGCGTGTCCGATCGCGCGGTCGAGGACAACCGCGCCATCGCGGCGCACGCAGACCTGAACCGCGGGGTGGACGCCGCTGCGATAGAGATCTACTGCGGCTGACCAGATCCGCTCCACGCCGCCCGGGCGCAGGGCTGCGGCGTCGGGATCCGCCTCTGAGCCCACCGCGGTCACCGACTCGAGGTCGCTGGGCAGCCGGATGCGGCGCAGTGGGTCAGGCAGTCCCGGAACCCGGGGAAGCGACGGGATCCGGGGCATCGCGGTTAGCGGGCGATCTTGCGCTTGAGCGCGACGATTCGCTCATAGGAAGCGACAGCGTCCGCGCGGCTGATCCGCCCGCCGTGCAGCGCTCGCAGCAGCGAGCCGAGCTCGCCCGGAGCCGAGTCGATGAATAACAGGACGTCGGCACCGGCCTGCGCCGCAAGGACGCCTGCGGTGATCTCGTCGTGCCCGGTGGGTGAGTTGAGGCTGTCGGTGATCGTCACCCCCTGGAATCCCAGCCGGCCGCGCAGTAGACCGCGGATCATGGTCGGGGACAGAGCGGTGGGCCGGCCGGTGCTGTCGTAGGCGGGAAAGCCGGCGGTGGACAGCATCACCGAGTCCAGGCCACGTCCGATCAGGGATCGGTAGGGCACGAGGGCTCCGCGCCGCTGGCTGGCTGTGGGGTGCAGCTCGTTTAGCTGGTTGTCGGTGTCCACCGCAGCCGATCCGACCCCCGGAAAATGCTTGCCGGTGGCCGCGATCCCGGCCGATTGCACGCCACGGGCAAACGCGCCCGCGTACCTGGCCACGGCCCCCGAATCGAACGAGAACGCACGCCCCTGCTGCCAGATGAAGGCATTGGGATAGGTGGGCACGTCGAGCACCGGAGCCAGGTCCCAGTCGATCCCGCGGGCCCGCAGGTAGCCGCCGGTCATTGCGCCCTGGCGGTAGGCCTCAGACACGCTGCCGCGCTGAGCCATCTGCGGCGGCGAGAGAAATGGCGGCCCGTAGGGGAATCGCTTGACCTGACCCCCTTCCTGATCGATGGCGATCAGTACGGGTGGATTTCCCCCGCCCCGGGCGGCGCGTTGCAGCGAGCTGGTCAGCGCTGTGATCTGGGGTCGGTCGACGATGTTGGCGGCGAACAGGATCACCGACCCCACCTGCCCGTTCCGGACCGCGTCGAGCAGGGCTTGATTGGGACTGGTGCCGTCCAAGCCGACCATGATCCGCTGGCCGAGCAGCTTCGAATCGGAGACCTTGGGTGCCGCGGGCGCCGGCGCGGTCGGAGTGGCGGCGCCCCCACCGGTCGAGGCGACCGGGTG
>DASZGO010000188.1:0-10947 GCA_035938755.1 Solirubrobacteraceae bacterium | reverse complement strand
CGCACCCGCTGCCAGATGTGATCCAGCGCCTCGGTGGGCTCGGCGCGATCCATCAGCGCCGCCACCTCCTGCGGCAGCCCCTCGAGCTCCGCCTCCAGCGCCGGATCGCGGGCCACGTCGGGCACGATCCCGTCGCGGTAGCGCTGCACCATCGCGATGATGCGGCTGGCCAGGTTGCCGTACTCGTTGGCCAGCTCGGCGTCGTAGCGGGCCCGCACGTTGTCCATGCCCACCGTGCCATCGGCGCCGAACGGCACGTCGCGCATCAGGTAGAACCGGAGCGCGTCGGTCCCGTACTGCTCGATCACCTCGAACGGGTCGAGCACGTTGCCCAGCGACTTGCTCATCTTGCGGCCGTCGGCCCCGAGCAGGAAGCCGTGCACGAACACGTGATGGGGCAGCTCCAGCTCCGCGGCCATGAGCAGCGCGGGCCAGAACACCGTGTGGAACTTCAGGATGTCCTTGCCGATGATGTGGAAGGTGGCCGGCCAGAACTCCTGGACCAGATCGACCCCCTCCAGCCCCGGCGGCGGGGGGGCGTAGGACAGCGCGGTGTAGTAGTTGAGCAGGGCGTCGAACCACACGTAGAAGACGTGGCTGGGGTCCCAGGGCACCTCGACGCCCCAGTGCATCCGGGCGCGGGTTAACGAGACGTCCTGCAGCCCCTGCTTGACGAATCCGCTTGCCTCGTTCATCCGCTCGGCCGGCATCACGAAGTCAGGCTGCTCGGCGTAGAGCCGCTCCAGCGGCTCCTGGAACTTCGACAGGGCGAAGAAGTAGTTCTCCTCGCTCTCCCGGGTCAGCGGGATCTCGTGGATCGGGCACAGGTTGCCCTCCAGGATCTCGTTCTCAACCTTGAAGTCGGCGCAGCGGGGGCAGTACCAGCCCTCGTAGACCCCCTTGTACACGTACCCGTTGTCGTAGACGCGCTGCAGCACCTCCTGGACCTTGGCCTCGTGCTCGGGGTCCGAGGTGCGGATGAAGAAGTCGTTGGAGGCGTTGAGCTGGGGCATCAACGCCTTGAAGCGCTCGGCGTTGCGGTCGGCCAGCTGCTTGGGCTCCAGCCCCTGGGCGCGGGCGGCATCGGCCACCGGCTCGCCGTGCTCGTCGGTCCCGGTGAGGAAGAACACCTCCTCGCCGCGCTGGCGCATGTGCCGCGCCAGCACGTCGGTGGCGATGGTCGTGTACGCGTGGCCCAGGTGGGGCTGCGCGTTGACGTAGTAGATGGGGGTGGTGATGTAGAAGGTCATGCTGTTGTGCGGGCGAACTTTGGCGCCGCGATTCGGTATGGGCTACCTCCAGCGCCAAAGTTCGGGCTGCCGACGTCGCTACTCGACGTTCGTGAGCGCCTTGTACAGCCTATTTGCCGGCACACCGGTGAGCTCGGACACCACCGCCGCCGCCACCCGCGGCTTGGCTCCTGACTCCACCAGCCGACGCACCGCGGCCACGGCGGGGGCCGGCTCGGGACCCGGGGAGTCCCCGGCGCCGCCGATGACCAGCACGACCTCGCCGCGCGGCGCCTGGGCCGCGTAGCGCTCGGCCAGCTCGGCCGCGCTCCCCCGCACCACCTCCTCGTGGATCTTCGTCAGCTCCCGGCACACGGCCACCGGACGCTCGGGATCGACCACCGCCAGCACGCCCAGGGTCGCGGCCACGCGGCGGGGGGACTCAAACGCCACCACGGTCTCCGGCGCTCGCAGCTCCCGCTCAAGCTCGGTCCGCTTGCGGGGCAGGAAGCCGGCAAACCGCCAGTGATCCACCGGCAGCGCGCTGGCCACGAGCGCGGCCACGACGGCCGTGGGCCCGGGCAGCACCTCGACCGCCAGCCCGCCGGCCACGCACGCCCGGACCAGAAGGAAGCCGGGGTCCGAGACCAGCGGCATGCCGGCGTCTGACACCAGCGCCACGACCGCGCCGTCCTGCATCCGGGCCACCAGCTCCGGCGTGCGCTGGCGCTCGTTGTGCTCGTGGAAGCTGATCAGGCTGGCGCTCACGCCGTAGCGGTCGAGCAGGACTCGCGTGCGTCGGGTGTCCTCGCAGGCCACCACGTCGGCCTCGCGCAGGGCCGCCAGCGTGCGCAGGGTGATGTCCTCCAGGTTGCCGATCGGGGTCGGGCAGACGACCAGGCGCCCGCTCAACTGGCCGGCTCCCGGAGGCCATCGAAGGCCAGTGCGGCCGCTCCCACCATGCCGGCCTCGATCCCTAGCTCAGCCGCAACGATCCTCACCTCATCCCGCGACGGGCGCAGGGCTCGCTCCGCCACCACGGCGCGCGCCGGCTCCAGCAGGAGCTCGCCCGCGGCCATCACCCCCCCGCCGACCACCACCACCTGGGGATTGAAGACGTTGACCAAGTTGGCGATGGCCACGCCGAGCCGGCTCCCGATCAGCTCCAGTGCCTCGAGGGCCGCGGCATCGCCATCGTGGGCCAGCTCGGTGACCAGCGGCCCAGCCAGGGCATACCCCTCCTCCGCGGCCGCGGCCAGGCCGGATTCCGGGCGCTCGGCCGCCAGCCGTACCGCCTCACGGGCCAGCGCGGTGCCGGAGGCCAGAACCTCCGCGCAGCCTCGGTTGGGGCAGCCGCCGTGACACGGCTGCCCCTGGTAGTCGATCACCATGTGGCCCAGCTCGCCGGCCGCTCCCACTGCACCGCGATACAGCTGCCCATCCAGGATTAGCCCTCCGCCGATGCCGGTCCCGATGGTCAGGACCACCGCGTTCCGGCTCCCGGCCGCCGCACCCGCCCGGTGCTCACCCAGCGCGGCCAGGTTGCCGTCGTTGTCCACGAACACGGGCAGGCCCAGCCGCTCGGCCATCAGATCGCCGAACTGCACATCCTCGAGCGGCAGGTGAACCGAGATCACCGAGCGACCCGTGCGTTGGTCGATCAGGCTCGGAATGCCAAATCCCACAGCCGAAACGTCCTCTTTGCTAGCTTCGCGTACCTCCGCCACGGCCTCCACCGCGGCGTCGAGCACGGCGGCCTGGTCCAACCCGACCAGTGTTCGCTGGGAGCGGTGATGGACCGAGAGCTCCGCGTCTACCGCACCGGCGAGGAGCTTCGATCCCCCCATGTCGACGCCGATGGTGCGTCGGCCGGGCATGGCGTCACTATATGGACAGATGCCCAGCGACCTTCAAAATCGCCCCTACAAGGTCTACCGCGCCGGCCCGCGCCGGCTGCGCTCGATCCTGCGCGGCGAGGAGGAAGCGGGCGTAGGCGGCCAGCCGCCGGGCGACGGTGGCCGGCGGTGGTTCGGGCGGCGCAAGGACCCCGGCGAGCGCAAACCGATCACGGTCCTCCGGGTGATCAAATGGGTCGCCCTGTTCATTGTCGGCTGGCTGCTGCTCAGCGTGATTCTGTTCGTGATCAGCGCCCAAATCCAGACGGGCAACCTCCCCAGCTCGGCCGGCAACGCCCTGACCGGCGGCCCCAACATGCTGACCGGGACCGACACGATCCTGATCCTGGGGACCGACCAGCGGCCGGCCACCGGGATCGGGTCCAAGGAGCCCGGCGCCAACACCAACGACGCGGGCAGCCGCAGCGACACCATCATGCTGTGGCGAATCGGCGGGGGCAGCTCACGGCGGCTGTCGATTCCCCGGGACACCGTGGCCGACATCCCGGGCCACGGTCGCACCAAGATCAACGCCGCCTACGCGTTCGGCGGACCCGCGCTGGCCATCCGGACCGTCGAGCAGTTCACCGGGGTGAAGATCAACCACGTAATCGTCGTCAACCTGGCCGCGTTTCCGCAGTTCATCGACGCCATCGGCGGGGTCGGCGTGACCACACCCAAGCTGTGCGCGAACATCAGCGGCGGGGTCAGCAACGGCGGCTTCACACTCAACCTTCCGGCGGGCGACAATCACCTCAACGGCCAGCAAGCGCTGATCTACGCGCGGGCGCGTGAGAACCCGTGCGATCCGGCGGCGGGCCGGCTCGGGGACCTGCTGCGGGTCCAGCACCAGCAACAGATCCTCAATGCGATCAAGGGCCAGCTCCTGTCTCCGTTCACCTTCCCCCGGCTGCCGATTGCCTCGTGGGACGCGCCAAAGGTGCTGCGCACCGACATGGGTGGCCCGACCCTGCTGACGCTTTTCGCGGCCTCGGAGATCGGCGGCTCCGCGCCCCCGCAGGTGCTGAAGGTGGGCCCGGTCCCCGGCTCGTTGTCGGATCTGGAGGCCTCACCCGCCGACCTTCACTCCGCCGTGACAAAGCTAATGAACGGATAGGATCGCCGGCCGGCCGGTTCCCGTGGGCTAGCTCGAGCTGGCGGGTTTCGAGTCAGACGCCGACGCCGTCTTGGACTCGGGCTTCTTGTCTGACTTGTCTGTCTTGTCCGACTTGCCCGTGCCCTCGCTCTTGGCCGAATCCTTACTGGAGGCCTTCTCGGTCTCGGCCTTCTCCCGCGCGCGGTTGCGGGTGCCGTAGTCGGTGTTGTAGAAGCCGGAGCCCTTGAAGTGCACCGCCACCGGATGAAACACCCGCTGCACCGGGGCCCCGCACACCTGGCAGACGGTCAGCGGCTCGTCGCTCATCCGCTGGGTCACCTCGAACGTGTGGCCGTTCTCGCAGCGGTATTCGTAGGTCGGCATGTGGGGCAAGAATAGCCGTGGGTCTGGCCGCCCCGAGCCCGTGTATAGCATCCGCCACCGTGACCGACGACGTGGTGACCATGGACAAGATCGTCTCGCTGTGCAAGCGCCGCGGGTTCATCTTCCCGTCCAGCGAGATCTACGGCGGGCTGGGTTCGAGCTACGACTACGGCCACTATGGCGTGCTGCTCAAGAACAACGTCAAGGCCGAGTGGTGGCGAGCCATGCTCCGGGACCGCGACGACATCCTGGCGCTGGACTCGGCGATCATCCAGCACCCGGAGACCTGGGTGGCCAGCGGCCACCTGGCCGGGTTCACCGACCCGCTGATCGACTGCCGGACCTGCAAGCTGCGGTTCCGCGCCGATCAGCTGGAGCAGTCGGCCTGCGGGCGCAAGCCGTCCAAGCACCCCGGCGAGACCCCGGACTGCGACCTGACCGAGGCTCGCGACTTCAACCTGATGTTCGAGACCACGATCGGCCCGGTCAAGGAGGAGGGCTCGACCGTCTACCTGCGTCCCGAGACCGCGCAGGGCATCTTCCTCAACTTCAAGAACTACCTCCAATTCGGGCGCAAGAAGCCGCCGTTCGGAATCGCCCAGATCGGTAAGAGCTTCCGCAACGAGATCACCACCGGCAACTTCATCTTCCGCACGCGCGAGTTTGAGCAGATGGAGATGGAGTTCTTCGTCCCGCCGGATGAGGCCCCCAGGTGGTTCGAGCACTGGCTGGAGCAGCGGATGAACTGGTACGTGAACCTGGGCATCCGACCCGACCACCTGCAGCTGCGCCCGCACGATCCGGACGAGCTCTCGCACTACTCGAGCGCCACGTCCGACGTGGAGTACGAGTTTCCGATCGGGTGGTCGGAAGTGGAGGGAATCGCCAACCGCGGCGACTTCGACCTGAGCGCCCACGCCCAGCACTCGGGGCAGAAGCTCGAGTACGTCGACACGGCCACGGGCGAACGCTACGTGCCGCACGTGATCGAGCCGGCGGCCGGCGCCGACCGGGCCCTGCTGGCCTTCATGGTCGACGCCTACGACGAGGATGAGGTCGGGGGTGAGGGCCGCACCGTGCTCCGGCTGCACCCGGCGCTGGCGCCGGTGAAGGTCGCGGTCCTGCCCCTGGTCCGCAAGGACGGCCAGCCTGAGCTGGCGGGCGAGATCTTTCGCGAGCTGCGGGAGCTGGTGCAGGCCGAGTACGACGAAGGCGGGGCGATCGGCCGCCGCTATCGCCGCCAGGACGAGATCGGAACGCCGTGGGCGGTCACGGTGGACCACCAGTCGCTGGAGGACCGCACGGTCACCCTGCGTGACCGGGACAGCCTGGAGCAGGAGCGGTTTCCCATGGCCGAGCTGGCCGAGGAGATCGGCCGCCGGCTGCGGGTTCCCTGGCGCTCGCCCAAGTTGCAGAGCTAGCCGGGTGCCCGCCGGCCGGGGGCTGGTACACTGACGTACCATGGCCACCGTAACCGTATCCTCAAGCCCCGCCCCAGCCCCTGAATCAGCCGTCGCCGCAAGCCCCGCCGGTCCCGTAGACCCCGGCACCCCGATCCGCCGGCCGCCCGCAGTCAGGGGACCCCGAATCGTCCAGACGTTGACCTTCGGCGCCCGGCCCATGGAGTTCAACATGGCCCCGCGGCACCGGTTCGGAGACGTGTGGCAGATCAACATCCTGTCCCGCGACGAGCCGTTCGTCGTGACCTGCCATCCGGACCACGTGGAGTCGCTGTTCAAGGCCAAGTTCCAGGACGCGGAGACCCTGACCAGCGAGTCGCCGCTGCGGCCCATCCTGGGACCGAACTCGATCCTCACCATGATCGGCGACCGCCACATGCGTGAGCGCAAGCTGCTGCTGCCGCCGTTTCACGGTGAGGCCGTCCAGCGCTACGTCGAGCAGATCGCCGACATAGCCGAGCGGGAGATCGACCGCTGGGAGGTCGGCCGGCCGTTCTCGCTGGCTCGGCGCATGCAGGCGGTGACGCTCGACGTGATCATGAGCGGCGTCTTCGGTGTTGACGGCCCGCCGGCGCCGGGAACCCACGAGTTCCAGATGCGCGAGACCTTCCGCAAGCTGCTGCGGATGACCACCCGGCCGATCTGGCAGCTGGTCGATCTGCAGAACCTGCGCCGGCCGGAGCCCCGCGGGCCCATGCGTCTGGCCCTGAGGCCGATCGACGAACAGCTATACGCCGCGATCCGGGCTCGCCGCGCGGCCGGAGGCCTCGACGAGCAGGCCGACGTGCTGTCGCTACTGCTCGCGGCTCGCGACGAGGACGGGCAGCAGCTGTCTGACCGCCACGTCCGTGACGAGCTGATGTCGCTGGTGCTGGCCGGGCACGAGACCACCGCCAACTCATTGGCCTGGACGTTCGAGCGGCTCGTGCGCAGCCCGGCCGCGTACGACAAGCTGCGGGAGATCGTGCGCTCCGACGACGAGGGCGCCGACGACTACGTTGAGGCCACCGTGTACGAGGGGATGCGGGTGCGGCCCGTCATCCCGATCGTTGTGCGCAAGGTCAAGCGGCCGTGGCAGCTGGGCGAGTACGTGGTGCCAGCCCAGACGCCCGTGGCCATGAGCATCAACGCGCTCCATCATCGTGAGGACGTGTATCCCGAGCCCTTCGCCTTCCGGCCCGAGCGGTTCGTGGGCGTAAAGCAGCAGGACGACCCGGGCGCGGACCGTTCGGGCGAGCCCGGCACCGCGGGCGAAGTCCGTGGTCGGCTGGCGGTCCGCAAGCCCGGGACGTACACGTGGATTCCGTTCGGCGGCGGCGTGCGGCGCTGTCTGGGCGCTGCGCTGGCCATGGCCGAGCAGAAGGTGGTGCTGCGGGCGATCGCCCGGCGCACCGACCTCCGTGCCCCGTCGGCCCGGCCCGAGCGCCCGCGTCAGCGCAACGTGACGATGATCCCCGGCCGCGGCGGCCGAGTGATCGTCGAGCGCAAACTCGCGCCGTAATCGAGCCATGTCAGCGACCGCAACCGCGACCGCCCAGACTCCGGGCCACCGTGAACGGCTGCTGGACGCGATGGCCCAGTCGATCGAGGACAAGGGCTACCGCGAGACATTCGTGGGCGACGTGGTCCGGATCGCCCGGACCTCACGACGCAGCTTCTACGAGAACTTCGCCGATCGTGATGCCTGCTTCCTCGCCCTGTTCGACTGGGCCCAGGAAGAGATGATGGGGGCGGTGGCCGCCGCCGTCTCATCCGAGGACCCGTGGGAGCGGCAGGTCAACCGCGCGCTGGAGGCCTGGTTCGGCGTCCTGGCGGCTCGCCCCCGACTGTGGTGGAGCTTCTCCCGGGAGCTCCCGGCCCTGGGCGAGGAGGGCACCACGCGTCAGCGTTGGGGGATCGAGCGGTTCGCCGACCTCCTGGTCAGCCTGGTCGAGTCGGGACGGCGAAAGCAGCCTCAGCTGGGAGCCGGTCCGCTGTCCAAGGACCAGGCCATCATCATCGTCGGCGGCTTGCGCGAGCTGATCGTCAGCGCCTCCGAACATGGGCGGGATTTGAGCAAGCTCCGACCAGTGGCCGCGCAGACGATTATGGGAATCCTCACGGCCAGCGTCCTCACGGATGCAAAACTGAAGCCATGACGGCCACCGTCGCGCCCAAGCAGATCGCCGCCGATCAGGTGAGCTATCAGGACCTGTACGAGCGCTGGGAGCAGGGCAACTGGAGCGCGGCGGCCATCGACTTCGCCACCGACCGTGAGCAGTGGCGCTCGCAGTTCACCGAGCTGGAGCGCCGGGCCACGCTGTGGACGTACGCGATGTTCTTCCACGGCGAGGACTCGGTGGCCGACAACCTGTCGCCGTATATCGACGCCGCGCCCAAGGAAGAGCAGAAGTACTTCCTGGCCACGCAGCAGGTGGACGAGGTCCGCCACGCGGTGCTGTTTGCCCGGTTCATGCGTGAGGTGGCCGACACCGGCAGCGACACCGCGTCCTCGCTCAGCGCCACCGCGCCCGAGCTGACCTGGGGGTTCAAGCAGGTGTTCGGTCGGCTGGACAAGATGGCCGACGAGCTCCGCCGGGACCGGTCAAAGCCCAAGCTGGCCCAGGCGATCACGCTGTATCACCTGGTGGTCGAGGCCTCGCTGGCTCAGCCGGGCCAGCATCTGATCGAGGAGTCCCTGAAGCGGCGCGACGTGCTGCCGGGATTCCGCGCGGGGATCCACAACGTTTCCCGTGACGAGCAGCGGCACATCGCGTTCGGGGTGAAGATGATCGCCGACCTGGTCCGTGAGGACCCGGAGTGCGTGGCTGCGGTCGAGGAGCTGCTGCGCGAGATCCTCCCCTACACCGCGGCCGTGTTCGTGCCGCCCGGCTGGGACGAACGCTACGTCGAGGCGTTCGGGTTCACGCTGGAGGAGATCTTCGCCTACGGCGCCGACGCGCTCGAGGGACGGCTGCGGGCCGCCGGCCTGGACCCGCTGAGCATGCGCCTCGGGCTCCCGTTCGACCTGCCGCCGGACGAGCGGGCGCGGCGCGGCCTGGCCATGCTGCGGGCCGGCTATCTCGGCGCTCCCAACGGACCGGCCCGGATCGATCCTGAGATCACGGCGCTGCTGTTCGACGGGTTGCGCCGTCAGTTCGACACGGCGCTGGCCCCCGACGCCACCATCCAGTGGGAGTTCAGCGACGCCGAGCCGTGGCAGCTGAGGGTGGAGCACGGGACTGCCTCGGTCCAGCCCGGGCGGGCCGAGCATCCCGACTTGGTGTTCCGGTGCCGGCTGCAGGACTGGCTGGATGTGACCGCGGGGCGCAAGGACCCGGTGCGGGCGGTGCTCACGGGCAAGATTCGACCCAGCGGGCGGCTGCGAATGCTGCTGCGCACGCCCAAGCTATTCGCCTAGTTCTCCCCCTCTTCGGCGCGGCTGTGCTCGCGCTACTGGCCTCGGGCTGTGGTGGCGGCGGGGGCCCGAGCCCGGCGGCGACGGTGCTGGCGCGCCCCAGCCCGGCGCAGGCTCCCACGGCTCTGTCGACCCCCGCGCCGCCGCCCAAGCCCAAGCCCCCGCCTCCGCCCAAGTACCCGCTCCTCGTCCCCGGCGCGCTGAGTTCGGCCAAGTCCCACTTCGTCCCCGTGGTCCTGTGGCAGGGCCAGCCGGCGGCCAAGATCGCCCGTCCGGACCCGACCGTCACGCTGCTGTCGTTCGACCAGCAGCGGGTGAGGTTGAGGCTGCACGCCGGAACGGTCGACCCCGGCACCAGCGGCTGGCAGTTCGGGCCGGCCATCGCCGGGACCGAGGCCAAGCTGGCGGTGGCGGCAATCAACGGCGGCTTCCGCCTGAACGTCGGCGCCGGTGGTTTTGAGGCGTCCGGCCGGGTGGCCGTGCCGCTGCAGGACGGCCTGGGCTCGATCGTCACCTACTCCGACGGCCACACCGACATTGGGAGCTGGCACCACGGAGTCCCGGCGCCGGGGCAGCATGTCGAGTCGGTGCGCCAGAACCTGCAGCTGCTGGTCGATCACGGTCAGCCGGCCAGCAATACGGACTGCCAGAGCTGCTGGGGAGCCACGCTGGGCGGCGTCGCTGATCCGGCCCGCGCCGCGCTCGGCATCACCAGCGACGGATCCCTGGTCTGGGCCGCCGGCGAGCACCTCACCGTCTCCCACCTGGCGCAGGCGCTGGTGTCGGCCCACGTGCAGCGCGCGGTGGAGCTCGACATCAACCCGGCATGGGTCGCCGGATACGTCTTCGCCCACAATCAGCACGACGGCACGCCCCACGCCCTGCCCGCCCTCCCCGACCAGCAGGGCATCCCCGGGCGGTTCCTGACGCCGTGGAGCCGGGACTTCTTCGCGTTCGAGGCGCGGTCGAGCTAGCGCGGCGCGCGGGGAGGCCGGCGGCGGCTCGTCTGGGCCGGCCGGCGCCGCACGGGCTGGACCTCCTCGCTGCGGCGCAGCCGCCTGACCTGCTCCACGGGGTCGCGGTGCCCGGGCCGGAGCCGACCCCACGCCCACCCGAAGAACAGGCTCAGGAGAATCAAGATGAAGGCCACCAGCGCGATCACCCCCACCAGGGCCAGGCCCGGGCTCAGGACCACCACCAAGACGGCCGCGAGCACGGCCACGCCGAAGTCGAACAGCAACGCGCGGCGTCGACTCATATGGGAAGCCTCCGGAAGATCGCTCGGGGGAGATGGCGCAGCACCGAGAACACCAGTCGCAGGCGAGACGGAACCCACACAGTGTGCGCGCCGGTACCCAGCGCCGCTACGGTCGCCTCGGCCACGGCCTCGGCGGTGGTGGCCATGGGCGCCACCTCCAGGCCGGCGGTCATCCGGGTGGTAACGAACCCGGGGCGCACCACCAACACGCGGACCCCGCTCTGCCGG
>DASZGO010000187.1:0-12558 GCA_035938755.1 Solirubrobacteraceae bacterium | reverse complement strand
TGGGACGGCCACCTCACGCTCGAGCTCTCGAACGTGGCGAACCTACCGATTGCGATCTATCCCGGCATGAAGATCGGCCAAATCTCCTTCCTGCAAATGACCGGTCCGGCCGATGCCCCCTACGGCAGCGACGCGGCCAAGTCGAAATACAAGGGTCAGCGCGGACCCACCCCGTCGCGCTACTACCTGAACTTCCCCCAGCAGGACTAACGCCGGTACTACCCCAACGGTCCAAACGGCGGCGTCGGCTAGACCCCCGAGCGCTAGTGCCCCAGGCTGCGGGCCCGCGCTCGAACCGTGCGCACACGGGCCGGCGGCAGCGGCACGGGATCGCCGTGCGGGCCGCGCCGCGGGCGCCGGGGGAACGGCTTCCGGGGATGGGGCCGGTGGCGCTTGATCCCGCCGTCGTCATCGCGTGAGGACGACTCATCGTCCGGCTTCTGCTTGACCGCCCACCAGACCAGGCAGATCAGCCCGACCAGCGGAATCTTCAGCGCCAACATCAACCAGATGAATCCCCAGGTCACGGCCCGCTGATCCTACCCCGATCGCGCGCGCGTGTCACCCCCCGCCCGCCCGCCCGACTCACCCCCGAAGCGCTACCGGCCGCTCCAAGAACTGCGTGCAGCCACGGAGCACCGACACTCGTTCTGAGATCTCCTCGCTGGTCAGCCGCGCCACGCGCTCGGTGCCGAACTCCTCCACGTTGAACGAGGCCAGCGCGGTCCCGTAAGCCATGGCCGAGCTCAGGAGCTCGTGGTCCAGCGGAGCCTCCGGGTGGGCGGCCACGTAACCCATGAACCCGCCGGCGAAGCAGTCCCCGGCGCCGGTCGGGTCGACCACCTCCTCCAGCGGGAACGCGGGCAAGGCGAAGAAGCCCTCGTCGGTGATCATCGCGGCGCCGTACGCGCCCTGCTTGGCCACCACGACCCGGGGACCCCAGTCCCGGACCTGGCGGGCCGCCCGCAAGAGGTTTGGCTCGCCGGTCAGCTCGCGCAGCTCGTCGTCGTTGACCATCAGGCAGTCGACATCGCCCATGGTCTCGATTAGCGCCTCGCGGGTCGTCTCGATCCACAGGTTCATCGAGTCCATGGCTGCAAACCGAGCGTCGGGACACTGCTCGCGCACGCGGCGCTGGAGCTCAGGCTGGATGTTGGCCAGGAACAGCACGTCGGCCGTGCGTGAGGCCTCCGACAGCTTGGGCTCGAAATCGGCGAACACCCCCAGCTGCGTGTCCAGCGTCGTCCGCTGGTTCAGATCCCAGCCGTACTCGCCGCGCCAGAAGAACGTCTGGCCGCCCTCGACCCGCTCCACGTCGTCCGTGCTGATTGCGCGGGCGTGCAGGATCTCCAGCTCGGCCTGACCAAAATCGTCGCCGACCGGACCGACCACGTGGACCTCGTCGAAGAACGATGCGGCCAGGGCAAAGTGGACCGCGGAGCCGCCGAGCATTCGCTCGCGGCTGCCAAACGGCGTAGTGACCGCGTCGAACGCGATCGATCCAACCACGGTGACTGACATGGGCGCACCATACACTTGAGCGGTTGCCCAGAACCGGTCGCGAGGAGCGGGAGAGCACCGCCATGAGGCGGCTACGGGTCGCTCTGTGGGGAGCGATGGCGGTTGTCGGCGTGGGCGTCGGCGCACTGCTCGGCGCCGCGGCGGCGCACGCCAGCGCCTGGTCCGTGGCCGCCCCCGGACTCGCCGCCCTGGCCATCGTGGGGGCCGTGGTGGCCTGGACGCTGCTGGCCGGCGGCTCGCTCGCCCTGGCCGCGGAGGCTCCCGGGCTCTACGACCAGCTGACCGGGCTGCGCAACGGACTCCGGCTCCAGGCGGACCTCACGGACAAGCTCACCGGTGGGGCCGCCACCACCCACGTGACGCTGCTGCTGCTCATGCTGGAGGGGCTCAAGAAGTACAACGACTCCTACGGCTACGCCTGTGGCGACGCGCTGATCGCCTGGCTGGCCCGGAAGCTCACCGACGCCGTGGGCGCCCGGGGCGCGGTCTACCGAGTGCGGGGAGGGGAGTTCGCCGTACTGGTGGACGGCCCGGCTCACATCGCCGACGAGGTCCTGGTGGCGGGCGAGGCGGCGCTGGCGGAAGTGGGAGACGGCTTCGTGATCTGGTGCTCGCACGGGCTGGCCGCCCTGCCGACCGAGGCCACGAGCTACAGCGAGGCCATGAAGCTGGCCGACCGCCGCGCTCAGTCGCACCGCTCCAGCCCGCGGCGGACGCCGGAGGCGGTGACGGCTGGACACGACATTCCCGATGACCCATTTCAGATCCTCCGGTTCTCCCGTCCGCGTTACGACGTAGCCGGGCTGGCCACCAGCGCGGGTCGGAGGCTGGCCCTGACCGGCGAGGTGCTGGAGCACCTCGAGGTGGGCGCCCAGCTCCGGGACGTGGGCAACATGGCAATCCCCGCAGCCGTGCTGGCCCGCTCGGGGCAGCTGGCCGATGCCGAATGGCGCTTCGTCCGCCTGCACACGCTGGTGGGTGAGCGGCTACTGGCGGCCAACTTCGGCATGGAGGAGGTGGGCAAGCTCGTGCGGTCGAGTCACGAGCGCTGGGACGGCGACGGCTATCCCGACGGCCTGTCCGGCACCGATATCCCCCTGGGCAGTCGAGTCATCTTCGTGTGCAGCGCCTTCCAGGACATGACTTCCGACCGGGCCTACCGGGAAGCGCTCAGCGCACCAGCCGCCATGAAGGAGCTGGAGGCGGGAGCCGGCACCCAGTTCGATCCTCAGGTGGTGGCCGCGTTCCGAGAGGCGTTTGAGGACTCACGGGCTGAGGAGAGGGGTGCTCCGGTGTCGGTATCCTGGCGTCGGATGCGGGTGCTCGTTGCCGAAGACGACGCCGCCGCGCGTTTTCTGCTCCGGCGGGCCATCGAGGCCGACGGCCACGAGTGCATCTCGGCGGTCGACGGGACCGAGGCGTGGGAGTTCTACCAGCAGCACCATCCCGAGGTCGTGGTCAGCGACTGGCTGATGCCCGGGATGGACGGGGACGCCCTGTGCCGGCGGATCCGCGAGGACCCCGACGCTCCCTACACCTACTTCATCATGCTGACCGCGCTCGAGGACAAGACCCACGTCCTGCGGGCCATGCAATCGGGGGTGGACGACTTCCTGACCAAGCCACTGGACGGTCAGGATCTCGAGATGCGGCTGATCGCCGCCTCGCGGGTGACCGCGGTGCATCGCCGGGTCAAGCAGCAGCAGCAAGCCATTCAGGCCGAGGTGGACCTGGCGGCCAGCGTCCAGCGGGGACTCCTGCCCACCGCGCCGCCCGAGCTGCCAGGGATCGAGCTGGCCGGGCAGTGCGTTCCGGCCGCCAACGTGGGCGGCGACTACTTCGACTACCTGCTCGACGCCGACGGCCGGCTCGTCCTGCTGGTGGCCGACGTGGCCGGGCACAGCATGAGCTCGGCCTTGTTGATGGCCATGGCCCGCAGCATCCTGCGGCGGGAGATCGGCCACGCCCCCGGACCGGCCAAGCTGCTCGACGCCACCAACCGGACGCTGTTTGCCGACCTGGTGAACGCCGAGCTGTTCATCACCGCGTTCTGCGCCGTGTATGACCCGCGCCAGCGCAAGCTGGAGTTCGCCAACGCCGGGCACAACCACCCTCTGCTGCGCCGGGCCAGCGACGGCTCGGTCCAGGAGCTCGACACCGACGGCGTGACCCTGGGGATCCTGGAGGACGGCGGCTACGAGGAGGCGTCGACCGAACTCGGTCCCGGTGACCTGCTGCTGCTCTACACCGATGGCGTGGTGGAGGCAGCCGACCCCGAGCAGGATCAGTTCGGCGATGAGCGGCTGAGCGAGCTCCTGGCCGGCAGCGACGGAGCCACGCCGGCTGAGCTGATCGACAGCGTCCTGGAAGCGGTCGAAGGCCACACCGACGGACAGCCTCAGCGCGACGACGTCACGCTGGTGGCGTTGCGCCTCAGCGGGTAGCTGCCCGTGCCCCTTCGTCACTCCGGGTCAGATTGGTCAGTGGTGGCCGAGATCCTGGCCCCCGAGCACTACGAGAGCCGACTGGACCGGGTGATGGAGGCGGTGGGCCGGGCTACGGGGCATCCTCTGAGCAGTCTGTACCTGCCTGACGCCAGCGGCCGCCGCCTACGCCTGGAGCGAACCCGCGGCCAGGCACCCGAGCGAGCTCAGGAAGAAGACGTGATGGTGGCCGGGGATGCCGAGCTGATGGGCGGGGCCGGGTGGAGCTCTCCCACCGCTTCCCTGGAGCTGCCACGCGGGCCCGAGGACGAATCCGACCGCACCGTCCAGACGCCGTTGGGGCCGATGCGGGCCCTGGCCCTGCACGACCCCGAAGGCTCGCTGGTTGCAGTCGTGTTCACCGGCCCTCTGGGGCGCCGGAGGCTGGGACGCTCACAGCGGGCCAAGCTCGACGGCCTGCGGCAGCCCGCCGCCTTCGCCGTGCAACAGGCGATCGCCGCCGAGTCGGTCCACCTGCGACTCGTCGACGCCACGGCTCGCCTGGAAGCCCAGGAGCGCCTGGCCGGCTCGTCGATGGACGCCAACCGCTTCACCCAGCTGCTGCTGGACATGGCGCTCTCCAGCACCCAGACCGACGCCGGGTTCGTGGCCATCCAGCGCGACGACAGCGGGGAGCTCGAGGTCAGAGCCAGCGCCGGCATGCCCGACGACTTCGAGCAAGCCGTCGACCTCTCCCCCCAGGGCGGCATGTTCGACTGGTCGGTGGCTGAGTTCGGCGGCGCGCTGGCCCTGGCCGACTTCGAGGCCGCGGCCCGGGTGGGGATCAAGTCGCTTCTGGCCGTACCGCTGATGGAGCAGGGAGAGGCGCTGGGGATCTTCGCGCTGGTGAACTTCGGCAGCGCGGGCACATTCGACGAAAACGGGCTCGAGCTGTGCGCGGTGTTCGCCGACCAGATCCGGCTGATGCTCCACAACCAGCGGGTGTTCCACGAGTTCGCCGAGCGGTACATAGACACGCTGAAGGCCCTGGCCCGGGCGCTCGACGCTCGCACCCCGCAGACCGCCGACCACCATCAGCGGGTGGCCGAGTTGGCCCGGACGCTGGGCGCGGAGCTCGGCCTGCCGGGTCAGCGGCTCGATGCGATCGAGACCGCAGGCCTGATTCACGACGTCGGGCTGGCTGCGGTGGGGGCAGCCGAGGGTGCCGCCGAGTCAGACATCGAGCACCCGACCGTGGGAGCCAGCTTGATCGAGCATCTGCCCGTGGATTCGGATCTGATCGCGGCGGTGGCCACCCATCACGAGTGGCATGACGGATGGGGATTCCCGCGCGGCGTGGCCGGCGATCACATCCCGGTCAGCGGTCGCGCTCTGGCCCTGGCCGAGTTCATGGTCGAGATGACCACCGACACTCCGGTCCGGGAGGCCTGGGAGCCGGCCCGGCTGGTGGAGGAGATCGGGGCTCGGCGAGGAACTCAGTTTGACCCCGCCGTAGCCGACGCCGCGACGCGGCTGCTCAAGACGGACTCAACTCAAGTAATGGCCCACCTGAGACGATAGCCTTCGATAGGGAGACTCCCGCACGGGCGTTTCGACGGGGGGCTCCAAATCCCGAGGGACTGAAGCTCACCGATCACCAATGCGTTACTCCCTGGAACAGGACAACGGCATCAAGGTAGTGCGCCTGGAGGGGCCGACTGACGTGAGCCAGGCGTTGGAGCTACGCGACCTGCTGGGCCAGCAGATCGACGGTCCCTCAGCACGAGTGCTGGTCGATCTTAGCGATGTGACGCTGGTCGACAGCTCCGGTGTAGGGGTGTTCGTATCCGCCCACCGGCGCGCCGCCGATGCCGGTGCCAAGTTCGTGCTCGCTGGACCGGCAGCAGGCGTCGGTCGCGTGTTCGAGCTGACCCGAACCAACCGGCTGCTCGAGATCTTTCCCAGCGTCGACGAGGGACTCGAAGCGCTGCGAGCGGAATGAGCCGACGGAGCGGTCATGGGTGACCGTGTCTCGGACAAGCTCACACTCCCAGCTCAGCTGGAACGGATCGACGACGCGCGGCGCTGGTCGAGCAGCTGGGCCCGCGAGGCTGCGGTCGACGAGGACACGATCCAGGACCTGGAGCTGGCCATGACCGAGGCCTTGTCGAACACCATCCGCCACGGGTACGGCGAGGATCCGGCTCAGAACATCGAGCTCTGGCTGGACATCGATGGCCAGCGAATCGCGCTGACCATCCTGGACCGCGGCCAGCCATACGACGCCTCGCAGCGGCCTCCGATCGACTTCGACGCCGGCCAGGAAGGCGGCTACGGGCTTTACCTGATGGAGCAGTTGACCGATGAGCTGTCCAGAACGCCCCGCGAGGACGGCGGTACGTTGGTGACGCTCGTGAAGTATCGAAAGTAAGGAGCAGTGATGTCACACGAAGCAAGTCAAGACCCCAAGGCCGACGTCTGCCTAGTGCTCGAAGGGGGCTTCCCGCAGGCTACGGGCGGGGTTTCGGCGTGGGTCACCGAGCTCACCCGCAACCTCCCAGATGTCCGGTTCGCGATCGCCAACCTGCGCCATGACGGCGGTCCCAGATCAGGGTCGCCGGCGGACGGCGGGCTGGCCGAGAACGTGGTCTCGATGGTCGACGTGCCGGTCGACCCCGATCGCGGCGCCCTGGCTGAGCGGCTACCGGACGCCACGATCTACCACGCCTGCATCACAGGCCACGCCAGCGACGCGGCGGCCCGGGCCGCCGACGAACATGGCCGCCCCATGCTGCTCACCGAGCACGGGCTGGCCTGGCGCGAGGCCGGCTGGATCAGCGGCTGCAACCCCCACGGACAGTTGCTGCCCAAGGCAGACCGGGCTCGGAGCGCACGCCGAGTGGGCGCCCAGGCCCGCGCGGCATACGCCCGGGCCGATGCCATCACCTCGGTCTGCTCGGTCAATCTGGCAGCTCAGCGCCGGATGGGAGCTCCGCGGGCCCGCTCGCTGTTGATCCCCAATCCGGCTCCCGAGGCCAGCCTGGCTCAAACAGGGCCGGAGCCCGGCCGCTTCACCGTCGGATTCGTGGGACGCGTGGTTCCGATCAAGGATCTGCTCACGCTAATCCGCGCCGCAGCACTGGTCCGCGGCGAGTTGCCGGCAGCGGACTTCGTGATCGTCGGTCCGATGGACCACGATCCCGCCTACGCCCAGCGCTGCCAGGAGCTGGTCCGCTCCCTCGATCTGGCCGAAGCGGTCACGTTCGTCGGCGAGGCTGATCCGGCGGACTGGTACCACCGGTTCGACGCCTTGGCCCTGACCAGCCGCAGTGAGGCTCAGCCGCTCGTGCTGCTCGAGGCGATGGCGGCCGGGCTGCCCAGCGTGGCCACCCGGGTGGGCGGTTGCCCGGAGCTCGTGGGCGAACCGGTGCCCGGACGCCGGCGTTCGGTCGCGGGCCTGCTGGTGCCGCCGGCCGACCCGCGGGCCACCGCTGACGCAATCCTGGCGCTGGGACGCGATCCTCAGCTCCGCCAGCGGCTGGGTGCCGCCGGACGCGAGCGGGCACGTCAACATCATCGCGCCGCACACGTGTGGGATACCTACCACGGGCTGTACGACAGGGTCGCCGCCTAAACATGGCCGACCGGCATCCCGAGGTGCTCCTCTGTACAGAGGGGAGCTACCCCTATGTCGGAGGCGGAGTAAGCACGTGGTGCGACATCCTGTGCCGCGAGCTTTCGGAGTACGAGTTCATCACCTACGCGCTCACCGGAGCGCCGGAGGTGACGCTGCGCTTCGAGCTGCCGCCCAACGCCCAGCGGGTGACCCACCTACCGGTGTGGGGGGTGAGTGAGCCGGCCGAGTCGGTGCTGGCAGATGTGCCGGCCAGCCAGCTCCAGGCGCGCCGCCGGGCCACCACGCCCGAGGTCATCCAAACCGAGTTCGCGCCGCTGCTGCGGCAGCTGCTGCGCAAGATGCTGGGTCGCGCCGACTCGCCGAGCCTGCATCCGGTCGACGACGGGGCGGTCATGTGGCAGCTGTGGCGCTACTTCTCCCGGCGGGACTGGAAGCTCACCTGGCGCTCGTGGCTGACCTGGCAGGTATTCACCGACAGCATCCTGGCTACATACGCCCGGGTGGGGGGGGATCACAGGCTGCCCGCCGAGACGCCCTCGATGGGAGAGATGGCCACGGCGCTGCGCTGGCTGTATCACTACCTGACTCCACTCAGCGCTCCGGTCCCCCGGACGGACCTGGTCCACACCACGATCGCCGGGTTCCCCGGCCTGGCCGGGGTGATCGCCAAGCACGAGTGGGGCACGCCGATGCTGGTCACCGAGCACGGCGTGTGGGTTCGCGAGCGTTACATCGCCATCTCGGCCAGCGACTTCTCGCTGTTCGAGAAGCGGTTCCTCATGGATCTCTCGCGCTACATCGCCCAGATCAACTACGCGTGCGCTGACGTGATCGCGCCGGTGACCAACTTCAACCGACGCTGGGAGGTGCCGAGCGGGGTCGATCCCGAACGAATCGAGACGATCTTCAACGGCGTGGATCCGGGACTGTTCGTGCCCCGACGCAAGCCGCCCGAGACAGACGGCCGCCCGGTGGTAATCGCCGCGGCGCGCCTGTTCCCGCTCAAGGACATCGAGACCATGATCCGCTCGGCGGAGGTGGTGCGCCAGGAGCTGCCCAACGTCGAGTTCAGGGTCTACGGGTCGTTGGAGGCAGACGTGGAGTACGTGGCCCGCTGTCGGGCCTTGATCTCCGAGCTGGGCCTCGAGGCCACGTTCCACCTGGCCGGCCACCACAGCAATCCGGCCGAGGTCTACACCGAGGGCGACGTGACCGCGCTGTCGAGCATCTCCGAGGCCTTCCCGTACACCGTGCTCGAGTCGATGTCCTGCGCGCGGCCGGTCGTGGGCACCGACGTGGGCGGCGTGAGCGAAGCGCTGGACGGCTTCGGGATCATCGTCTCGCCACGCGACCACGTGGCCTTTGGCCAGGCCCTGACCCTGCTTCTGACCAACCACGGGCTGCGCACCCAGCTAGGGCGCCAGGCGCGCGAGTGGGTGCTGTCCCGCTTCCGCGTCGGCAACTCGGTCGACGGCTACCGGCGGGTTTACGCCCGGCTGCTCGACGAGCGCGCCGGCGAGCCGGCGCCACTCACGAAGCCACTGGAGACCGCCGCGTGATGCCTGTCGTCGCTTCGCCCAGAGGCGATCGTCTTGGGCGCCAAGGCGGCAAGCGCCCGCACCACGGCTCGCCGGCGCAGGTGCTGGCGGCGGCTCGGGCCATCGCCGCGCTGGCGCCCGAGCGCAGCGCTGAGCAGCAGGCGACCGACGAGCTGGCCGACCTGGTGATCGACGTCGCCGGCACGCCGATCGACGAGCGCGGGGTGGCGGCCACGCTGGAGAGTCGCGGCCTGCGGGACATCGACGCCGTCGAGCGCTACGGCAAGCGGGACATCTTCGATCTGGCCGACGAAGTATTCGTCCGGGCGCGGGCGATTGAGCCGGGCGAGCCGACGTTCCTGCAACCCGAGAAGGAGCGCGTCTCTCATCGCTCGTTTGCCTTCGCCTATCTGCGCGGGGTGTTCTCGTTCCTGCCCCTGCTGGCCCAGGTCATCCTGCTGGTCACGATCGGCTACAGCCAGTGGGGCTGGGTCCACTTCAGGCTGGCCCAAGCCTCGACCGTGGCACTCGCCGTCGGCTTGGCGTTGCTGGGCACTGCGGGGTCCGTGCAGGTCCTGGGGTACCTGGGACCCCTGTTCTCGGAGTCCGACAAGCACACCCTGACCCGGCGAGCCACCTACCGCACACTGGCCCTGGGCATGCTCGTCTCGGCGATCTTCGCCGGGGTGGTGTGCATCCCGCTGCTGGCCACCGGCGCGTATCCGGCCGACCGGATCGGCCAGGCCGTCGTCTACGACGTCCTTATCTCGGCGCTGTGGCTGCTCAACGGAGCCCTGTACATGCTCAAGCGCCAGTTCTGGATCCTGGTCGGCATCGGCGTGTCGGTCGGCGTGGTGGCGGCGGTCCTGAACGGGAGCGACTGGGGGATCTACGCCGCTCACTGGATTGGCCTGGCGGTGGGTGCTGCCGTGCAGCTGGCCGTTGTGGCCTCGCTGCTGCGCCGTCGCGCCGCGCAGACCCCGGAGGGGCTGCGCCTGGCCAAGTTCCCGCGGCTCACGGTGCTCCGGCCCGCAATCGTCCCGCTGTTCCTTTACGGCACCGCGTACTTCGGCCTGCTGCTGGGAGACCGCGCGGTGGCCTGGTCGGCCGGTCACAACCCCTTGCCGATCTGGTTCAACACCAGCTACGAGCTGGGACTCGATGTGGCGCTGTTTGGCGCGGCCGTCGGAATTGCCTTCCTCGAATGTGCCCTGCACGCGTTCACCAAGCTCGCGCTACCCCGTCAGGACCGCTACTCCGGGCTGCAGCTCACAGACCACAACCGCTGGTACATGCGGTTCTTCGCTCGCCAGCTGGCGGTGGTCGTCGGGTTGGTGGTCGTCGGGGGGGCGCTCATGCTGGGCCTGGTCACGGTGCTGCACGACGCCGGCGTCCTGGGCAACACGGCGCGGTACTACAACGACCCGGTCACCCAGCGAGTGTTCGTGCTGGGGCTGGTGGGCTACGGCTTAGTGGCCGTCGGCGTCGCCAGCTCAGGTGTCCTGTTCAACCTCGCCCGGCCGGGCCTGGCCGCTCGAGCCATCGTCGCCGGAGTGGCCGTCGACCTAGCGGTGGGAATGGTTCTCAGCCGCGTGGTCGACTTCTCCTACGCCGTGGTCGGCCTGGTCGCCGGAGGCTTGGTGTTCGCGATATTGGCGGGCCAGGCCGCGTCCAAGGTCCTGCGCCGAGCCGACTATTACCTGTTCGCCGCGTACTAGCCGGCGGCGGGGCTTTCCTCGGCCATCGCTTTGAGGCCGCGGAGGAACACCCCGACCATGGTGGTGTAGAGCTCCTCGGACAGCTCGGGCTCGATCATCCGGTCAACCAGGAAGCCGTCCGCCATGAAGCAGATCATCGCGGTGATCTGCTCGATCGGCAGCGCCGGCGGGATGTCGTAGCTCTCCTTCCAGCGCTTGAAGATCCCCCCTACCCGCTGGCGCATCGCCGCCATCCGGGTGGCCAACTCCTGGCGGAACTCATCGTCCTGGGCGGCGTGAGCCACGAACTGGAAGTACAACCTCGGCCAGTCATCGTCGCCGGCGAAGTGGATGAAGTCGGCCGCGGCGGCCATGGCCTCCTCCTGGGCGTCGTGGCTACCGACCAGCGCGGCATCGAGGCGCTCCAGCTCGCCGGAGAAGCGCTCGTCGAGCATGACCAGGAACAGCTCCTCCTTGCTCTTGAAGTTGGCGTAGAACGCGCCCTTCGTATAGCCGGCGGTCTGGGCGACCTGGTCGATGGAGGTTCGTTCCAGGCCTTGCTTGGAGAAGATCTGCGCCGCGGCCTCCAACAGGCACTTGCGGGTGTGGCGCTGCTTCTCACGACGGGTCAGCGTCTGCTGGCTCATCGCAGGACCACCTCCGCGTCACGCCGCGGGGTCTCGGTGATGGCCCGGCGGAACACCGGCTCGGGCTCAGGCTGGGCAGGGCTCAGCTGCCAGCGCTTGACGAGCTCGCCCAGGACAACCTTCATCTCGAACTGGGCAAACGCTCCGCCCAGGCACCGGCGGACGCCACCGCCGAACGGGATCCAGGTGTAGGTCCCGGGCTTGCTCTGAAGGAACCGCTCGGGCTGAAACTCCTCCGGGTCCGGATATATGTCGGGCCGGCGGTGCATCAGGTAGATCGACGGGGTGACGATCACGCCCGCCGGGAGGTGCCAGTGCCCGATCTGCACCGGCTCGGTCAGCCGCCGGGCGACCAGCGAGATGACCGGCCGCAGGCGCAGCGTCTCGATCACCACGGCGTCCAGGTACTCGCTCTGCCCGGCCTGGGTCTCCTCGGTCAGGCGGGTCAGCTTGTCCGGATGGCGGACCAGCCGCTCGACCGCCCACGACAGCGCGGTGGCCGTGGTCTCGTGGCCGGCTACCAGCAGAGTCAGCAGCTCGTCGCGCAGCTCGCGGTCTGACATCTGCGAGCCGTCCTCGTACTCGGCCCCCATCATCAGCGACAGGATGTCGTCCCGCTGGTCCAGGTCCTGCGCGGTATGCCGCTCGGCGATCTCCTCGTAGATCAAGCGGTCGACGGGATCCAGCAGACGCTGGAACGGCCGGAACTTGCTCAGCCGGTCGGGGCCCATGAGCGCGGGGAACAGGATCATGCGGGGCTGGGTGAGCAGGTCGAGCAGGCGCCGCAGCTCCAACCGCAGCTGCTCCAGGCGGTCGCCCTGGCGGAGCCCGAACACGGCGCGGAGGATGATCTCGAGGGTGATCGCCTGCATGCGGGGCCGCAGGCGGTAGGGCTGACCGGCGGGCCAGCGGTCGATCTCCTCGGCCGCGATCTGGGCCATCAGCTCGCCGTATTGCTGCATCCGCTCGCCGTGGAAGGCGGGCAGCAGCAGCTTGCGCTGACGCATGTGGGCGTCGTCGTCCAGCAGCAGCAGCGAGTTGGGGCCGAGCACCGGGAGCAGGATCCGGTTGCCCTCACCGGCGTGGAACACGCGC
>DASZGO010000186.1:0-20694 GCA_035938755.1 Solirubrobacteraceae bacterium | reverse complement strand
CTGGCCGGCCAAGCTCCGTACGACCAGGAGCTGGCCGCGCGTGTCGTCGCGGGCGTGCTGGGGCTTGACCGGTCGGCGGCTTAGCTGTCAGGCTCCTTCTACGCGGAACCGGAGGGCACCTCGGGCCCGCGCTCCACAACCTCAGGAGGGACATGATGCCTGGAATGGGCGGCCGCGTCGAAACGTTGACCAAAGCAAAGATCTCGCATCTCCTCGACCGCGCGGAGAAACCGGACGAGACGCTCGACTACGCCTACGAGCAACAGATGGAGGACCTTCAGAAGGTCAAGAAGGGAATCGCCGACGTCGTCACATCCAAGAAGCGGCTTCAGATGCAGGACGACCAGCTGAAACAGCAGGCCGACAAACTCGACTCCCAGTCTCGAGAGGCAATCGCGGCCGGTCGCGAGGATCTGGCCCGGGCGGCGCTCGAGCGCAAGCAGCTGATCATCGGCGAGGTGAGCTCACTGGACCAGCAGGTCGCGGACCTGGAGGATCAGCAGCAGAAGCTGACCGACGCCGAGAGCAAACTCCAGACCAAGATCCAGGAGTTCCGGTCCAAGAAGGAAGTGATCAAGGCGCAGTACTCAGCCGCCGAGGCCCAGGTCCACATCTCTGAGGCGGCCACCGGCATCGGCGACCACATGGCTGATCTCGGCCAGGCGATGCAGCGCGCGATCGACAAGACCGATGACATGCAAGCGCGAGCTTCAGCGGTCGGCGAACTCGAAGCGGCGGGGACGTTCGAGGACCTGACTTCGCTCGGCCCGCCCCAGGACGACATCGACAAGCAGCTTGAGCAGATCGGCGCCAAGAGTACGGTCGACGATGAGCTGGCCAAGCTGAAGGCCGAGGTCGGCCCCGGAAAGCCGGCGCCCGAGCTCGGATCGGGAAGTCCGAGCGAGTCACACCCCAACAGCTAGCCTAAATCCACTGGCCCCCATGGTCTAGTGGCCTAGGACGCCTGCCTTTCACGCAGGAGATCGCCGGTTCGAATCCGGCTGGGGGTACTACTTCTTCCCCGGGCCCGGACAGCACCTTTCTCGTCCTCCCGGGTTACGAGATCGTCACTGGCGGGCGCTCGCCGCCCAGAATCATCTGGCCGATGAAAAAGCGAATCCGCTTCTGTCTGATCCTGACTCTTATCGCGGGCGCCAGCGGCACGATCCGCCCGACCGCCTCGGCTGCGACCGCACCGCTTACCGGCGGTGGGTCGTTCGTGCGTACGGCCCCCTTCATCGACGGCTGGATCTACGCGTTCGAGTGCCATGCGCTCGCGCCAGGCGCGCAAACGACGACCGTCGAGAGCTGCTCGATGTCACCTCGGGGACCGATCACGGCCCCGCGCAGCACGGCCGGCGGACCATTTGCCGTGACGTCCGGGTCGGTCTCCACTGACCCAGCGACGGCTTACACGCTGTGCTGGACCGTCAGCGCCACCTACGCGGGCGCTGCCACTCAGAGCGCGAGCGGCTGCACCGCGGCCTCATCGATCGCCGCGGCCGGCTAAGCCTCAAGTCTTAGCGCTTCAGCTCCGGGCGGCCACGGCCGCCCGGGCCCGGGCCGCCCGCACCTCAGCCGACAGCGTGGCTACGTCGTAGGGCCCATAGTGCCGGCGCCCGTTGACGAAGAACGTCGGGGTGCCAGACACGCCGCTCTCGTCCGCGGACGTGACGTCCTCCTCGACCCGGGGTGCGAATTTCCGCTTGCGCAACGCCTCCCGGAACTGCTCGAGATCCAGCCCCAACTCGTCGGCGTAGCCCAGCAGGTCCTTGACGGCGATTGCGTCCTGATGAGCCAGCAGCGTGTCGTACATCTCCCAGAACTTGCCGTGTGCCGCCGCCGCCTCGGACGCTTCCGCGGCAAGTTGGGCATACGCGTGCACGTCGTTGAGCGGCAGGTGGCGCCAGACGTACCGAAGGTCGCCGAAGTCAGCCAGCAGCTCGCGGATGATCGACTCCGCCTGTCCGCAGTAGGGACACTGGAAGTCGCCGTACTCGACCAGCGTCACGGGTGCCTCGGCCGGACCCCGGATGTGATCTCGCTCTGGGTCTACCGGAACCGCCAGGTCCACGATCGCCGCCGAGCTTCCGTGCACGGCTCGGAGCCTCACTCCGTCCGGGAGCCTCCGGGTGAGCTGAAGTACGACCCAGGTCAGAGCCGCCGCACACACGGCCGCGCTCAGCACTCCGACCTTGGCCTCCTCAAGCTCGGTTCCGGTGAACGCCAGGGTGGCGATCAGGAGCGAGACGGTAAAGCCGATCCCGGCGATCGAGCCGCCGCCCAAAACCGAGGCCCAGCCCACGGCGGGCCGTACCCGGCCCCGGGTGAGTCGGGTCACCAGCCAGCTGCCACCGGTTATCCCGACCGGCTTACCCACCACGTAGGCCACGATGATGCCCAGGGTGATCGGCGACGTGTAAGCGGTGGACAGGAAGTGCCCGTCGATGGCGATGCCGGCATTGGCCAGCGCGAACAGAGGGACGATCACGTAGCTCGAGACCGGGTGGTAGAGCTGCTGGAGCCGCTCGTTGGGAGAGATGGCCGTGCGCACCCCCTCCCGCACGCTGCTTGCATACTCGCCAACCGGCTGCTCGCGGAACATCCGGAACAGGTCGCTGGCCCGCTCTAGGTCCGCCCGCACGGCCGGATAAGCCACGGACATCAACCCGGCTGCGACGCCCACGACTATGGGATCCACGCCGGACTTGAGGAACGCGACCCACGACGCGAGCGCCAGGACGGCGTAGAGGAAGCCGATCCGGACCCCTCGCCAGCGCAACACCACCGCGGGGGCGAACAAGGCGATGCCGATCAGGAGCGCCGAGACCCGGACGGACGTGCTGTAGACCGTGGCGATCACGACAAACGCCACCAAATCATCCGCCACCGCCACGGTCAGGATGAACGTGCGCAGGCTGGAGGGAAACCTGCGGCCGAACAGGGCCAGCAGCCCCAGGGCGAACGCCGTGTCGGTGGACATCGCCGTCCCCCAGCCGTGGGCTGAAGGGCGGCCTTGATTGATCAGAAGATAGATACCGATCGGAACCAGCATCCCGCCGAGCGCGGCGGACGCGGGCAGCAGTAGCCGGCGACGATCGCGGAGCTCACCCAGGTCGAACTCGCGCCGGGCCTCCAGCCCCACCACCAGGAAGAACAACGCCATCAGGCCGTTGTTGACCCAATGCCGCAGGTCTTGGGAGACCCCATGGTGGCCGAGCTGGATGGATAGCTTGGTCGTCCAGACTGTGTCGTAGGACGAGCGGTCGATATTGACCCAGAGCAGTGCGGCCAAGGTGGCCGCCACCAGAACGACCGCGCCGCCGGTCTCGGTGCGCAGGAAGTCGCGCACCGGAGCCTCCAGGTTGCGGATCCAGGCCGTGCGTCCCGAGAACGGGGCGGAAGACAGGGTCGAGGTGGCCAGGGCCTAAGGCTATTAGCGCGCGAGGACTACGGTGGGCCGCGGCGGGTCGGCCAGGGCCGGGGCTACTTAAGGATGAACTCGGCCGGCTCGCGGTACGCCGCGCTGGGGCTGACCGACTTATGCTCGTCCGCGGCGGGGTGGGTTGTGCGGGCTAGCTCAAGGATCTCGTCGGACACGGCTCGGAGGTCGTACGGGCATACGAGTGTTAGTGGCGCCCCTCTGAAGGCCAGGTTCAGCCAGGACTCGTATCTACCCCACAGCCGGATCTCCTCGCGCGACCGCCCGTTCCACACCGGTTCGCCGATGATTCGCACCCAGGGGGCTCCCGACGCCACGCTGTCGTTCACGAACGACTCATAGCTACGGAGGGCGGCGGTCGGCGTCCGATACCAGGCCGAGCTGTCGGCGAAGCGCATGCGCCCAGCTCCGTCGCCCAGCTCACGTCGCAGCCGCTTGAGGTTCGCCTTTGTGGTCACGGCCAGCGCCGCCTCGCCGTTCGTCAGCGCCTCAGCGAGGAACGGGGCGGCCGAGGCTCCAAAGTCCTCACCATCCTCGTACAGCAGCGCTTGATGTTCGAGCATCGCACGGCTGGGTGTCCGTCCCGAGATCAGGTAGTCGATCGTCACCCCGAGCGCCTCGGCCAGCCCGACCAGAGTGGCCTGGCGGAGGTTGGTCCGCCGCCCGCTCTCGATCTGGGTGATCGCCGCCCAGCTCAGACCTGTGTGATACGCCAGCGCTTCGCGGCTCCAGCCGCGGCGATCGCGCGCTGCCCTGACCCGTTGGCCGATGCCAACGGGGTTGGTGCCAGCCAGCTCGAATCGTCCGTGATCGCTCATCCCCACATCCTCCCAGGTGGTTGACCCGTGCTGGTCAATATACTAACCTCTAATGACGATGTCAATTGACGCTTCGGGACCGCGCGAAGGCCGCCCCGGACCAGCGCGTCGACGAGGAGATCGCCCGACCGACCGCCCGCGCTGGGTCGGCGTCTTCGCGGAATCGGCCATTGCGGCTCGGGGGAACGAGGACAGGCTCAAGCGGCTGGTGGCTCGCAGCTGGATGCCGATGGTGCTGGTCGACGGCGACCGTCGCTACGTGGAGGTCAACAGGCCGGCCCGCCTGGCCTTCCGGGCCAGCCTGGCCGAACTGCGCGGGCGGCGGACTGAGGATCTGACGCCTACCCATGAGATCGAAGGCACGACGCAGTCGTGGGGCCGGATGCTGGACACGGGGTGCGTGGCCGGAACGTACGAGTTGGCGTCACTGGACGGGAGCCGCTTCGAAGTCAGCTACTTCGGAGTGGCCAACGTGCTTGACGGCCTGCACCTGGGAATGTTCGTGCCCGCTGCGTGGCCGGAGGATGAGCTGATCGATGATCTGGAACTGCTAGGGCCGCGGCCCAGCTCGCCGCTCACGCCGCGGGAGCTCGAGGTGCTGCAGCTGGCCGCCGACGGCCGCAACGCTCCAGCCATCGCCCGGGAGCTGTGGGTCAGCCCCGTCACGGTCAACACGCACTTCGCCAACATCTACGCCAAGCTCGGCGTACGAGACCGGGGCTCCGCCGTGGCCCGCGCCCTGCGCCTGGGTCTGATCAGCTAGGGCGTCGCCGGCTGGGGTAGGGAATGGGGCGCATCTGCTTTAGCCCGCGGTTTGGCCGGTTCAGGCCGGGCGAGTAGGATCGCACCGATCGTCACCGCGGCGAAGGCCAGAGCCCGTACCACTCCCAAGGCGCCGGACGGCAGGTGCTCGCCCAGCACGACGGTCCCGGCGGCGATCGGGACCGCGTTGGTCAGCAGTGTGGCCAGGCCGGCCACGGTCAACGCCGCGCCGCTCTGGTAGCCGATCTGGAGCAACGAGGTCCCGAGCAGATATCCGCAGATCAGCGGGATCACGAACAGCAGTCGGATGCCGCCCTGAGTGGCCAGCTTGGTGCTGATGTCACCCACGGCAAAGAACAGGCCACCGGCGATCCCGTCCGCCACTCCGCGGCCCAGAAACGCCCAGCCGCTGGTGAAGGTCAACACGCCGGCGCCGGCGGTGGCGGCCAGCCAGATGAGGATCGGTCCCAGCGCTCCGTGGCCCTCGTGGACATCGCCCCCACCCAGCGAGACAGCCAGGAGCACCAGGCCGATTACAGCCAGCGAGGCACCTGCCGCCTCCCGTCGGGCGAGCCGTCGGCGCGCCAGCCGAGCCGTGGCCACGGCCAGGATCCCCACGCCCCCGGCGGCCACGCTCTGCACCAAGGCCAACGGCGCCAGCGCCAGAGCGGCCACGTAGAGCACGAATCCGCCGCTCTCCATGGCGAAGCCCGTCACCCACGCGCGGCTTCTCAGCAGCAGCATCGCCGAGTGCACCGGACGGCGCGGAGACAGCGCAGGCAGCCCGGCGGCGGCGTCGTGCTCGCGCAGATAGGAGAGGCTCACCAGGACGGTCGAGCCCAGAGCCAGCGGTAAGCCGATGGCGGCACCGATTCGCACCGTCCATATGTTCGCTACTTCCGAGCGGTAAGGTCCGCTCGAGCCGCGTAGTGACTCAGCCGAGCCCCTCCGGCGGACCGATGGTGGTCGCCGCGGGACCGAAGCTCTCCACGTAGCGGGAGTGAACCTGCTTCCATTTGTCCGTCTCGCCGCGTGGACTCGGCTCGTGGCGAAGCGCCGCCTCGAGTGAATCGAGGCAGACATGCCAGCCGGCGCCATCCCGCGCGGCTTTGCCACGTGCCTCGAGCGTGTCCAGCAGCGTGAGCTCGGTGCCTTCGGGCACCGGCCGGAGCTCGATCCGGATTACGTCTGGACCCCACTGCAGCTCCATCACCAACTCGGGCTCGAAGGCCAGCATCTGGCCATCCATCGCCGGCGCCTGGTCCTGAGGGAACGTGAAGCGAAGGGGCGCGCCAGCCGCCCGGTCACCGTCGATCGTGGTGGGAAACCACCGCGCCAGATCGTCCGGGTTGGTGATCGCCCGCCACACCTTTTCCGGCGAGTGGGGGAAGGTGCGCGTGAAACGGAGCTGCCACCGTCCGTCCTCGAGCTGTTCCACAGTTCCGTACACGGGGACTCCTTAGTCGTCGTTCGTCGCGTTGAGGTGGCGCTCCAGATCGTCCAGCCGCGCCGACCACATCCGCCGGTAGGGCATCAGCCACCGGTCGATCGCCTGAAGCGGCTCGGGACGCAGGCGGTACAGGCGACGCTGCGCCTCGCCCCGTACCTCGACCAGCCCGGCATCGCGCAGGATCCGCAGGTGCTTGGACACGGCGGGCTGACTCAGATCGAGTCGCTCCACCAGCTCTCCCACCGGCCGCTCGGCCTCGGCCAGCAGATCCAGAATCCGCCGGCGGTGGGGCTCAGCCACGACGTCGAACACCGCCACGTCGCTAGCATGCCACAGCGGCTATATAACTGTCAAGGCATACGTGGTTGGGCGCCTGACCTGGTAGCTCCGATCCTGGGCGGCCAGCACGATCGAGGAATAGAGTGGCCCGGTTCGCGACCCCAGAAAGGACCAGGATCAATGGCAGTCGGCCTCTACTTCACCCCCAGCGGATTTACCCAGGACAAGTACGACGAGGCGCTCCGGCGACTCGAGGCGGCGGGCGCGGGCGCGCCTGCCGGCCGCTCCTACCACGTCGCGTTGGAGACCAACGGCGAGATCCAGGTGTTCGACGTCTGGGAGTCGCAGGCGGCGTTCGAGGCGTTCGGGCAGACGCTCCTGCCGATCATGGCTGAGCTGGGTGTGGACCCCGGCGAGCCGATGGCGTCCTCCGTGCACAATGTGATCGAGGGCTGAGCCTGCCGCTAGAGCGACACGCGCTCAGGCTAGAGCAGGCGCTGGATGCGCAGCCGCCGCGGGCCCCGGGGGGTCGGTACCTCCACCAGCTCTCCGGGTGCGCGGTCGAGCAGGGCCCGGGCCACCGGAGATTGGGCCGAGAGCTTGCCTGCCGACAGGTCGGCCTCGGTTGCACCCACGATCCGCCACCTGTGCACCTCCCCGCTGCCCTCGTCCAGAACCTCGGCGGTGCGGCCGAACGCAAACACCTCGGCCTGAGCCTCGGTCTCCACGACCACGGCGTTGCGTAGCCGCTGCTTGAGGCGCTTGATCTGGGTCTCCAGGTGGGCCTGGTCCTCCTTGGCCGCATGGTACTCGGCGTTCTCGGACAGGTCCCCCAGCTCGCGGGCCCGGAGGATGCGGCGCGCCATCTCCCGCCGCCCCCGCGTCTCCAGGTCGCCCAGCTCGTGTTTGAGCGCCTTCAGGCCCTCCGCCGTGATCGGCTCATCGTCCGGGTGCCGGGTGCTCACGAGCTCTGCACTCGGTTCCACTCGACCCACCCCACGCCGGTCCGTCCGTCAGTCGTCCGCACCCGGCACATGGCCCGCGGAAACAGCGACAGCCGCCCGTCGGGCGCCTCCAGGCGCAGCGAGCCGAACGCCACCGGCTCCACCTCCAGCTCCAGGGCGTCGGGCTCCGAGCGGATTCGCGCGCTCTCGATCAACCCATTCGAGCTCAGTTCCTCGCTGGCTTGGACCGAGGTGATCTCCATCAGCTCGCCGTCGCGCTGGACGTAGCCCACGCCGAACCCCGGCAGCTGGGGGATGCCCACCGCGTGAGTGTGGGTGCCGTCCTGGAGGTGCAGCGCGCTCCACATCCAGTCCATCGCCCACCAGTCGCGCGACCCCCATGAGTGGTCGCGCTGGCCGACCCCGGTGAACGAGCTCTGCTCCTCCCCTACGCGTACGGTGCCCCCCACCCGGCAGGGGATCTCATAGCGCGTGCTCTGGCGCCAGGCGTACGGGACGCCGGCGGTCTCCCACACCAGGTCGAGCTCGACTTCCACCGGCATCCCGGTTTCGCCCCGCAATGGCCCGGACTGGTCATCGTGCGCTTCGCCGGTCCCCCGCAGCCTGACGGCAAACCGCTCCAGCGGCTGCTCACACAGCTGCTTGGCCCAGAACCGGTCGGTCTCGATCAGCTGTGCGTCATCGTCGACATCGGGCAGTGGCGCCGACGGGTCGATGAGCATGATCGACGGCCGCCCCGGCCGGCAGATGGCGGCCGTGTACAGCACCACGCCCTGGTTGGGCAACCTGCCCAGCCGAACGTATAGCGCGAGCGACTCATCATCGGCTACCGCGTCGAAGTACCACGACTCGTTCCACAGCGGCTCCGGGCCGGGAGGATGGCGGCCCTCATCGCCCGGGTCTGGTCGTAGCGGCACGGGTGGCGCGGCGCTCGGCTCCGGCAGCAGCGACAGAGCATCGAGGTCGAGGATCTGTTGGGCATTGCGGGCCAGCCAGGTCATGAACATCTGATCGCCCCGCTCGGTGCGCTGCACCAGCATCGGCGCCACCACGGTCATCAGGATTCCGGGAAAGCACTGGCGGCGGTATCCGTCCCAGCACTGCTCCCACGACAGGCTGCTCACGCCCTGGGCCATCAGCTCGTCGTGATACAGACGCACCAGCTCCTCCTCGTGGGCCCGCCGATCGTCCACGGACAGGCAGCTGCCGATGAAGTAGGCCACGTCCAGGACCGCGGGCCCCCAGGACACCGTCTGCCAGTCGACGACCTTGCAGCTCCCGCCGCCGAACAACAGGTTGTCCAGCCGGTAGTCGCCGTGCACCAGGCCGAGCGGGGGCACCTGCTCGGCCATCAAAGCGTCGCGCACGGCTCCGACCCGCCGGCACACCTCCTGGTGCTCGGGAGCCACCTGGTCCCCATAGCGCTCGATGAATCCGGCCAGCAGCGCGTTCATCAGCTCCTGGTTCATGGGGTCGGGCTGATTCAGGAAGTCGGCCGTGCCGACCGCCACATCGCCGAGCACCGGCGCGTGCACCCGGGCCAGGGTGCGCAGTGCTACTCGCGCGTCATCCACCCCGCAGCCGGCGATCTGGTCGCCCTGGACGGAGTCTTGAATGTCCTGTAGCACAAGCGTGAACCAGCCCTCGGCCCGGTCGTACTCGGCCAGGTGACACCCGGGCAGCGGATCGCCGATCCGCTGGGCCAGGTTGCGGTAGAACGCCACCTCGCGGTAGTAGATCCCCATGCCCACTCCGGTGGCCCGGCTGGTCGGGTCGTCGGAGGCCAGCTTGACCACCACCGACTGGGGCTCGCCGCCCGCGGAGCGAATCCTCACACGGTGGCTCTGGCTCATCTGCCCGGTCCCGATCCGTTCGGTGTCGATCAGCTCCAGGCCCGGCCGGTCCAGGACTGCGCCCAGCCACTCCTCGTCGATCTCTTCCGGCGTGCGGATGAACGAAGCCACGCGTATGGTCTAGCGCAGCTAACGACGAGACGTCGCTACCGCTCGGCCAGCCGTTTGACTCCGCTGCGGCCGAGCTTGCGCTTGGCGTCGAACATGGCGGCATCCGCGCGGCGCAGCAGCGTGTCCGCGCCGTCGGCGTCGGCAGGAAAAGTGGCCCGCCCGATGCTCGCGGTCAGCTTCAGATCGTGGCCGTCGATGCTGAACGGATTGGTGAACGCATCGGTCAGTCGCTGGCGCAGCTGATCGGTTTCGTCCGGTGCGTGGTGGTCGCTGACCAGGACGGCGAACTCGTCGCCCCCCAGGCGAGACACGGTGTCGGCGGCGCGCGTGCACGCGTCCAGCCGGCGGGCCACCTCGACCAGGACTCGATCGCCGGTGTCGTGCCCAAACTCGTCGTTCACCGGCTTGAACCGATCCAGGTCCATGTACAGGACTGTCACCATCTGCGATGACCGGCGGGCCCGGTGGATGGCTCGTCGCAGCTCCTGGGTGAACTGGAGCCGGTTGGCTAGTCCGGTGAGCTGATCATGCATGGCCTGGTGGGTGATCTGATCCACCAGCCGGCCGTTTTGCAGCGCGGTGGTGGCCTGAGCGGCGACACCGGACAGGCGGTTGAGCAGATCCGCAGACGGGGCCAGCCGTTCCGGTTCCTCACGAACCGACACGGCCAACAATCCCAGAAACGCATCCGAGGAGGAGATCGGCACGAGGATGGCTGCGGCGTCGCCGTTGCCCAGCACCTCCTCCTGGAACAGGGGGTGGCCGTGTTCGGCGTCCACGAAGATTGGCTCCTGCTGAGGCGCGGCCAGCAGGTGGGCGATCGGACCGCCCGGGGTGGGCGAGCGCACCCAGGGCTGGCTGAGCAGCGGATCCTCGGGATCACGGGAGGTCAGGTTGCGTCGCACCAGCTCCTGACTCCCCGGCTCCCACAGAAACACGGAAACTCGGTCGCAATCCACGACCAGCGGCACGGCTTCGCCCAGGCGCTGGGCCACCTCGGTGCTGGTGCCCGAGGCGGCCAGGGCCTTGGCCAGGGTGAGCAGCGCGCTGGTCTCGTTATAGCGTCGCTGGGCCTCGGTCAACGCGGTCGCGCCGTCGAGCGCGCTGGCGGCATAGCGGGCGAAGATCTCCAGCAGGTCGCGCTCCTGGGGGAAGAACGAGGTCTCGGTCTCGAACGCCGCCACCATGCGGCCATAGCCGCGGCGGTCGGAGCGAACCGGCACCACGAGCCAGGACGGCGGGAACTCGGTCTGGCCCTCGTCCAGCAGCCGGTCGATGTGGCCGGACAGCTCGGCTTGGTCGAACCCGCGCTGGTGGATGTGGACCTCGCCACTGGCCAGCCGGACGGCCAGCAGATAGCGCGGAGCCCGGACCTCCAGCGCCGCGCGTTCGGTGAGCCGGGCCAGGATGTCGGAGATTTCGTCGGCGGCGATCAGATCGGAGGCCGCGGCGAACAGGCTGTTGAAGCGCTCCTGGAGCCCGTCGAACTGCTGGCGCAGGACGTCCAGCTTCTGGCCCTCCTCGCCCGTGCGCTGAGGATCGGCGGACCAGCTGATCCGGTAGACGCACTTGGGGGCGCCCAGCGCCGCGCACTCATGGTGCTCCACGTGGGCGTGCTCCAGGCCGAACAGAATCGGCGAGGCCGCCAGGAGCCCGACTGTCCAGGCGCAGTGCTCGGGAGCGCGCCGGAATCCCTCTATCGGCTCGCAGGTCAGCACTGCGGTGTGGTCGCCCATCTCCACCGCCTCCATCCGGACCACGGTGCTGAACTTGGTCGCACTGGTCGCCACCTGCTCGTAGACCTTGCCCGGCGAGCCAAGCGATCGCAGGGCGGCGGCCACCGGGGAGGACGCGAGGCGCTCGGCGGCGCGCTGCCCGAGGACGCGCGGGAGCTGCGGGTTGTGCGTGACCTCCATGCCCGCGCGCCACATCGCCAGGGCTTCGTCATACGAGATCCAGTTGCTGAGGTCGATTAGGTACTCGACGCTTCGCTCGGAGCCGGAGAGCTCCATCAGCCGGGCCACCGCGTCGGGGCCTCCAAAGTCGTGCATCTCGCCGATCAGCACGGCGCTCATCGAGCAGGGATAGTGACTCCCCCTAGAGGTGTCGGCACGGCCTTCTTTCCCCTCGGGGGATCCCATGTTCGCTGTATCGGCCAAATGACGGAGATGCTGTAACGATTTGCCCGACGCCTAGGCAAGCGATCGCCAGGCGGCGAGCACCCGCTCGGCCATGGCCCGCGCGGAGTATTTCTCGGCCCGCGGGCGGCTGGCTACTCGCGGGTCGGGCTGGGCCAGCAGCGGCTCGAGCACCGCGCTCCAGGCGGCTGGATCGAACGGGGCGCAGTAGGCGCCCGCGACGCCGCTCAGTGCCTCCTGGGCCACCCCCACCGGGGTGGCCAGGACGGGCACGTCGCAGGCCAGCGCCTCGAACACCGACAAACCGAAGCTCTCCCGTTCCGAGGGCACGAGCACCGCGTTGGCCGCGTTGACCCAGAGCGGTACCTGGGCCGGCTCCACGTGGCCCAGCGTGAGCAGCTGCGTGTCCCCGGCCACCTCCCGGGCTCGGTCAAAGCGCTTCTCCGCGCGGCTGGGGTCGGCGGGGAACAGCAAATAGGGCCCGGCTTCATCCAGACCGAGGGCTCGCCGGGCCTCGAGCCGGTCGATGGGGCGAAACCGGTCGGTGTTCACGCCCATGGGCAGGATGGCCTGTCGGCCCCGGACGGCCCAGTCGGGGACCAGCTGAGCCAGAGCCTCGGATACCGGGGCGACCAGGTCCGCGAACCGCAGGCCGGCCAGCGTGATCGCCCGCGACCGCGGATGCACCAGGTCCGTGCCGTGGAGGGTGACCGCGTGGGGTGCGCGGCGTAGCGCCAGGGCGGGCCACAGCGTGAGCCCGAAGTGGGCATGAATGACATCGAACGCCGCTGCCCGGTAGCGCCGCCGCAGCTGCCGCGCCGCCTCCGCGTACGCCGATGCCCCTCGGGACGCGAACGCAAACAGCTCGATCTCGGTCCCGGGGAGCGACCGCAGGGCCTCAACCTGGTCGCGCACGAAGCTCCCACGCGCCGGATCGTCCGTGCTGGGATACATGTTGGTTATCACCAGCGCGCGCATCCGGTTGCTCGGTGGCTAGCTTATCCCTGCATGAGGATCTGGTTCGACATGACCGCATCGGCTCATCCGGTGGTGTTCCGCCCGGTGATCGAGCGGCTGCGCCAGGCCGGCCATGAGGTGGAAATCACCGCCCGGGACTACGCGCAGACGCTGGGCCTGCTCGAGTTACAGGGTCTCGACTACACCCTGTTCGGGCGCCATCCGGGCGCTTCCCGTCCCCGGAAGGTCCTGGCTCTCGCCCAGCGCACCTACCAGCTCCACCGCTGGGCGCGGGGGCGGTTCGACCTGGCCGTGGCCCACGGTTCCAACGACCTGGCGCTGGCCGCGGCCTGGGACCGGATCCCCGCGGTGAACATGTTCGACTACGAGTTCGCCATCCAGCAGCATCACATCGGCTGCCGGCTGGCCCGGCGGGTGATCACCCCGGATGCCATCCCTCCGTCGCGCCTGGCTCGGTTCGGGGCTAAGGGCGAGAAGCTCCTCCAGTACCCCGGTCTCAAGGAGGAGTACTACCTGGCCGACTTCGAGCCTGACCCGGACATTCTCGACCGCCTGGGCGTGGACGGGCAGCGCGTGGTGGTGGTGGTTCGACCCCCGCCCGACGTCTCGCTGTACCACCGCAAGTCGAACCCGCTGTTTCCCCGCGTGCTCGATTATCTGGGCGATCGCCCCGAAGTCCATGCCGTGGTCATCCCGCGCACCGACGCCCAGCGCTGGCATGTTCGCTCACTGGGGCTCAAGTCGGTGCTGGTGCCGGACGCCGCGGTCGACGCTCAGAGCCTAATCGCCGCCTCCGACCTGGTGGTGTCAGCCGGGGGCAGCATGAACCGGGAGGCGGTGGCGCTGGGCGTTCCGGTGTACACGACCTACGGAGGCCGGTTGGGTGGGGTGGATGAGTCGCTTATCCGTAATGGTCGCCTGCGACCATTGACCGATGCGCGCGCGCTCGAGCTGCAGAAGCGCACCGGGATGCTGGACTGGCCCCGGCGTGATCCCGGCTTGCTGGTGGACATGATCCTGTCTGCGGTCAGCTGATGGCGGCCAGCGGCGACCCAGCTCCCGCGGCCACTCGCCTGTCGCGCGTGCTGGCCGGGGAGGTCCCGCCGAGTCCGCTCGAGGATCACAACTCGCTGGTTGAGCAGTACGCCGCGATGTCGCACGCCTTCCAGCCCCGGCCGGTCGATCACCTGCTACGGCTGCTGGATCTGGCCATCGCCGGCACGGCCCTCGTGCTCACCGCTCCGCTGATCCTGGCCATCGCCGTGCTGCTCAAGTTGAGCTCGCCGCGAGCCCCGGTCATCTATCGCGGCTGGCGGGTGGGCCGGGGCGGCCACCTGTTCCAGATGCTCAAGTTCCGCACGCTGGTGCCGGACGCCGAGCAGCGGCTGGGCCCGTACCTGGGACCCGAGCTCACCCAGCTGACCCAGAACGAGGTCACCCGGCTCGGCCGGGTGCTCAGGGCCTCGCGCCTCGACGAGCTGCCGCAGCTCGTCAACGTGTTGCGCGGCGAGATGAGCCTGGTCGGTCCGCGTCCGATCCGGCCCCGCTTCTTCGGCGAGCTGTGCGTGGACATTCCCGAGTACTGGCAGCGGCTGGTCGTCCGACCCGGCGTCACCGGTCTGGCCCAGCTGCGGCTGACCCGCGAGATGACCTGGTCGGAGAAGCTGGCCCACGATCTGGAGTTCATCGCCGATCGGTCTCTGCGGCTGTACCTGTCGGTCATCTCAACGACGGTGTGGCTGATTGTGGTCCGCCCGGCCAACCGGCGCTCCGGGCTGAACCGGCTGCCCTAGCCGGGCGCGGAGAACGCATGTGCGGAATCTGTGGCAGCTACGACTACTCGCGCGGGCACCGCGCGGGGCCGGAGCTGCTTGAACGGATGAACCAGGCCCTGGTGCACCGGGGCCCGGACGGCGGCGGCGTCCACGTCGACGGTCCGGCCGGCCTGGCCGCGCGGCGGTTGGCCATCATCGACCTGGCCCATGGCGACCAGCCGATGGTGGCCCCGGACGGCGACGTCGCGGTGGTCCAGAACGGCGAGATCCTCAACCATCTGGAGCTGCGCCGGGAGCTCGAGGCCGCCGGCGCGCGCTTCCGTACCCGCTGCGACACCGAAGTGCTGCTGCATCTGTACCTGCACGAGGGGCCCGAGTTCGTCTCGCGGTTGCGCGGCATGTTCGCCCTGGCCATCTGGGATCGCCGCCACCAGCAACTCCTCCTGGCCCGCGACCGGTTCGGGATCAAGCCCCTCTACTACGCCCTGGATGACGGGCGGCTGAGCTTTGCCTCCGAGCTGAAGGCACTGCTCCGCCAGCCCTCGTTCTCTCGCGAGGTGGACCGGGAGGCACTGCATTCGTTCTTGGCCTTCAACTCGATCCCGGCGCCCCAGACGATCTTCGCGGGCGCCCGCAAGCTCCCCCCCGGGCATTCCCTGCTGTGTACGCCTCACGGGATCGCCATCAGCCGCTTCGCGCGCCCGCGGCCCGCCCGCCGCGATGAGCTGCGCTCTGAGCCCGGGCCGGTGCTGGTGGACGAGCTGCGCCGGCGTCTGCAGGACTCAGTCCAGGCCCACCTCATGGCCGACGTCCCCGTGGGCGTGCTCCTTTCGGGCGGGGTCGACTCCTCGGTGCTGGCCGCGCTGGCGGCCACGGTGTCCCCCCACCGGGTCGCCACGTTCTCGATCGGGTTCCGCGAGCGCTCGTTCAACGAGCTCGACCTGGCCCGCCAGTTGGCCCAGCGTTACGGCACCGACCACCACGAGCTGGTGGTCTCGCCGGATATTGCCGAGCTTCTGCCCAGGCTGGTGGCCGCGTTCGATGAGCCGTTCGCCGACTCGTCGTCAGTGCCCACGTTCCTGGTGTCGGATCTGGCCGCCGACCACGTCAAGGTGGTCCTGTCCGGCGAGGGCGGGGATGAGCTGTTCGGTGGTTACGAGACCTACTCGGCCGACCTGCTGGCCCAGCGGATTGGTCCCGCCGCCGCCCGGCTGGCGCCGCTGGTGGAACGGCTGCCCAGCTCGAGCCGGCGGGTCAGCCTCGACTATCGAGCCAAGCGGTTCGTGCGGGCCGCCGCGCTGCCGCCGCTGGAGCGACACCATGGCTTCAAGGAGATCTTCTCCGCCCAGCAGCGGGCCCGGCTTCTTACCGCCGACTGGCAGTGCGAGCCGTGTGACCCGCTGGGGCCATGGCGGGAGCGGTTCGCCGAGACGGCCGGTGCTCCGCTGCTGGCCCGCCTCCAGGACGTCGACCTGGGCATCTACCTGGCCGACGACCTGCTGGTCAAGACCGATCGCATGAGCATGGCCCACAGCCTGGAGGCCCGGGTGCCCTACCTCGATCCCGTGGTGGCGGAGCTGGCGCAGGCCCTACCCACCGGGCTGAAGGTCCGGGGCCTGTCCAAGAAGCGGTTGCTGCGGCAGGCCGCCGCGACGCTGGTCCCGTCCACCATCACCCGTGCGCGCAAGCGCGGATTCTCGATTCCGGCCGCGGCCTGGCTGCGCGGCGAGCTGGAGCCGCTGGCCCGTGAGCTGCTGGCCGCGGAGCGCACCCGGCGGCAGGGGTTCTTCGAGCCTGCGGTGGTCGCCGAGCTGCTCGACGACCACGTGGCTCGGCGCGAGGACTACAGCCGCCAACTGTGGGGCCTCATGTGCTTCTCGCTCTGGGCCGAGCAAACGCTCTGATAGCGTCGCGCGGCGCATGATCGCCGATGTCTCTCGTCGCGAGCTCCTCAAAACGGGGATCGCGCTCGGCGTCTGGGGCACTCTGGCCGGCCCCGTGGGGTCGGCCCTGGCCCGCACGGCCGGCTGCCACGCCCACCTGCAGGACATCGAGCACGTCGTGATCCTGATGCAGGAGAACCGCTCTTTCGACCAGTTCTTCGGAACGTTCCCGGGCGCCCGCGGATTCGCTGACCCGCGCAACGCCGGCGCGTTCTTCCAGCGTGGCTACCACGGCCCAGGTTCCCGGAATGGCCACCTGATCCCGTTCCGGATGGACGGCCGCCAGCCGATCGGACAGTGCGTGGGGAACCTCGACTTCCCCACCCACAACTGGACCCCGCAGCACCTGAGCTGGAACGGGGGGCGCAACAACCGGTTCTACAAAATCCATTCCCAGGCAGTTCATGACGGGGAGCTGGGGCGCAACGTGATGGGCTACTACGAGGAGCGCGACCTGCCCTACTTCTGGGCGCTGGCTCGCGAGTACACGCTGTGCGACATGTACTTCTGCTCGGTTATCGGACCCACCGCCCCCAACCGGATGTACTCGGTCTCGGGCGCTGGATCCAGCCGGAACCCGCGGCGGCCCCTGCCTGGCCACGCACTTCAACGCGAATGGGATCTGCGCGGCGGGCGGGCGGTCCGGCGTCTACCACTGGACGACGATGCCCGAGCAGCTGCAGGCGCGGGGCATCAGCTGGAAGAGCTACACCCAGGGGTCAGCTGGCGCGCTGGACAGTCCGTTCCCAGCGTTCCGGCAGTTCTTCCGGGCCGGCAAGCTCAACCAGCTGGGCATCCAGCCTCAGTATCCCCAGGATTTCGAGTCCGATCTCGTCCGTGGGGAGCTGCCCGCGGTGTCTTGGATCCAGGTCTCCTTCAACGACTCCGAGCATCCCCAGTTCCCGCCTGCCCTGGGCGAGTACGCGGTCGACCGGGTGCTGCGTGCCATCTGGCGGCACCCGCACATCTGGCGCAAGACGGTGGTGATCGTGAACCACGATGAAAACGGCGGCTTCTTCGACCATGTGGCCCCGCCCACTCCGCCCCAGGGAACCAAGGGCGAGTACGTGACGGTCAAGCGGCTCCCGCCGCAAGCTGGCGGGATCCGCGGCCCGATCGGGCTGGGGTTCCGGGTGCCCTGCATCGTGGTGTCGCCCTGGACCCGGGGCGGGTTTGTCTGCTCGGACACGTTCGATCACACCTCGGTGCTGCGCCTGATCGAGCGAAGGTTCGGAGCCGAGGTACCCAACCTGTCGAGGTGGCGGCGCTCGGTGACTGGCGACATGACCTCGGCGTTCAACTTCGCCGCCGCTCCCGACTTCTCGGTGCCCCACCTTCCTGCAACCGTTGCCCCTGACTCTCGCCTGGTCACCACCGGTCAGTGCTCGCCTCGGGCCCGGGCGATCCCCTACCCGCTACCGCGCCGGATTCCCCTCCCCCGCCAACGCCCCGGCCGGCCCCGCCGCCCCAGCGGCATCTGCTAGCTGGAGATCGTGGCCTGCCGGCCGGCGGTCACCTTCAGCGCGTCACCCTGCGCATCGGTCAGCACCCCGAACGCCTCGGCGAAAATGTTCTTGTGGGCGCGGAGCGCGGCGCGCAGCCGGCGCTCTCGCTTGGGCGAGAAGCGCATCACCACGTTCCGGGCGCTGTGGGCGGGCAGCGAGTAGGTCTTCGACGTGACCTCGAAAGAGCTCGAGCCGCTGATCTTTACGATCACGAACGCGCCGGCCAGGCACTTGGTCGAGCAGGACATGCTGGCCACGAAACGATGGGCTCTGACCGGATGCTGACCCCGGGGCACCGACAGGGACACGTTGGGCACCGCCGGGAGCGTGCGGATGGCGAACGCGTCCAGCCCGGCCAGGTCGACGCTGCCCCAGCCCGATGCCAGGTCGAAACCCGGCCCCGCGGTGCAGCAGCCCAGCGGCTGCCCGTTGCCGCCGTTGAGGTACGGGCCGACGTCGTTCCCGAAAGCGGTGACGTCTGAGAACACGCCGGGCTGGCTCCGGCCGGCTTGGTAGAGCAGCGGGTTGAGAAAGCCCACGAACTGCTTGCCGTGTCGGTGCAGGTCCTGGTTGATCAGGGCCACTCCGCCGGCCAGCAACGGAGTGGCTGCGCTGGTTCCGCCCAGGGTGGTCCAGGGCTGGTGGGAGTCGCACGGCGCCGCCGCTGTGCAGTAGATCGCGTATCCGGGCAGCGAGTCGGCCAGCATCGACACGTCGGGGAGCCCGCGCTGGGCCGCCGCCACGGCGCCGTTCTGATAGGCCGGGCGTCGGAACTGGGAGCTGAGGCCGCCGCCACCCGCGATCCCCGGATTCTGGTCGGCCTCGTTCCACACCACCTGCTGATTGATGTGGTTGGAAGAGTCGAGAAAGAGCTGGGTGCCGCCCACGGCGGTGACCTCCGGCGAGGACGCGGGATAGTCCACGGCCAGGGTCCGGTCCTGGGGTGGCGGCTTGTTCTCCTCACCTGAGATGCAGTCGGCCGAGCCGTCGTCTCCGGCCGCGGCGAGCACGCTGACGCCGGTCGCCGCCAGTAACCGGTACCCCCGCTCCGCCGATCGGATCGACGCCCCGTTATCGGCCTGGTGCGTGAACTTCTCACACAGCCCGACCGAGGTGGAGATGATCTGGGGCTTGGCGTTGGGGAACACCAGCGGGGCCAGGGACGCCCGGAGCACGCTGGCCGTGTCGGCGGCGGTCTCGAACACCTCTAGCTCGCCGAGGTCCGGTGCGGCCGCGTCGAGCACCTCAAGGTCGAGCGTGGCCTCCCCGCCCGGCGCCAGAGCTCGCCCACCGCCTGTGGTGTACGTAGTGATGGCGGGAATGTCCAGGCCGAAGCACCGGGCGAACGTCTGGATGTCCGAGTAGCGAAAGCCGTCGATCTCGATCAGGGCGACGCGCTCGCCCTGCCCGGCCAGCTTGGCCGAGCGCACACGGTCATAGCCGTAGGCGCCGAGGTACTGCTTGGGCGTAAACCCACCGCTCTGAACGCCGGCGGCGCACCCGGAGGGTTGGCCGGTGGCCGGGCTGTAGGAGGTCGCGGGCTGAGCATGGAGCGGCTTGGGCCCGCTGAACAGGGGCCGCGTGTTCAGGCCGACCACCCCGTCGATCACACCGCGCAATCCGGCCGGGATGTTCACCTGACCGGTGGGGGCGATGAATTGTGCGCCGTGAGCGCTCAGCCGGGCCAAGGGAACCGAAAACGCCCGCTGCGCATCGGCGACACTCATCGTGGCGAACGCGAACGTGTGGGTCGGGTCGAGCTTGACCTCGGTGGCGCCGTGGGCGGTGAGGAAGTCTATGACCTGAGCCCGGGTGCCGGACGAGGCGCCAAACCGCCCGGCCAGCTCGGCATACGAGAGGTAGTGGCCGTAGTCCGGTGAGCCGGGTGTGGACACCGACCGGGCAAATCTGGCCAGCCCGGCGTCGTCGGCCTTGAGGGGGAGTACCAGCGATAGCCCGGCGGGCGGTACGGCCGCGGGATCGCCCCAGGCGGGGGGGGTTGAGATCGCCGCGGCTGCCGCCGTGCACACCGCGCCCAGCCCGAGCGCACGAACCGTTCCCCATCTCACGCCCACGGGCGCAGTCTACTTGCGGGATACCATCACGCTGGGGCGGTTAGCTCAGCTGGCTAGAGCACGTGCTTTACACGCACGGGGCCGCAGGTTCGAGTCCTGCACCGCCCACTGGCTGGGGTGCGCGTGCACGAAGGCGCCGTGGAGGGGCCTCACCCCGGAGCCCGGTTGCGGCAGCTGGAAGGTGATACGGTCGCACCCGGCCATACAGGCATCTACCGGGGTGAGGCTGGCAACGTGGCTGGACAGGTTCTTCACAGGGCCAGGTCGGGAAGGAGCGGACGCTTCGCCTGGCTGGGAACTACGGTGGGATGCCTGATCTCGCTTGCGGTGGGGCCGGCGAGTTCGGCGGCCGCTGGGGCACGCGTGGCGGCACTCGGGGTCGCGCCGGGCGAGCAGCGTCTGGAGCTCGTCTTGCCTCTCCGGGTGGACGGGAACGGTCTGCGGCGCTTTGCCGCAGCGGTCAGCACGCCCGGCTCCCCGCTTTACGGAGGCTACGAATCGATTCCCGCGCTCGCCCGCCGCTTCGGCGCCTCGTCGAGAGTGCGCAGCCGGGTGCTGAGCTACCTCGGCTCGGTTGGTGCTTCAGAGGCCAGGACAAGT
>DASZGO010000185.1:0-3590 GCA_035938755.1 Solirubrobacteraceae bacterium | reverse complement strand
TGGAACCGGCTGCGGGCCGCCCACGCCGCCGCGGCGTCGAGATCCGCGTCGGCGAGCACGATGAACGGGTCGCTGCCGCCGAGCTCCAGCACGGTCTTCTTCAGGGCCCGGCCGGCGATCGCGGCGACCGCCCGTCCAGCGCCGGTCGAGCCGGTGATCGTGACGGCCGCCACGCGGTCGTCGCTAATCACGCGCTCGCTCAGCTCCGGCGTGCGCTCGAAGCCGCCCACGAGGACCGAGAACAGGCCGGGCGACCAGCCCGCATCGCGGGCCACGTCCGCCAGCAGCAGGCCACATCCGGTCGTCGACGGCGCGTGCTTGAGGACCACGACGTTACCCGCGGTCACGGCGGGCGCGAGCGCCCGCACGACCTGCCAGTACGGAAAGTTCCACGGCATGATCGCGAACAGGACTCCGAGCGGAACATAGACGACGTTGCTGCGCACCGCCTCGGTCTCGATCGGGTCCGGCTCGAGCATCTTCGGCCCATGGTCCGCGAACCAGTCGCACGTCCAGGCACACTTCTCGACCTCAGCACGACTATCTACCAGCGGCTTGCCCATCTCACGGGTAACCATCAGCGCCAGCTCCTCGCGGCGCTCGCGCAACGACACGGCCAGCTGGCGGACGCTCTCGGCCCGCTCCGTCGGCGGTGTCAGTCGCCACGCCGCGGCGGCCTCGTGCGCCCGCGTCAGAGTCGCGTCGACCTCATCCGGCGAGGCCTCTGCATAGGTGGCAAGCGGCTGGCCCGTCGCGGGGTCGATCGTTTGGACGCTCACGCTCGTTCTCCTGGCTCGTACACCTGGGCATAGTTAGCACGCCCGGTCAGACGGCCGGGTTCTCGCCCAGCTGCGGCACCACCTCGGCGATCAACCGGTCCACCTGACCTGGCGAGGGGTCGACGGGCCAGAACACGATCGCCTCAAGCTGCGCCAGGTCCCCGGTAACAACAGGCCGCCATCCGGGTACCAGACCCAGATGTTCTGGACCGGAGCCGCACTCTGACGACGACGGCGGTCAGCGGGGCCCACGCACGGAGCGCCATCGAGCTGCTGGTCGACGAGCTCGCCCAGGCGGGCTCTGACCTCGATCGTCACGGCTTCTATTCGCGCCTGGCCGAGGTGGCCTGCCGGATCGGCGGGATGGAGCGGGCCGTGATCTTCCGCTTCGACGAGCTCACCCGCAGCGTGGAGGCGGCCGGCTCCCACGGGATCGAGCTCGAACGCTTCGCCGGCGTGCCGGTGAATCTGGAGACCGCGCCGGACGCGGCTCGGGCCCTCAGCGAGGACCGGGTGATCGAGGCCCGGCCGGCTGAGGGACACCCCGTGCTCCCCGGGCTCGAGGAGGTCCTGCCGGCCCTGAGCCGTCTGGTCGGCCACCGCCCGCTGGTCTACGTCCCGATGGCCGCCGCCGGGCGGTGGCCGGGGGTGATCGTGGCCCAGCCGTGGCCCGGGTCGCCCCCCATCGATGAGGAGCGCCGCGAGTTGCTGTGGACCCTCGGCAAGACCCTGGCGCTGGCCTCGATGGCCCGCATCGCCACCTTTCAGGGCGAGCGGGCCCGGGAGCTCGAAGCCCGGATCGACCTCGCCCGGGAGATCCACGATCAGGTGGTGCAGCGACTGTTCGGGGTCTCGATGGCGCTCTCGCCCCCGGGGGAGCTGAGCGACAGCGATCGCGAACGCTGCGCGGCCGAGGTCCAGCTCGCACTCACCGATCTGCGCTCGGCCATGCAGCGCCCGCTCCGCCGCGCCGCCAAGCCCAGGCTCACGACCCTGGCCGACCAGCTGGCGCGGATGTGTCTCGCCGCTCATACGCCCGCGGTCCGGCTGGACGGCGCGGTCCCCGACGTGCCGCCGGAACTCGAACCGCTGGTTCAGTCCGTGCTGGGCGAAGCGGTCCGCAACGCGGGCAAGCACTCGGCAGCCGAGGCGGCCGTGGTTCGGGTCCGCCGGGCGGACGACCTGCTCACCCTGGAGGTCGAGAACGATGGCCTGGCTTCCGACCGCCACGCGGGACCCCCCGGCCTGGGACTCCGCCTGGCCGCGCTGGAGGCCCTGCAGGCCGGGGGCTTGCTCGAGTTCGGCGAGCGCTCGCCCGGTCGCTGGCAGGTCCGCCTCGCGGTGCCGGTGGAGGCGGCGTGACCCAGCCCCTCGCCGCGGCCAGGCCGGTGCGGGTCCTGGTGGTGGACGACCACCAGGTGGTGCACTGGGGGCTGCAGATCATGCTGTCTCGGCTCTCCTGGATCGAGCATGTGGTGTGCGCCCACACCGCCGACCAAGCGCTGGCCCTGGCTCGCGAGCATCAGCCCGACGTGGCCGTGGTCGATCTGTTCGTGGGCCAGGAGTCGGGGCCCGAGATCTGTGAGCGCCTGCTGGCGATGCGACCCGGGCTGCGGGTTCTGCTGATCTCGGGCGCGGGACAGATCTCGCCGGCCGCGGCGGCGGCCTGTGGCGCGGATGGCTTTGTGCCCAAGGACGCGCGCGGGGTGGACATCCTCAGGGCGATCCGGGTCGTGGCCAGCGGGAAGTCGGCCTTCAGCCGGCCTCAGCCAGAGGCCGCCGCGGGTCCGGGCTTATCGGACCGCGAGCGGGAGGTGCTGGCTCTGCTGGTCACCGGCTCCACCAACCGAGAGATCGCCCAACAGCTCCACCTTTCCCCGCACACGGTCAAGGAATACGTGAGCGCCGTGTACCGGAAGCTCGAGGTGCGCAACCGCGCAGAAGCCGTGCAGCGGGCGACCAGCCTCGGCCTGGCTGCCTGACCGATCCCCCCAAACGGCGGGTCTGGCTGGCGCAACCCGGGCCAGCGGCTCATGGTGGCGCCATGCTCGCTCTAACCCCCGCCGCGATCCCGCGCTCCGAGCCCGTCGAGCCGCGCAACCGTCCGGCGCGCGGTTCGGCCATCGCCTCGCTGGGCACCAGCCTGCCGGCCGGCGTAGTGAGCAACGGACCGATCGCCGACCGCATCGGCGTGACCGACGAGTGGATCGTCAAGCGGACCGGCATCAGCTCCCGCCACGTCGCCGCCCCCGGCGAGCGGCTCAGCGACCTTGCGGCAGACGCCGGGCGCGCCGCGCTCGAGAAGGCGGGGGTCCGCGCACGCGAGCTGGACCTGGTTCTGGTGTCCACGTCCAGTTCCGATGACCTGCTGCCCAACGCCGCGCCGCTGGTGGCGGACGCGCTCGGTGCCACCCGGGCCGGCGCAGTCGACGTAGGCGCCGCCTGCAACGGCTTCCTGTCGGCCCTGGCGCTGGGAGCCGGGCAGATCGAGGCCCGGCGCGCCGACGCCGTATTGACCGTAGGCGCCGATTTGATGTCGCGGATCGTCGATCCGGATTGCCGGCAGACCGCGGCGCTGTTCGGCGACGGGGCCGGGGCCGCGTTGCTCACGGCCAGCCAGGGCCCGGGCCGGATCGGCTCCCTCGTGCTCGGGGCCGACGGCGCCGCGGGGGCCAGGGGGATCGTGGTCGACCGGACCGAGGCCAAGGTCCGGATGGACGGCCGGGAGACATTTCGGCACGCCGTGGCCCGGATGGCCCAGGCCACGGTGGAGGCCCTCGAGCAGGCCGAGCTCGGGCTCGACGACGTGGA
>DASZGO010000184.1:0-6517 GCA_035938755.1 Solirubrobacteraceae bacterium | reverse complement strand
GGGTGGGGTCAAGCTGCTCGACCCGCTGCAGCGCCTCAGCTTGCTGCCGAGTCCCCGGCAGCCGCTGCTGGTCGAGCTGGGCGTGCTTCAGGGCGGCCACCGGGTGCTGTTTGCGGTGGCTCCCGGCACGGTGCTGCGCGGGCCGGGGGTGTGTGTGCCGGGGCCACTCGACTGCGAGATCCTGTCGCTGGCCCAGGACCAGATCGAAGCCGTCTCAACCGACGCGACCAGCGCGCCGGTGGCGATGTTCGCGCTAACCGACATCGTCGCGGTCAACCATCCTTCTAGCGCCGCGGCGCAGCAGGCGCGCCAGTCTGTGTCGTGGAGTGGGAGCCAGTTCCTGGCCCAGCTGCCGCTGCCGGCGCTTCAACTGTTCCCGTACGACGCAGGCGTCGGGGCCGTGGTCGATACGCGAAACCTGACGGTGGGAGGCTGAGCAATGCGTCGGTATTTGGTCACCGCTGTGGTCCTCGTCGCGTCCGTCGTTGCGGCGCCAGCCGCACAGGCGATAGTGGTCGACATGAACGCCATCGGTCGGGCGAGCGCGAGCTTCAACCCATCTGATCAAGCCGGATACTTCGGGGTCTCGCTAGTACCAGGGACGTGCGGTGACCTGTTTCCGACCGGCAGCTGCGCCTCACTGGTCACTCAGGGCGTGCCGACAGTGACCTCGAGCCCGCCGTGCCTGGATCCCGCCCTCCCACCGGGCCTGTGGGGGCTGGGTCAGACCGACCGGCTCCCGGACAGCGCTGTGTGCTCCCACGGCGGACCGGTTCTGCACAAGAACGAGACGTTCGCGCTCACCTGGGACGCACCACTGCCGGGCGGACCACAGCACAATTACTTCTCCGGAACCCGGCTCTACGTCGAGCAGTTCCTCCGTGACGTGGCCGACGCCAGCGGCGCGCTCACCTCGCCCTACGCGGTCACGACGCAGTACAGCGACGGGGGCGGCAGTGCGCAGAACTCCTCCAAGTACGGCGGTGGGTGTATCGATTACGGCTCTGTCGGCGGTTCGCAATGCGAGTTCGGTAACCCCACCGGCCCCGGCCATGACTTCCCGACCAGCGGGTGCACTCCCAGTGGGGTGTCCTACATCGGCGCTAAGGCCACGATCCCGAACCTGACCTGCCTCACCGACACCCAGCTCCAGGCCGAGGTCTCGACGATGGTCACCCAGACAGGGATGACCGGCCGGACCCAGCCGGGCTATTCGCCGGAGGTTGTGCTGCTGACACCGCCAGGCGTCGAGACCTGCCTCGACGCCGCCGGAAAGCTGTGCTCGGCCAACTACAGCATCACCAGGCCACTGGCGCCAGAGGTAGCCACGACCCTTACCGGCGGTGGGGTCCTCAGCGGCAAGTATCAAGTGGAGCTGACCTACGTCAGCTCGAGCGGCCAATCCCTCCCGGGCCCGTCAGTGGAGGTCCCGATTACCAGCCCGGTCTCAACCATCAAGATCACGACGCCTGAATCTTCGCCGGGCGTGACCGGCTGGTATGCCTACGTCACGGCGCCGGACGGAAGGACCTTCTACCGCCAGCAGTCATCGCCGACGCCGATCGGAACCGATCTGACCCTCAAGGCGCCGCCAGTGGTGGGCCCCGCTCCGGCCGCTGGCTTCTGCTCGTACCACTCTCACGTGCACGTAGGCGGGACCGATGTTGCATATGTCGTGCAGCCGTGGACAGGACAGACCAGGTGCGACGAGCCCGACACGCCCGCGATCGCGGATAACCCGACTCCTCAGGAGCTGTCCAAGGACTTCGGCATCCGGCTGGCCAGCCCGATTAGCCAGTCGCACATTGCCTCGATTGTCAATCCTCAACTGAACGGGTGGTTCGCCCTCGATGGGGCCGGAATTAATGACAACGGGGGCTGCATTCCGCTAGTAGGTCTCGACAGCGTCCCTGTGGGGTCGAGTTCTCAGAGTCCGTACTTCCTGCAACGCGAGTTCAACAACGCGGGTGTGATCTCGCTTGAGCCGACGACCTACGGTGGTTGTGCGCCGAACGTGATCCTTACTCCGTCGTTCGTCGTCCCCAGTGGCATCAACCAGGGCGAGGAGATCCAGTTCGACGGCTCGACGACTGCTTCGACGCTCCTCGTTCCCAACGCGGGATACAAGTGGGATTTCGGTGACAACTCGACCGCCACGGGCTCCAGCGTGGTGCACAGTTACGCGGTCGGTGGGACGTACAACGTCAAACTAACCGTGACCGATCGGGGCGGCAACACGCAGACGCTGACTCAGACCGTCCAGGTTCTGGGACCCAACGGCCAACCGGTTAATCCGCCCACCACGCAGCCCGGCTCTACGCCGACCGTGTTCCACGCGCACCTGCAGCTGCTGCCGCAAGGGCTTCGGGCGGTGCTCCGCCGTGGGATCTCGCTCAGAGTGACTTCGAACGAGGCGGCCGACGGCATCGCCACCGTGACGATTAGCCGGGCCCTGGCCAAGCGGCTTGGCATCAAGCTCGGCAACCTTTCGTACGTGGTCATCGGCCGCGGAACGCTGTCAGGGAAGATCCAGGGCGGAACTGTCCAGCTACACCTGCATCTGCCGCACAGCATCACTTCCAAACTGGCCAATATGCGACACGCGACGCTCACGGTGCACCTCAAGCTGACGGGACCGGGCGGCGGCCGCCAGCGGCTCGCGGCGGCCGGACAGTACTAGGCGTCCGGGCCGCCCTCCCGGCCGTGTGAGTCGCCCCGCAATAACCTTCAGCGCCCTATGGCGCTGCGCTTGATCACCGCCGGTGAGTCCCACGGTCCTGGGCTGACCTGCATCATCGAGGGCCTTCCGGCCGGGCTGGAGCTCGACCGCGAGGCCCTGAACCGTGACCTGGGCCGCCGCCAGCTGGGCTACGGCCGGGGCGGGCGGATGAAGATCGAGCGCGATCAGGCGGAGGTCACGGGGGGCGTGCGCCACGGGATGACCCTGGGCAGCCCGATCGCGCTGCAGGTGACCAACCGCGACTACGCCAACTGGGAAGAGCGGATGAACCCGTGGCCGGTAGAGGCTGAGATCGACGAGGTGCATCTGCCGCGGCCCGGCCACGCCGACCTGGTGGGCACGCAGAAGTACGGTCTGAGCGACGTGCGCAACGTGCTGGAGCGAGCCAGCGCCCGGGAGACGGCCGCCCGAGTGGCCGGAGGAGCGGTGGCCAAGGCCTTCCTGGCCGCGCTGGGGGTCCACGTGCGCTCGCACGTGATACGGATCGCCTCGGTGGCCGCGCCGGTCCCCCAGGACCTGGGGGTGGAGGATTTCGAGTTGGTGGACGAATCCCCGGTGCGCTGCCTGGACGAGGCGGCCAGCGGCGAGATGGTGGCGGAGATCGACCGCCTGCGGAAGGCCAACGAGTCGCTGGGCGGCGTGTTCGAGGTGAGGGCGTTCGGTCTGGTGCCCGGGCTGGGCTCCTACGTCTCCTGGGAGGAGCGGCTGGACGGCCGGCTGGCTCAGGCCATGCTGTCGATTCAGGCCATCAAGGCGATGGCCATCGGGGAGGGGGTCGAGGTGGCCGCGCTCCCCGGCTCCCAGGCCCACGACGAGATCTTCTGGGACGAGCAGCGCGGCTACTACCGCCACACCAACCACGCCGGCGGACTGGAGGGTGGAATGACCAACGGCCAGCCGCTGATCGTCCGGGGCTGGATGAAGCCGCTACCCACGCTGACCAAGCCGCTGCAGTCCGTGGACACCGCCACCCACGAGCCGACCGAGGCGCTGCGTGAACGCACCGACTCGTGCACCGTCCCGGCGGCGGGCGTGGTGGGCGAGGCGATGGTGGCATTCGTGCTGGCCGACGCCTACAGGCAGAAATTCGGCGGCGATCACCTGCGAGACGTGCAAGCCGCCCTGACGGCCTACGAGGAACGGATCGATTGGCGGCCCGAAAGCTCGTCCTGATCGGGTTCATGGGCGCTGGCAAGTCGACCGCCGCCCGACACGCCGCTGACGCGCTAGGCACCGCCGCGTTCGACGTCGACCGAGTGGTCGAGGAGCGGGCGGGCAAGCCGGTCGAGCGGATGTTCGTCGAGGACGGGGAGGCGGCCTTCCGGGCGCTCGAGGAGCGGACGACGCTCGAGCTGCTGGACGACCCGAAGGTGCGCGTGCTGGCCCTGGGCGGCGGGGCCGTGGGATCGGACGCGGTGCGAGACGCCGTGGCCGCCCACCTGGTGGTGTGGCTGGACGTCACCCTGGACACGGCCTGGGGCCGGGTGGCGGGAAGCGGCCGGCCACTGGCCCGCGACCGGACGAGCTTCCAAGCGCTGTACGAAGGGCGAGAAGCGCTGTACGCGGCCCTGGCCGACGTGACGGTTTCGGGCGAGCACGTGGACTCGATGCCCGAGGTTCTCGACGCCACCCAGGGCCTGCCCGACGGAGCCCGGCTGCTGTGGGCGGCCAACGCGTCGGCTGACTACCCGGCGTACATCGGGCCTGGGTTGCTCACCCGGAGCCGGTTCTGGCCCCCGACCGTCCCGGGGCGGCGGTTTCTGGTCACCGACGGCCAGGTGGGCCGGCTGTACGGTGAGCTGATCGACTGCCCGGCCGGCCGGGTCCTGATCATGCCGGGCGAGCAGTCAAAGACCGTGGCTCACGCCGACATCGTATGGACTGAGCTTGCCCAAGCCGGGATGACCCGCGAGGACCTGGTGGTGGCGTTGGGCGGTGGCGTGGTTGGCGACCTGGCCGGATTCTGCGCCGCCACCTACCAGCGCGGGGTGAGCTACGTCCAGGTACCCACGAGCCTGGTGGCCCAGGTCGACTCCGCGTACGGCGGCAAAACCGGAGTCGATCTGGCCGCGGCCAAGAACTATGTCGGCGCCTACCACCAGCCGGCGGCCGTGCTCTCGGACACCGACGTGCTGGGCACGCTGCCGCCGGAGGAGTTGGCCGCGGGATACGCCGAGGTGGTCAAGACCGGGCTGATCGCCGGAGGCGCGCTCTGGGAGCAGATTCGCTCGGGAGCCGACCCCACCTCACCGGAGGTGATCGTGGCTTGCGCGCGGACCAAGTTGCGGGTGGTGGAGCGCGACGAGCGCGACGCCGGGCTGCGCCAGGTCCTGAACCTGGGCCACACGGTAGGTCACGCCATCGAGACAGTGACCGGCTACGCCCGCTACCGGCATGGCGAGGCGGTGGGACTGGGGTTGCTGGCGGCGTTGCGACTCTCGGGCCTGGACGAGCTGCGGGCCGAGGTGGCCGAGCTGCTGGCCGGTCACGGGCTGCCGACCGCCCTCCAGGACGCCGATCCGGATGCCGTGGTCATAGCCACCGCCCGGGACAAGAAGCGGGTGGGCGAGGGGCCGGTGCCGTTCGTGCTCGTCGAGGCGCCGGGCCGACTGCGCACGGGATGCGAGGTCTCGTCGCGCGCGCTGATCGACGCCGTGCGAGAGTTGGCGGGATGACCGTAGTTCGGAACCGGATCGAGGTGATGCACGGCGTCAACCTGGACCAGCTGGGTCGGCGAGATCCCGCCCACTACGGCAGCCTCACGCTGGATGCACTTGAGCTACGCATCCAGTCGATGGCCGGTGAGCTGGGGTTGGAGCCCAGGTTCTTCCACAGCAACCACGAGGGCGAGTTTGTCGAGCACCTGCACCGGTTAGAAGGATTGGCGGATGGTCTGCTGCTCAACCCCGGCGCCTGGACGCACTACTCCTACGCGATCCACGACGCGCTGGAGCTCACCGGCCTCCCGGCCGTCGAGGTCCACCTGTCGGACATCGATCACCGCGAAGCGTGGCGGCAGGTGTCGGTGATCCGCGAGCTGTCCGTGGCCAGCGTGGCCGGCCACGGCGTGGAGGGCTACCGGGAAGGACTCGAGCGCCTGCGTGCGGAGCTGGCCACCGAATGAGCGAGCGGGTCGACCGACTGGCCGCTGGCCTGGGCGATACGGGTGTCGACGTGATGCTGGTCACCGACCTGGTCAACGTCCGCTATCTCACCGATTACTACGGCACCAACGGCCTGGCGCTGGTCGGGCGGGTGGGCGTGGATACCCGCGCCTTCATCACCGACTTCCGCTACACCGAGCAGGCGGCCGAGCAGGTCGAGAGCTCGTTCGAGCGCAGCGAGGCCCCGCTGGAGCTGTTCGAGGCGATCACCGAGGTGCTGCCCGGCGGTGACCTGCGCTTGGGCTTCGAGGACGCGCACCTGACGGTGCGCCAGCACGACCGGCTGCGGAAGCTGCTTCCCGAGCGTGTCAGTCTGGTCGGGGTGGAGGGCGCGGTCGAACGACTGCGGGCGGTCAAGCATCCCGACGAGGTGGAGCGCATCCGCGCGGCCACCCAGCTGGCCGACGCCGCGTTCACGAAGGTCGTGGCCGATGGGCTGATAGGGCGGACCGAGGCCGAGGTGGCGCTGGCTCTGGAGGTAGAGATGCGTCGCCTGGGAGCCCGCAAGCCGAGCTTTGAGACGATCATCGCGGGCGGATCCTATGGTGCGCTCCCGCACGCCATGCCGCGCGGTGACACTATCGCCCCGGGGCAGCTCGTGGTGATCGATTGG
>DASZGO010000183.1:0-14121 GCA_035938755.1 Solirubrobacteraceae bacterium | reverse complement strand
AAGCAGGTGTGCCAAAGTTTGGGGCCGTGAACCGGTTTCTTCGCACGGCGCCGATGCGGCAGCTGCTGGGCGTACTGCTGGGAGTGTGCGCGGTGATCGCCCTGGGCTCGACGCTGGCCGTCGCGGCCACGAGCGGAGGGCCCGAGCCCGTATCCAAGACCCTGCCGGCAGCCATCCATGATGCCCTGGCCGCCCCGCCGGTCAACGGGGTGTTCGCGGACATCACGTTCAAGAACAGCCTGATCGACTCCTCCGAGCTCGGGCGCAGCGACCCACTGCTCAGCGGTGGAAGCGGCCGCCTCTGGCTGTCCAACGATCACCGCTTCCGCTTGGAGCTCCAGGCCGACGGCGGAAAGCCGGACGCCCAGATCGTGGTCAACCACGACAGCTGGTGGGCCTATGACCCGGGTTCCAACACCGTCTACCAGGGCACGCTCCCGGCCGGGACCGCCCACAAGCCGGCGGCCAAGCACGATGCCAAGGACGCGGTGCCCACGGTGGCCAAGATCCAGCAGGAACTGAATCGGGTCATGCAGCACGTCGGAGTCACTGGGCCGATCCCCAGCAACGTCGGCCAGCAGCCGGCCTACACGGTGCGTGTCACGCCCAAGGACAGCGGTGGGCTGATCGGGGCGGCCGAGCTGGCCTGGGATGCCGCGCGCGGCGTGCCGCTCCGAGTGGCCGTGTACTCCCGATCTGACCCGGCCAACCCGGTGCTCGAGCTGGCGGCCAGCGACATCCAGTACGGCCCCCAGGATGCTTCGGTGTTCTCGGTCTCTCCGCCCAGCGACGCCAAGGTGGTGAAGGTGGCCACCGCGCGTACCCAGAGCGTGCGGGAGAGCAAGCACAAGGGCAAGCACACGGCCGGAAAGCGCCAGGAAATCACCGGTGTGACCGCGGTGGCCCAGCACCTGTCCTTCCCCCTGGACGCTCCGGCGTCGCTGGGCGGGCTGTCCCGCTCGTCGGTCAAGCTGCTCGACATGTCCGGGCACCCCGGTGCGCTGGTGATCTACGGACAGGGCCTGGGTTCGGTGGCGGTGGTCGAGCAGGCCGTCAGCCGTAAGGCCGCAGCCCCGCAGAGTTCGAGTACCGGCGGTGGAGAGCGCACCGGGCTGAGCCTGCCCACCGTCAACCTCAATGGCACAAGCGCGCAGGAGCTCGACACCGCGCTGGGCACAGTCGTGCGGTTCACCCGCGGCGGGGTGAGCTACATCGTGGCCGGCTCGGTTTCAAAAACCGTCGCCGACGCGGCGGCCCGCGGGCTATGAGCCCAGGCTCCGGAGGGGTCCCGGCCGACGGGGCACCGCCGGTGGAGCTGAGGGGGTTGGTTAAGCGCTACGGCGATCTGACCGCGGTGGACGGCGTGGAGCTGACCGTGCAGCCCGGGGACGTGTACGGCTATCTGGGCCCCAACGGGGCGGGCAAGACGACCTCGCTGCGGATGATGCTGGGCCTGATCACGCCCACCGCCGGGGCGGTGCGACTGTTCGGCGCCGACCCACTGGAGTCGGTCCGGGCCTTGGACGGTGTGGCCGGCTTCGTCGAAGCGCCTACGTTCTATCCCTACCTGACCGGGCGGCGCAACCTGGAGCTGCTGGGCGCGTTCGACGGCGGGCTGGCCCGGTCTCGGATAGATCAGGCCCTGGTCAGCGTCGAGCTGGCCGACCGGGCCGGCGACCGCGTGGGCGGCTACTCGCACGGCATGCGCCAGCGGCTGGGCATCGCGGCCGCGCTGCTGCGGGATCCCAAGCTGCTGCTGCTCGACGAGCCGGCCACTGGGCTCGACCCGGCCGGCATGCGAGACATGCGCCAGCTGATCCGCCGCCTGGCCGGCGAGGGCATGACCATCATGCTGTCAAGCCATCTCCTGGCCGAGGTGGAGGAGGTCTGCAACCGAGTGGCGATCATCCGTTCCGGGAAGATCGTCTACGAGGGCGAGATCGCGGCCCTGGGCCGCGGTGGCGGCACGACCTACCGCCTGTCCACCACCGATGACGAGCGCGCGCTGGGCGTGTGCCGGGCTCAGCGCGGAATCGCCGACGCCCGGCGCCAGGGCGGTGGCGTGGTGTTCACGGCCGACGAGGCGGCGGCGGCCGAGCTCTCGCAGGCGCTGGTCGAGGCCGGCGCCCTGATCCGGGCGCTCACTCCGCAGCGGGCCACGCTGGAGGATCTGTTCTTCTCGCTAACCGAGGGCGGCGGGCGCGAGCCGGCCGAGCCAGCCGAGCCGGCCGCGGCGGTGGAGGGGGCTGCAGCCGGATGACTCACGCGCCCTCCGTGCTAACCGAGCGCGAGCGTGCGAGCGATGCCCAGCGGAGGTGCGCGTGAGCGCCACGGCCGAGGTGGTTGTCGCTCCGCGGGCGCGTCAGCACAGGCCCGGGGTGGCCACGGTCTACCGCTGGGAGCTGCTCAAGCTGCGCTACCAGAAGCGCACCTACCTGGGTCTGGGCGCCTCGATCATCGTGCCCATCCTGTTCACCGTGGCCGTCCACTTCCGCCACGACCGGCATGGCGGCGACTTCGCCTTTTCTACCTATCTGACCAAGAGCGGACTGGCCGTGCCGCTGGTCATCCTGCTGTTCGGAGCGGTGTGGCTGTTCCCCCTGATCACCGCTCTGGTCGCAGGCGACATCTTCGCCTCCGAGGACCACAACGGCACGCTCAAGACGGTCCTCACCCGATCGCTGGAGCGTTGGCAGATCTTCACCGGCAAGGCGCTGGTGGCCCTGACCTATGCGGTGGTGGCCATCTTCCTCAGCGGCACGGTCGCGGTCATCGCGGGCTGCATCCAGTCTGGGTTCAACCCGCTGCAAAGCCTGTCCGGCACGATTGTGTCCGCGCCCAAGGGGCTGGAGCTGGTGTACGTGAGCCTGCTCGTGTATCTGATCCCGATCGCCGCGATCGTCTCCATCGGACTGTTCCTGTCCACCATCACCCGCAACAGCGCGGCCGCGGTGGTGGGGACCCTGATGGTGTCCCTGCTGTTCCAGCTGATCGGGATCCTGCCCGGGTTGAGCGGAACCCAGCCCTACCTGTTGAGCACCCAGTTCAACGCCTGGCAGGGATTGCTGCGCACGCCGATTGACTGGGCGCCGATCATCCGCGCGGTCTGGGTGTGCGCGATGTACGGCGTACCCGCGCTGGTGGCCGCCTATCTGGCCTTCCTGCGCCGCGACGTAGCGGGTGGCTGAGCCGGCCGCGGCGCGGCTGGCCGAGTGGGCCTGCGGGCTGGAGCCTGAGGCGGCGGACCTGGAGCTGGCCCAGCGCGCGCTGCTGGACACGGTGGCCGTCATGTACGCCGCGCGCCAAGACCCGCTGCGGGATGTGCTGGGGCCGCTGAGCCAGGCCGGTCGCTGGGCCGCGCTGGCCCACGTGCTCGACTTCGACGACCTGCATCTACCCTCGACCACTCACATCAGCGCCGTGTGCGTGCCGGCCGCGCTGGCCGCGGGCGGCGGCGCGCGGGCCTACCTGGCCGGGGCGGGCGTGATGGCGCGGCTGGGGGGTGCGCTGGGCTGGGATCACTATCGCGCCGGTTGGCATGCCACCTGCACCGCCGGCGCGCCCGGGGCCGCGGCGGCCGCGGCGCTCGCCCGGGGGCTCGACGCCGATCGCACCGCCGTGGCCATCGCCCTGTCGATCGCCTCGGCCGGCGGCGTGCAGCGTGCGTTTGGCACCGCGGCTAAGTCGCTCCAGGTCGCCGCGGCCGTTGAGGCCGGGCTACGCGCGGCGGCGCTGGCCGAGGCCGGGGCCAGCGCGGATGTCCGGGCGCTCGACGACTGGGCGCGGCTGGTGCGCGGTGACCCGCAAGCGGTTGACACGTCGGGCCCGGCGGTGCCCGGCGGGCTGGCCATCAAGCTGTATCCCTGCTGCTACGCCCTACAGCGGCCTATCGCGGCGGTGCCGCCGACCGAGCCCGACCAGGTCTGTGTGGTGCGGGTGAGCACCCCGGCCAGTGCGCTCACCCCACTGATCCATCACCGGCCCCGCACGGGCCTGGAAGCGAAGTTCAGCCTGGAATACGGGATCGCCGCGGCGCTCCTGGATGGGCATCCCGGGCTTGACAGCTTTACCGACGCCGCGGTGCGGCGGCCGGCGGCGGGGCAGCTGGTGGAGGCGGTGACGGTCGAGTCCCAGCCCGGCGGCGACGACCTGCTGGCCGGCTCGGTGGCGGTCTCGATCGAGCTCCGGTCTGGTCAGACGCTGGACAGCTCGCTCGATCTCCCGCCCGGCTCGCCGCAGCGGCCGCCCACCGATGATCAGCTGCGGAGCAAGCTCGCGGCCTGCGCCCCCGGGGCCGCGGACGAGTTGGCCCGGCTGAGCTGGGACACAGCCCCAGGATTCCTGCGGGCGGACGGTACCCTGTCCGGTGGCTCCTGATCTCGGCGGGAGCTTTGCCGTGTGTGTCGAACCTGTTTTCGGTTCTCGGAGGCAGCGGCCGGTCCGCGCCTTCACCCATCGCTAAAGGACAACCGGTCAAAATGAGCGCTTTGCTGGACAGATCCAGCGACTTCAACATGACCGCCAGGCTCAGACAACCGACGGTGTTCGCGCCGCTGCTAGCCATGGCCGGATTCGTGGTGTGTTGGTACATCATCCACCACGGTTTCTTCACCGACGGCAACATGCTGGACACCCCGATCTACGCGGGTTACGCCCAGCACATGAAGGATGGGCAGCTGCCGTATCGCGACTTCGTGGAGACCTATCCGCCGCTGGCCCTGCCCGTGTTCCTGATCCCGGCCCTGGTGGCCGGTCAGAGCTTCGGCGGCTATACCGAGGTGTTCGAGCTGATCATGCTGCTGTGCGGGCTGGGTGCGGTCGGTCTGGCCAGCTACATGGTGGCCGACATGGGCGTGACCGGGAAGCGCCTCGGCGCGGTGGTCGCCCTGGGCGGGCTGACTCCGCTCCTGATCGGATCGGTGATCTTGTCCCGCTACGACCTTTGGCCCACGATGCTGACCGTCGCGGCGCTGGCCGCGCTGTACTACGACATGCCGCGCACGGCCTTTGCGTTCATCGCGCTGGGCGCGGCGGCCAAGGCCTATCCGCTGGTGTTCCTGCCCCTGGCCCTGATCTACGTGTGGCGCCGGGTGGGGCGCCGAGCGGCGCTCGAGTCGCTGGCCGTGTTCGCCGGGCTGCTGCTGGTCACCTGCCTGCCGTTCGCGATCCTCGCCCCGCACGGATTCTGGGCCAGCATCAACAGCCAGACTGGGAGACCCCTGCAGATCGAGAGCCTGGGGGCGACGATCTGGCTGTTCGCCCACCAGGTCCTGGGCACCCATCTGCACATCTACTTCACCCACGGCTCGGACAACCTGGACGGCCACGCCTCGCTGCAGTTCGGCACGGTGATGACGGTGCTCCAGGTCGGCGCCATTCTGGGCATCTATGCGGTCTATGCCCTCGGCCAGGCGACCCGCGAGCGGCTGCTGATGACTAGCGCCGCGGTGGTTTGCGCGTTCATCGTGTTCGACCGGGTCCTGTCGCCGCAGTACCTACTGTGGCTGGTGCCGCTGGTCATGCTGGTCGTGCGCAGCCGGCGCGGCCCGCTCGCCGTGGGCCTGCTGGCCGCGTCCATGGCCCTGACCCAGATCTGGTTCCCGCACCACTTCGTCGGCCTCAAGCACTTCCAGCCCATCGAGTCCTGGGGCGTGATCGCCCGCGACCTCGTGTTGCTGGCGCTGTTCGGCACGCTGGCCTGGCCCGATGTGCCGGTCTGGAGCTCGGTCAAGTCACTGATCGCCGGACTCCGTAGCCACGCGCCCCTGCGACGGCTGGCGCATCTGGAAGAGGCCTAGCCCGGCCCCACGGTCTAGCGGGCCAGCGCGTCGATCAGTCCCGGGATCTGGTCTGGTGGGGCCATGAGCGTGAGCACGCAGGTGGTAATCCCGCCGGCCACGAACTGTTCGAGACGCTGCTTGATCTGCTCGGGAGATCCAAACAGAAATATCTCTCGCATCAGCTCGACCGGCGCCAGCTCAGCCGCCCGCTGGCGGTCCCCGGACTCGTAGGCCTCCACCATGGGGTCGAGTTGCTGGGCCCAACCCAGCCAGCGAAAGAAGTTCGCGTAGACCGGCACGCTGCCGTAAGCCGCGAACATGAGCCTGGCCAGGTTGATCGCCTCCGCCTCGGGCATGGGGAGCAAGAAGAACCGGCACACGAGCTCCGTCGAGCCCTCTTCCACCGCTGCCTCCTGCTCACCGGCCCGCAGCGCGGTGACCACCTGTTCCAGGCCGGACAGCGGCAGGAAGTTGGTGAACGCCCCGTCGGCCAGCTCCGCGGCCAGGGCCAGCATCCTCGGGCGCAGCGCGGCGAGCACGATCGGGACGGGATGAGTCACCGGCCGCTCGAGGCGGAGCCCGCCGATGCCACGCTCCGCCGGGACCGAAAGCACGGGTCTCAGGGAGTCGATCGCCCACCGCATCTTGGCCAATGGACGCTCAAAGCGGAGCTCGTTGAAGCGCTCGACGATCACGTTCGACGAGGCCCCCAGGCCGAGGACGAACCGGCCCTGGCTCGCCTCCTGCACCGCCGCCGCGCTCTGGGCCAGCACGCCGGGTCCGCGGGTGAACGGGTTGATCACCCCGGTGGCCAGGCGGACGCGTTCGGTCACTCCAAGCGCGAGCGTCAGCGGTGTGAACCCGTCGGTCCCATTGGCGGTCTCGCCCGACCATAGGTCGTCGTAGCCGGCTGCCTCGGCCTGCCGGTAGAGCGCCGGATGCTCGGACAGGGGGATTCCCGCGAACGGAACCGTCAGTGCCCAGCGAGTCGCCATGCGCCGAAGCTACCAGTGGCGTCTGAGCCGCTCAGCTGCCGCCGGCCTCGTCCAGTCGCACCGGCGGCCCGAGCTCGCCGGGGGGTCCGTCGTGCGCCGGGATGAGCTCCCGTTGCCACCACCCGACGTCGTGCCAGGCGCCGGCCTTGTAGCCGATCCGCGTGTACACACCCACCGGTTCGAACTCCAGCGACTCGACCAGGGCCACGCTGGCCGGGTTGGGCAGCGAGATGCCGGCCACCGCGACGTGGATGTTCTGCCGGGCTAGGAGGTCGAGCAGGACGCGGCACAGCCGGGTACCCACACCCTGGCCGCGGTGCGCTTCGGCCACGTACAGGCCGAGGTCGGCTGCCCAGCGGTAGGCCGCGCGGGAGCGGTGGGCGGTGCCATAGGCGTAGGCGGCAACGTGCCCATCCTCCTCGGCCACCAGCCACGGATAGCGCGCCGAGGTCTGCTCGATCAAGCCGGCCATCTCCTGCGTGGTGGGCGCGATCTCCTCGAAGCTGACCGGGCTGCCGGCTACGAACGGTGCGTAGATGGACGCACAGGCGGCAGCATCGCGTTGCGGATCGGCGTGCCGGATCTCCATTCAGGCAACCGTAAGCGGAGCCAGCAGCGCTCGCACGGCTCGGCGCGTGGCAGGCTCGTCATCGAGCGGCAGCACGCTCTCCGGGATGAGCACGAATGACGCGCCCAACCGGATTCCCAGCTCGGCCAGGACCGCGGGATCGCCGTCGATCAGCTCCCCGGCCCGCTGGCCCTGCTCGATCAGCGAGCGCAAAAACCGCTGAACCAACCGGAAGACGGCGCTCCCGTCCTCGTTGAGGGCGTGTAGCAGTCCCTCGGGTTCGGTTCTGCCCAGCCGCTCGAGCAGGGGATGCTCTCGGATCACCGTCAGCGTGGCCGTGAACAGCGAGACCAGCCGTTCGGGCATGGGATCCTCAGGATGTAGGGCGGCGGCGATGGTGTCCAGGCAGCGGCGGCATTCGCGGACCGCCAGCGCATCGATCAGGGCCTGTCGCGTCCCGAAACGCCGGTAGACCGTCATCCGACCCACCCGGGCCCGGCGGGCCACGTCGTCCATCGTCAGGTGCCTGAATCCGGATGCGGCGACCAGGTCCAGCGCAGCGTCGAGGATCCGGCCGGCCAGCGCGTCCTCGGCCGTGGTAACGCGCGGGTCGAAGGCCAGGGCCAGAACCCGTTCGGTGGTCGCGCCCACCGGTTACGCCGCGATCTGGCCCGCCGGTCCCAGCGGGCCGTGGGCGATCGCCTTGCGCCGCCAGCGCAGCTGGGCCGGTCCCATCACCTTCAGGCTGTGCGGCATCACTGGGCTGAGTCCCCGGGACACCGCGCCCAGGGCGCGGAACTGCAGCTCGTCGCGCCGGCTCCAGGGCACGCCGAGCTGCCTCCGCACCCGGTCCTCGATCAGGCCCACGCCGCCCAACCAGAGCGCCCGGCTGGCCGGCAGCCGGAGGGCCCGCCACAGCAGGTCGGGCATCGGTACCGGGGGCGGCGGAGCACGGCGGACCGAGCTCACTACCTGGTCGAAGGCCGGGGTGCGGGTGAGCGCGCCGCGCAGCATCTCCTCGAAGTAGTCGCGAAACCCCGGCCAGCGGTCCGGTAGGTCGCGCGTCCGGACCCCGATCAGCCGGCCCAGCCCCCGGTACTCACGGTAGAAGTCCTCGGTCTGGGCCGGGGTCATCGGCTCGCCAAAGTGGGCGTGCCCGCGGACGTAGGTGTCGATCAGGGTGGCGTGCACCCAGGCATAAGCCTTGGGCTCAAGCGCGTAATAACGCTGGCCGTCGGGGCGCGTTCCCTTGAATCCCTTGTGCAGCTCGCGCAGCCGCCGGCCGGCGGGCGCCGCGTCCGGCCCGCCGTAAACCAGCAGGCTCACGTAGTCGATGGTGCGCAGCAGCCGGTCCCAGGGCCGGCGTTCGAAGTCCGAGTAGTCGCTCACTCCAGCTCCGACGGTGGGGTGGGCCACCTGGAGCAAGAGCGGATACAGCATCACCGCGTACAGGCGAGCGTCGCTGGTGGAGCGCCAGGTCACCGACTCGGGCCCGACCAGGATCCGGTCGAGCTCGGCATCACTGGGAAACAGCACGTCCGGCATTTGGTACGCAAAACGTATCATACGTACCAGCAGTTACGATTCGGGCGTGACCGCCACCGCCGGGGCCTCCACGATGTCCCTGCTCAACCTGACCGACGAGCAGCGCGCGTTCGTCGAGGCGATCCGGGACTTCGCCCGGCGCGAATGTGGCACCCGCGAGCAGCGCGACGCCCTGACCGACGGCGGCGTCGAGCCGCACAACCAGGAGATCTACGAGCGCGCCGCTGACCTGGGGTGGCTGGGCCTCACGATCCCTGAGGAGTACGGCGGCGCCGGCGGCGGGGCGTTTGACCTATGCCTGCTGCTCGATGAGAGCACCCGGGGCATGATTCCCCTGGGCTTCCTGGGCGTGAGCATGATCACCGCCGGTGCCGTCCGCCGGTTCGGGACCGAGGAGCAGAAGCAGGAGCTGCTGGGCGGAATCGCTCGGGGCCGCCCCGAGGCGATCGCCATGTCCGAGCCCGAGGCCGGATCCGACGTGGGCGCCCTGTCCTGCCGCGCCGAGCGAATGGACGGGCACTACCTGATCAACGGCCAGAAGACGTGGATCACCGGCGCGCACGCCTCCGACCACATCCTGCTCGTGTGCCGGACCAACCGCCAAGAGGACAAGCACCAGGGGCTGTCGATGATCTCTGTGCCCAGCGATGCCGAGGGCATTGAGGTCCGAGGCATCGAGACGATGGGCGGGCGCGAGGTCAACGACGTGTTCTTCACCGATTGCCGGGTCCCGGCCGAGCGGCTGATCGGGGAAGCGGATCAGGGATGGTCCCAGCTGATGGCCGGCCTGAACCACGAGCGGCTGATCATCTCCGCGCAGGCCCTCGGCATGGCTCAGCGTGCGTTCGACGACACGCTGGCCTACGTCAAAGAGCGCAAGCAGTTCGGTCGGCCGATCGGGTCGTTTCAGACGATCAAGCACCGGCTGGCCGACCTGGCCGCCGAGATCGAGTCGGTGCGCCTGCTGGTCTACGGCGTGGCGGCCAAGTCAGATGCCAATCCAGAGGTGACGTTGCCCCGCGAGGCATCGATGGCCAAGCTCAAAGCCACCGAGCTGGCCAAGCGGGTCACGCTGGAGGGGATGCAGATGATGGGCGGCTACGGCTACGCCACCGAGTACGACATGGAGCGGCAGGTCCGCGTCGCGCTGGTGACCACGATCTACGGGGGCACCAGCGAGATCCAGCGCGAGATCATCTCGCGCACGCTCGGGCTGTAGGGGCCGCGCCTGCGGCGCGGCGTCCAGCTGGATGACTCGCGGTCGGCCGATTCAGGCGAGGCCGGAAGCCGAGGAGGCCGTAGCCGCGAGGCCGGGCGCCCCATCCGGACCGCGAACTACACCTAGCGGATCAGCCCTATCCGCATGGCCTTGGCCACGGCGGCGGCCCGGTCACCCACATCGAGCTTGCGGTAGATGTTGGTGAAGTGAGTTCTCACCGTCGCTGGGGTCAGCACCAGCTCCACCGCGATGTCTGGACCCTTGAACCCGCCAGCCGCCAGCTCCAGGACCTGCACCTCACGCGGGGTTAGCACCCGGGCTGGAGGTGGCAGATCGGCCGGCGTGACTTCCCCGTCTGGCCACTCGCGCGGAGCGAACGAAACGAGATGTCGGCCGGGGAGCACGTTGGCGATCGCGAAGGTGTTGACGCCCAGGAACGACCCCTCCGGCCGGGCCATCTCAGTGCTCACCAGCGTTCCAGCTTGCATCAGCCGACCCCAGTTGGCCTCCATACGCGAGGACAGGTAGGGCGGGGTCAGGTCGTCGATCCGCAGCCGCCGGATCTCACCCAGACTCAACCCCAACAGCGCCCGGGCCGGTGCATTGGCGTCGAGGTACCGACGGTGGTCGTCGACCAGCAGCGACGGCACGGCGGACTCCTGGAACACCGCGGCGAACCGCACGGGGTCCTGGTGTGCGGCGTTCACCTTCGCGGCGTGGGCCGCTACCCACGCGGGGATTGTGGTCGGGCGAGATTGCATTTCGATCCTCAAATGCGGAAAACGCGCCCATTGCTTCTCCCGGGTTTGTGGGCAGGCAACCGCCGTTGCGAGCAGAGAGCGGCACCATATGCGCGGGCGGGTGGATCGTCCATACTGCAAATGGACGATCCACCCGCCACGCGTCTTGCCCGGAGGCCTTAAGCGCTGGCCCGCCGGTAGATCGAGACCACGGCGGCACCACCCAAGCCGATGTTGTGTTGAAGCGCCAGGTCCACGTCATCGACCTGTCGCTTCTCCGCCTGGCCGCGCAGCTGCCAGGTGAGCTCCGAACACTGCGCGAGGCCGGTCGCTCCGAGCGGGTGGCCCTTGGAAATCAGGCCGCCTGACGGGTTGACCACCGGACCGCTGCCGCCGAACGTCGTGGCCTCGGCCTCGACCAGCTTGTGGCCCTCGCCCTCCTCGGCGAAGCCGAGCGCCTCGTAGGTGATCAGCTCATTGGCGCTGAAACAGTCGTGCAGCTCCACGACGTCCACGTCCTGAGGCGTCACACCCGCCTCCTCGTACGCGCGACGAGCGGCCTCCTTGGACATGTCGTAACCGACGATCCTGATGCAGTCGGTGTCCTCGGAGAAGCTCGAGCTCAGGTCGGTGACCATCGCCTGGCCGGCGATCTCGATCGCCTGGTCCCACAGATCGTGCTCGTCCACGAATCGCTCGGACGCGACGATCGCCGCCGCCGCCCCGTCCGAGGTCGGGGAGCACTGGAGCTTGGTCAGCGGCTCGTGAATCATCGGCGCCTGGGCGATCTCGTCCAGGCTGTACTCGGTCTGGAACTGGGCGTAGGGGTTGTTGACCGAGTGCTTGTGGTTCTTGTAGCCGATCCAGACGTAGTGCTCGGGCTTGGAGCCGTACTTGTCCATATGGTCACGGCCTGCGTTGCCGAACATCTGGGGAGCGAACGGCGATGACTCGGGATCGCGGAGCGCGAACATGCGGGCCATGTGCTTGTCCAGCGCCGGAGTACGGTCGGTGTACTTGACCCCCAGTGACCCGCGCTCCATCTTCTCGAACCCGATGGCCAGGGCACAGTTCACCAGGCCGCCCTTCACCGCCTGGCGGGCCAGCATCAGCGCGCTCGACCCGGTCGAGCAGTTGTTGTTGACGTTGAGCACCGGGATCCCGGTCAGCCCCAGCTCGTACACGGCCCGCTGGCCATAGCTCGAATCGCCGTACACATAACCGGCGTACGCCTGCTCGATCGCCTGGTACGGCACGCCGGCGTCCTGGAGGGCCTTCTGGCCGGCCTCCTTGGCCCAGTCCGGATAGTCGCCCTCCTTGGTGCCGGGCTTGTCGAACTTGGTCATCCCGACCCCGATCACGTAGGTCTTGCTCATTGCTTGCTCCTTATTGCCTCCACCATCGGGAGGACGTCGTTGACGATTGACAGAAAGCTTCGGACCAGCAGCTCGTGGATCTGCTGGCGGGTGAGCCGGTGGTACTCCAGCCACTGGACGCTGGCCGCCTCGGCAAATCCCGAGTAGGCGCGGATCGCGGCCCGCAGCTCGGACGGCGCCTGGGCGGCCTCGTAGCGCTGCAGCGCCTCGATCAGCCGGTCGGCTGCCTGTTCGCGGGCCTCCTCGAGGACCGACTCGAGCTCCGGGTCACGGCCCGGCCCACGCGCGCCGAGCGCCGCCAGCCAGGTTCCCCGGTTGCGCTCCAGCATGGTCAGCCAGCGCTCGACGCTCTGGTCGATCACCGCCTCGATCCCGGGGCCGCCCTCCTGCAGCGGCACCGGGTTCGCGGGCAGGCGCATCATGCCCCGCACGACCTCGAGATAGAGGTCGCGCTTGGTGCCGAAGTAATGGTTGAGCAGGCCGCGGGCGATGCCAGCCTCGCGAGCGATCTCGGTGGTGGACACCGAGGCGTAGCTGCGCTCGGAGAACAGCTTGCGGGCAGCGTCCAGGATCTCCTGGCGTCTGCGGTGCGGGCCGCGCCGCTCCCAGCGAGGGGCGCGAGTGGGGGACGCGGGGGCGGGGGCGTTGGCGGGGTTCGGGGACTCGTTTGGGCCTGATCCCCGGTCGGCGGCGCGGTCAGCTGCGGCTTTCACCACGCCTCAAGCCTAGCAGTATTTGGCACACTGCCAAATAGTCGGTAGGGACTGGTGGGCCGCGCCCCGTTGCGTCTGTCGATGATCGCCGCGCGCGTTCGCCTCACCACGCGCCTCAGCCACCGCCGGCTTCCTGGCACAATCCGCCACGTGCTCGACTCGAACGGGGCGTACGAGGTCGCTGATGTCGAGTTCGATGCGGAGGGAGCCACGCTTCGAGGGTGGCTCTACCGGCCGCAATCCGCCGCGTCCCCTGCCCCGGTGGTGGTGATGGCCCACGGCTACAACTGCCTCAAGGAGTTCTTTCTGGACAAGTACGCGGCGGCGGTCGCTGCCGCCGGGCAAGTCGTCTTGGCCTACGACCACCGGAATTTCGGCGACAGCGACGGAGAGCCGAGACAGGAACTCGATCCCTGGGTGCAGGTCCGCGACTACCGCCACGCGATCACGTTCGCCCAGACGCTCGACGGCGTGGATCCCGGCCGGGTTGGGGTGTGGGGCAGCAGTTACGCAGGCGGCCACGTCCTGGTGGTCGGGGCGATTGACAGGCGGGTCGGCTGCGTGGTCTCGCAGGTGCCGACGATCAGCGGCTGGGAGACCACTTTGCGCCGAACGCCGCCACAGGCTTTGGCCGGCCGGCGCCGGGATTTCGACGCTGACCGCCTGGAGCGCTTTCGCGGGGGGTCGCCCAAGACGGTCCCCATGGTGGTCGACCCGTCCGAGGGGGGCCCGGCCTCGCACGCCAGCGCGGACGCGTGGGAGTTCTTCACCGGACAGAGCTCGCCTCCCGAGGATCAATGGCGCTTTGCCAAGTGGCGAAATGAGGTGACGCTACGCTCGCTCGAGCTGTACTCGGAATACGAGCCCGGCTCCTACGTGGAGCGGATCGCGCCAACGCCGCTGCTAATGATCCTCGGCGACAACGACACGGTCTGCCCGACCGACATGGGCCTGGCGGCGTTCAACCGCGCCCGGGAGCCCAAGCGGCTCGAGCTCTACCCCGGCGGTCACTTCTCCGCCTACACGGACCAGTTCGAGCGCGCCGCCGGGGCCGCCGCAGGGTGGTTCGCGGAACACCTGCGAGCGGGCAGCTAGCCCACCCGCCGCGGAAGCCGTCGAGCCCGCCTACCCCCGCGCCGCCGGCGCCGGCTCGTCAAGCAGCTGCCCAGCCGACTCCAGCAGGAT
>DASZGO010000182.1:0-7607 GCA_035938755.1 Solirubrobacteraceae bacterium | reverse complement strand
GCGTCCCGCGCCGTGTTGGACAGCTTGGACGCGACCCTCGGCACGAGCTGCACGGTGAACGTACCAACCGTCCCCCGAAACTGGGCTCCCTTACACGGGCGGATCGAGAACTGGGTGCAGAACGCCAGCTCCTCGGCGTACAGAACGTCCTGCTCGGTGGCGTTGCTCGCCACAGTCGCGGGGGCGCTCACGTAGATGGAGAGCGTCTTGCCACCGACCGTCTGCGACGAGCTGGCGGCGGTGCAGCCGGCCAGGCCGGCCAGGCCGGCCAGGATCGCGGCGTATGCGAGCAGCGACCCGGGCAGCCCGCGAGCGTACCGGCAGGCTGTCACTAGCTACGCCGGCCGGGCAGGTAAGGGAGCAGATTGTGCGCGGCGATCGCGATCAGCACCAGCACGATGCCGATCAGGATCGCGTCGAAGCCCCCAACGAGGTCGGTCGCCCAGAGGACGATCCAGATAATCAGCCCGGCCGTGGCGGTCAGAATCACACCCACGCGGCGGATGCTAACTAATGCTCGTCCAGCGCCGCGGCGAACGCTCGCACCAGATCGCCCGCCGCGCGCGCCGGATCAGCTTCATCCCCCGCCGCTCGGACTAGGCGGGTGCCGATGATCACGCCGGCGGCGCCCGCAGCCGCGACGGCGACAGCTTGCTCGGGGGTGCCGATGCCGAAGCCCAGCGCCACCGGCACGTCGGTGTGGGCGGCGGCCCGGGCCAGCAGCCCTGGGAGCTGCTCGCTCAGGCTCGAGCGCTCCCCGGTCGTCCCGACCAGCGAGACCATGTACAAGAAGCCGCGCGCGCTGGCCCCGATCTCAGCCAGTCGCGCCTCAGGCGTGGTCGGCGCGGCCAGCGGCACCAGCGCGATCCCGCGCTCGTCGCACACTGCGCGCAGCCCCGCCGCCTCCTCCAGCGGCAGGTCCGGCACGATCAGGCCGCTGATCGACGCCGCCACTAGCGCGTCGGCGAACCGCTCGGAGCCGCGGGCGCAGATCGGGTTTGCGTAGCACATCGCCACCACCGGCACCCGCTCGGCGATCGTGCTGCCAACCTGGAGCACCGCCTCCACGGTGGCACCCGCCGCCAGGGCTCCCGTGGCCGCGGCGTGGATCACCGGCCCGTCGGCCAGAGGGTCGGAGAACGGGATGCCCAGCTCCACCAGATCAGCCCCGTTCTCGGCGTAGGCCCCCGCGATCCGAGCCGACGCTGCCAGGTCGGGAAATCCGCCCATCAGGTACGGCATCAGGGCCGCCCGCCGCCCTTCAGCCCGGGCCCGGGCGAACGCCTCGGCGATGCGCTCGGCGCCGGTCACCGGTGGCGGCCGGCGCCCAGGAGCGCCAGTGCCTCGACCAGGTCCTTGTCGCCCCGCCCGGACAGGCACACGACGTCGGTACCGCGGCCGGGATTGGCCAGCACCCAGGCGAGGGCATGCGCGCTCTCCAGGGCGGGAATGATGCCCTCCAGCCTGGTGGTGCGGGCGAACGCCTCGAGTGCGGCGTCGTCGCTGACCGCCACATACCGCGCTCGGCCGGAGTCCCGCAGCCACGCGTGCTGTGGTCCCGTGCCCGGGTAGTCGAGCCCGGCGGAGATCGAGTGGGCCTCCAGGATCTGCCCGTCCTCGTCCTGCATCACGGCCGAAAACGCGCCGTGCAGGACGCCGGGCAGCCCGGCCACGGTCAGCGGCGCTCCGTGCCGGCCTGAGTCGATGCCCTCTCCGGCCGCCTCGACGCCCACCAGCTCCACACTCTCGTCGTCCAGGAACGGGGTGAACATCCCGATGGCGTTTGAGCCCCCGCCCACGCAGGCGATCACCCGGTCGGGGAGCCGGCCGGTGCGCTCCAGGATCTGGGACCGGGCTTCGTCGCCAATCACCCGCTGGAGGTCCCGAACCAGGGCCGGATAGGGCGCGGGTCCCACGCACGAGCCGATGATGTAGTGGGTCGTGGCCACGTTAGCCACCCAGTCGCGGATGGCCGCCGACACCGCCTCTTTGAGCGTGCGGGCGCCCGATTCCACCGGCTCGACCCGGGCGCCCAAAAGCTCCATCCGCTCCACGTTCGGCTTCTGGCGGCGCATGTCCTCGGTTCCCATGTACACGATGCATTCCAGGTCCAGCAACGCGCAGGCGGTGGCGCTGGCCACTCCGTGCTGGCCCGCGCCGGTCTCGGCGATGATCCGCTGCTTGCCCATCCGCTGGGCGAGCAGCGCCTGGCCCAGGGCGTTGTTGATCTTGTGGGCTCCGGTGTGGTTGAGGTCTTCCCGCTTGAGGTACACCGGGTGCGCCGCCTCGGCGCTGAGCCGCCGGGCCTCATACAGCGGCGAGGGCCGGCCCACATAGTCACGCAGCAGGCCGTCGAGCTCAGACCGGAAGCCGGCATCGGAGCGGGCCTCCAACCAGGCGCGCTCCAGCTCGGCCAGCGCCGGCATCAGCGTCTCAGGCACGTATTGGCCGCCGTAGCGGCCGAACCGGTGCTCGATCGTCGTCATAGGGTGACCGCGGCGCCCGCGCGTACGGCGGCCGCGAACGCGGCCAGCTTCTCAGGATCCTTGCGGGTGGGTGGGCCCCCATCCAACTCGACGCCGCTGGCCACGTCGACGGCGAACGGCCGCGCCACGGCGATGGCCTCGGCCACGTTGTCCGGGGTCAGGCCCCCGCTGACGATCACCGGCACCGGCCCGCGATGAGCCGCCACCAGCTCCCAGGCGAACGTCTCGCCGGTGCCGCCGGGGCGCCCCGGGACATAACTATCCAGCAGGTGGTAATCGGTGTGGAACGTGGCCACCGCCTGGATGTCGGCTCGGGTGCGTACGCGCACGGCCTTGATCACCTCGCAGCCCGTGCGCCGTCCCGCCTCCTCACAGAACGCGGGGCCCTCGTCGCCGTGCAGCTGAAGCATGGTCAGCCCCACGGCATCGGCCGTCTCGGCGATCGTGTCCAGGGTGGCGTTGACGAACACGCCCACTACCTCGACCTGCCGCTTGACCGCCGCCGCGATTTGCTCGGCATCGGCGCGGGCGCAGCGCCGCGGGGATCCGGGCCAGAAGATCAGCCCAATCGCCCAGGCGCCGACGCCCACTGCGCGCTCGGCGTCAGGGAGGTTCGTCAGGCCGCAGAACTTGATCTTGACGGGCTGGGTCACGTCAACATCGTAGGGGCGGTGAGCGCTCGGCAAGCGGCCTCGATGTCCGCCGCGCGCATCAGTGCCTCCCCCATCAGCACCGCGTCGATCCCCGCGCCAGCCAGCTCCTCCAGCTGGTCGCGGCGGCTGAAGCCCGACTCGGCGACCAGCGTGGCGCCATCCGGTGCGGCCGTGCGCAGCTCGAATATCCGGCGTGGATCGACCCGCAGCGTGGTCAGGTCCCGGTTGTTGATCCCGATCAGCTTCGCTCCCACCCGGGCCGCGGCGTCCAGCTCGGGGGCGTCGTGAACCTCCACCAGCGCGGCCAGATCGAGTTCCTCAGCCAACTCGTGGAGCTCGGTCAGCTCACCGGGGGTCAGCGCGGCCACGATGAGCAGGATCCCGTCGGCGCCCGCCGAGCTGGTCTCGTAAACCTGGTAACGATCGACGATGAAGTCCTTGCGCAGGATCGGCAGCCCGGATGCTGCCCGGGCCACGGTCAGGTCGGCCAGCGAGCCCCCGAAGTTCGGCCCCTCGGTGAGCACCGACAGCGCCGCGGCGCCGCCGCGCTCGTAGGCGCCGACAACGTCTTGTATCGGCAACTCTTCGCGGATCGGACCCGCTGAGGGTGAGCGTCGCTTGTGCTCGGCGATCAGCGACAGGCCCGGGCGCCGAAGCGCCTCGGCGAACGGCCGTCGCGGCGGGGCCGGGGGCAGATCCTCCAGTGGCCGGTCACGGCGCCGGCGGGCCACCTCATCGCGAGTGGCCACCACGATTCGCTCCAGGTGGTTCATGGCGCCAACTCCCGCGTCCGCTGCACGAACCGCTCGAGCGCCGCGGCGGCGTCGCCGCGATCGATCGCCCGCTGGGCGGCGCGGACGCCGCCGGCCAGCGTGTCGGCACCCCCCGCCACGTAGATCGCCGCCCCGGCGTTCAGCACGGCCAGGTCCCGGGAGGCTCCGGGCTCGCCGGCGAAGATCCGGCGCGCGATCTCGGCGTTCTCATCCGGCGTGCCTCCGGCGATGGCCTCCTCGGGCGCACGCTCCAATGAGAGCTCTTCAGGCGTCACGGTGTAACGGCTGAGCTCGTCTCCGCGCACCTCAACCACGTCGGTGGCGGCGCTGATGCTGAGCTCGTCCAGGCCATCCTGGCTGGACACCAGCAGCGCGTGCCGGGTGCCGAGCACAGACAGCGCCCCGGCCATCGTGTCCAGGTAGTCGGGGTCGGACACGCCGATCAGCTGGCGCGTGGCGCCGGCCGGGTTGGTCAGCGGACCCAAGAAGTTGAAGATCGTACGGACCGCCAGCTCCCGCCGGACCGGCACCACGTACCGCGTCGCCTGGTGATGGGCGGGGGCGAACATGAACCCGAAGCCCACATCCTCGATGCACCGGGCCACTGCCGCAGGCTCCAGGTCGATCCGCGCGCCCAGCGCCTCCAGCAGGTCCGCCGATCCGGATAGCCCAGTGGCCGAGCGGTTGCCGTGCTTGGCCACGCAGCAACCCGCACCGGCCGCAATCAGCGCCGCGGTGGTGGACACGTTGAACGTCCGCCGCCCGCCGCCGGTGCCCGCCGTGTCCAACAGGTCGTCGCGGCCCACCTCGACCCGGGCGGCGAACGAGCGCATGGCCGCGGCCAGGCCGGCCAGCTCCTGCACCGTCTCGCCCTTGGTCCGCAGCGCAATCAGCAAGGCCGCGATCTGGATCTCCGACGCCCGGCCGGCCATGACCTCAGAGAGGACCGCCTCGGCCTGATCCTGGCTGAGGTCACGCCCTTCGGCCAGCGTGTCGATGGCCCGCGTGAGCAGGCTGGCCTCACTCATCTGGACAGGAAGTTCGCCAGTAGCTCCCGGCCGCGGTCGGTCAGCACCGACTCGGGGTGGAACTGGACTCCCTCGGCGGGCAGCTCGCGATGGCGCACCGCCATGACGACGTCGTCCGCGCTGGCGCTCTGCTCCAGGCTATCGGGCAGTGCCGAGTCGGCGACCAGCGAGTGGTAGCGCCCCACCTGGAGCGGCCGCTCGAGACCGCGGAAGATGGTTTGCCCGTCGTGGTCGATCACCGTGGTCTTGCCGTGGACGGGCTCGTGCTGGATGACGCGTCCACCCCACGCCTGCACGAGCGCCTGGTGGCCCAGGCAGACGCCCAGCGTCGGCACCTTGGCCTGCGGGAACCTCCGCACCGCCTCCAGCGAAATCCCGGCTTCATTGGGAGTGCACGGTCCCGGGGACACGATCACCCGGTCATACCCGCGCACCAGCAGCTCGTCCACGGTCGCGTGGTCGTTGCGCACCACCTCGACCTCGGCCCCCAGCTCGCCCAGGTACTGGACGAGGTTGTAGGTGAATGAGTCGTAGTTGTCGATGACCAGCGTGCGCATCCCCGGCTAACGGTAGTCGGACGAGGCGGCGTGCGGGGGAAACCGCCTACAGCCCCGGGGCGCAGATCCCCAGCAACCCCACGCACACCGGCGGGAGGCCTGGCGGCGGTCCGGGCGGCGATCCGGGCAGCGGCGGCTGCGGCGGGCGTGGGGGCTTGGGCTTGGGCCGCTTGCCTGGGGGCGGCGGGTGGTGGTAGGGATGCGCGTACTCCGGCGCGTAGGGCAGGAACAGCGGCGACGCCAGCTCCTGCCGCAGCGCGGCCTGGCTGGCCGGGAAGTGGGCCAGGTTGGCCGGGCTGGACGGAACGAACCCCTGGTAGTAGTTGAGCATCCGCACCCGTCGATGGCTGTGCACCCAGCCGAACAGCGCGTGCACGAACTGGGGGTCGTCGCCGCCGTACAGCGCCCACTCCGAGATGACGAACGGCCGGAGTGGAAACTCGGAGTAGAAGCTGTTCAGGAGACCGAAGTTCGGATACGAGGCGTAGAAGTCGGTGCCCACCCAGTCCACGTAGGCGTAGCCGGGGAAGAACGCGGCCGGGGCGTTGGCCGCTATGTCGGGGCTACCCGCGTCCTGGGGCACCCACAGGAACGTGACCTTGGGCTGAGGCAGCAGCTTCAGCCGCCCGCTCCGGGTGCGCCTGAGCCGGCCGTGGATTGGGGGGAGGCCCAGGCGGCGCAGCCGGCGGTCGATTGTGCGGACCCGGCCTCCGCGCAGGATCAGCACCGAGCGACGCCAGGCCTGTACATACCAGGCCGGGGAGTTCTGGGGTCCCCGCCCGGAGCCGTCGGCATTGAACGCCGCGTAGGCGTTCCAGTAGCCGTTCGGTTCCCCCATCAGCCGGATGTAGACCACCCGCCCGGAGCGGGCCAGGTTACGGCCCAGGTTCAGCAGGAACCAGTCGCTCTGCCCCTGCGCGATCGCCTGCGGAGAGATCACGCCCCCCTGCCCGTAGCCCCGGGAGGTGGAGATATGCAGGCCCAGCCGGGAGCGAAACGCGTGCAGCGGCGGCGACAGCCAGCTGGTACGGGTGTTCCACGTCATGAACACCTCGAACACCGGCGGATGCTTGCGCACCATGCGCTCGAACGGAATGACCGAGGTGCCGCCGGTCAGGCCTGCGTAGACGCGGCCGACGGGCGGGACGTAGGCCCGGCCCTGGGCTACCGCCCCGGGGATCAGCGCGGCCAGCGTCGCCAGGGCCAGGGTGGCCCGCCGGAAAAACCCCACAACCACCGCAGCCGGACCGATGATCCCGCGCATACATCAAGAACGATTGCCCGTCTGGTTTTTTGTGAAACCGGTTACGGCCAGTCGGGCTGGCGGACCGCCAGCGCAATGGCCTGCATTACTGCCTTCGTCTTGGCCACCGACTCGTCGTATTCGTAGGCCGGCACCGCGTCGGCCACCGTCCCGCCCCCGGCCTGGACGTGGGCGATCCCGTCTTTGACCACCACGGTGCGGATGTAGATGCACGTGTCGAGGTCGCCGTTGTAGCCGGCCCAGCCGATCGCCCCGCCGTAGCCGCCGCGCTTGACCGGCTCCAGCTCGTCGATGATCTGCATGGCCCGGACTTTCGGGGCGCCGGACAGGGTCCCCGCGGGCAGCACGGAGCGCAGGGCATCGAGCGCGCCGACGCCGGCCCGCAGCCGGCCGATGACGCTGGACACGATGTGCATCACGTGGCTGTAGTTCTCGACGGCCATGAACTCGTCCACCTTCACCGTGCCGTACTCGCATACCCGGCCGAGGTCGTTGCGCCCCAGGTCCACCAGCATCACGTGCTCCGCGCGTTCCTTGGGATCGGCCAGCAGCTCTTCGGCCAGCCGCCGATCCTCATCCAGCGTGGCGCCCCGGGGGCGTGTCCCGGCGATCGGCCGGGTCGATACCTGCCGGCCGCTGACCGTGATCAGCGGCTCCGGGCTGGCGCCGGCGATCTCGAAGTCCCCGAAGTCCAAGTAGTACATGTAGGGGCTGGGGTTGACGGCCCGGAGACCCCGGTAAATGGAAAAGGCCTCGATCCCCACCGGCGCCGACCAGCGCTGCGACGGAACCACCTGATAGGCGTCGCCGGCCCGGATGTACTCGATGATCCGCGCCACCACCGCC
>DASZGO010000181.1:0-5838 GCA_035938755.1 Solirubrobacteraceae bacterium | reverse complement strand
CGCCTCGTGATCGAGCTCAAGCGCGACGCGATTCCCAAGGTCGTCCTCAACAAGCTGCACAAGCACACGCCGATGCAGACGACGTTCGGCGTCAACATGGTCGCCCTCGTCGACAACGTGCCGCGGACGCTGTCGCTGCGCGAGGTGATCGGCCATTACGTCGATCATCAGCGTGAGGTCGTCATTCGCCGCACCAAGTTCGAGCTGCGGCGCTCCGAGGAGCGCGCGCATGTGCTCGAGGGCTACCTGATTGCCCTGGCCAACCTCGACGAGGTGATCGCGCTGATCCGCGCATCGCGAGACCCCGAGGCCGCCCGCCAGGGACTGGTCGAGAAGTTCGAGCTCACGGTCGTGCAGGCTCAGGCCATCCTGCAGATGACCCTCGGCCGGCTCACCGCGCTGGAGGCCGACAAGATCAAGGCGGAGTACGACGACCTGGTCGAGCGGATCAAGGAGCTGCGGGAGATTCTGGGCGACGAGGAGAGGGTCAACGGCCTGATCAAGGACGAGTTGGGGGAGATCGTCGAGGCCTACGGTGACGAGCGCCGCACCGAGATCACCCACGCCGAGGGCGAGATCGACATCGAGGACCTGATCGCCGACCAGCAGATGGTGATCTCGATGACCCACTCGGGCTACATCAAGTCACTTCCGCTCTCCACGTACCGCCAGCAACACCGCGGCGGCATCGGCGTGTCCGGTGGGGACATGAAGGACGACGACTACATCGAGCACCTGTTCGTGTCCTCGACGCACGACTACCTACTGTTCTTCACCAACCGGGGCAAGGTGTACCGGCTCAAGGTGTACGAGCTGCCGGAGGCCTCGCGCACGGCCAAGGGCCGAGCGCTGGTCAACCTCCTGCCACTGCGCGAAGGCGAGCGCGTCCAGTCGGTGCTCTCCACACGCGACTTCTCAGAAGGCAAGTACCTGGTGTTCGCCACCCGGAAGGGAATCGTCAAGAAGACCGAGTTCGGCGCCTACAACACGCCGATCAAGGCCGACGGAATCATCGCCATCAACATTCGTGACGACGACGAGCTGATCGCCGTACGCCGGACCAGCGGCAAGGACGACATCATCATGGTCTCTCGCTCCGGCCAGGCCGCGCGGTTCTCCGAGAGCAAAGTCCGGGCCATGGGCCGCGACACCACCGGCGTTCGCGGCATGAACGTCTCCCAGAAGGGCAACGCGGTGCTGGCTATGGATGTGGCCCGTGAGGAAGAGGAGCTGCTGGTGGTCACCGAGAACGGCTACGGCAAGCGGACGCCGATCTCCGACTATCCGGTCAAGGGCCGGGGCACGATGGGGGTCAGGACGATCCAGCTGACCGAGAACAAGGGTCAGCTGGCCGGCGCGCTGACCGTCCGGGAGCATCAGGAGCTGGTGTTCATCTCCCAGAACGGGATGGTCCAGCGCACCTCGGTTCGCGGGATCAACCGCTACGGCCGCGCCTCGCAGGGCGTCCGGGTGATGAACCTGCGGGAGGACGACCAGGTCAGCGCCATCGCGCTGGTGGTGGAGTCAGAGGCAGAGACGGCGGCCCCGGTGGTCGAGAACGGCGCGCCCCTGGCCAACGACGGCCCGGTCCTGTCCGAGGACACCGCCGACACTGCTGCCGAAGACGGCTCGGCGGCCGAGTCCGAAGACAGCTAGTCGCTGACCTGCTGCTGGCGCTGGGCCGGCGACGGTGTCGGCACCGGCCTTGGCTGGTGGGGTACCCCCGGCTCGTCGCCGTTGGGGCGCCCGGTCTCCGCCTCGGCTACTTCCTCTTCAGCCTCATCCTGCGCTTCAGCCTCTCTCGCCGCGTCTGCCTCGGCGTGGGCGGCATCCGCCTCGGTTCGTGCTGCATCCGCTTCTGCCTCGGCCTCCTCGCGGACCGCCTCGACCGTCTGCAGGATCTGTGCCGTCGCGGCGTCGGCTTCGGCCTCGGAGCGTGGGCCGGGTCGATCCAGATACCAGTGGCGGTTGACGCTGGCGATCCAGTCGTTCTCGTCGCCGTAGGGCATCAATCCGAAGCGGGTGATGGTTCGTTGCTCGCCGACCTGGTCCGAGTACAGCAGCTCGATGGTGATCGCCTCACGAGCGTCGATCGCCGCGGCGATCACCGGACACACCGGATCCTGGTGGTCGCGCAGCGCGCCCTGCCACATGCCGACGTCACCCGCCGGGATGTACAGATCGCGCGACTGGGCACGGAACGCCGACTCCGGCTGGTGCGTGGGCAGGATCCTCGACGACTGAAGTCCCGCGCCGACCGTCCAGCCCTGGCAAACGCCGATTCCAGAGCCGACGTTGCGCAGGCTGAGGGCCAGGTACACGTTGCCGTCGACGTGATCGGCCACCGCCCGACCGCCGGCCGCTCGAACCCAGCGGCCTTCCACGAACATGATCTTCTGCACCGGGTCGTCCAGCCGCGAGTGCACGAGCACGGGCCGGCGCTGCTCTTGGAGGGCGATCTCGGACACGCGGGCCGACCGGTTGGCCGAGCGCACGGAGGCAAACGTGGCCACGGCCAGCACCAGGGTCCCGCCGGCCGTGGCCAGCGAGGAGATGGTTGCCCAGTCGGTGGAGCCGAGCACGAGCATGGTTATGAGTGTGTCACCGCCGGTGGGCGCGGACGAGAAATCCGCTGCGTCCGGGCGACAGGACCTCCACCCGGTCAAACCCGGCGCCACCGAACAGCGACTCCAGCTGCGACCGGTCGTAGTTGAAGATTGGGCAATCCCCGATCCACTCGTAGCGCACCTTGCGCACCGGTCCCTTCACCGGCGACCACGTGGGGAACGACCCGACGGTGCAGCCGCCCGGTGCGCACAGCTCGAACATCCGAGCCGCGAAGCGCTGGGGCTCCGGCAGGTAGTCGAACAGGCCCAGCGCCAGCACCACGTCGAACGGCCCGTCCAAGTCGGCGTCGACGAAGTCCCCGGTAATTAGCTCGGCTCGGCCGCCGAAGCGCTCCAGCCGAGCCCGAGCCAACTCGATCATCGGCTCGGCGAAGTCGATCCCCACGTAGTGCTCGGTGCCGGCTTCCAGCGCCAACTCACCGATCCGGCCCGACCCGCAGCCCACGTCCAGCACCCGGCGCGAGTCGGAGTTGCGGATCGTCTGGATCGCCAGCTCGCGGCGGCGGAACAGCCCGGGCCGCAGCCACCGGACGAGCAGTCGCTCGTCCTCGTAGAGGTCGTCGAACTGTTGTGCCTTGGCTCTAAACCGGTTCCGTACCCGCTGGGGCGCGGCCTGAGAGGAGGGCATGCGCCTCACCATACGGAATCAACCGGTAGCGCCTGGCGATCGCGTGCAGCACTCTGGGGGCTCGGCGGCGCGCCAGGTTTCGCTGGCCCGCCCGCAGCCTCCCGTGCACTCGCGCGCGCCACGGCGCGTGTCCCGGGAGCCGGGTGCGCAGAGCCTCCGGATCAAGCTCATAGGGGTGGAGGTAGAGCGCGCCATACCGGCCCACCGACTCCAGCCCGCGCAGCACCAGACCGGTGGGCAGAACCGCCCAGTAGGAAGCGCCTCCGACCGGCACTCGGCGCCCGCCTGATCGCCACACCGCGACCGGGAACTCCCACAGCGAGCCCTGAGACAGCTCGAGCCGGTGGGGCTCGGTTTGGGACGGGACCACGCGGCCGCGGATCCGGGGGGAGTCGTGCTGACTTGAGTCGTATTCAAATCCTTCATCCACCAGCACGTCGTAGGCCCATCGGCAGTCATGGGTGATCGAGAACGCGGGTGCCCGGTAGCCGGTCGGCCGCCGGCCGGTCAGCGACTCGATCGTCCGGCAGGCCGCCTGCAGGTCAGCCGCGAACTCAGGTTGAGTCTGGCCATGGACTAGCTGATGGCGGTCGCCGTGACAGCCGATCTCGTGTCCGCGCTCCACCACCTGCTCGATCAGGTGGGGGTGAGAGCGGGCCGCCAGGCCCAGCACGAAGAACGTGGCCCGGACTCCCAATTCGTCGAATCGGTCGAGTAGAACGTCGGTCTGCCGGCCTAGCGCCGGCCCCGGCTGCTCCCAGTCCGAGGCTCCTACCCGCCGCCGGACGAGCTGGTGCCAGTCCTCAAAATCGACGCTGAGTAGGAGCGGCTGTCGGTCGTCGGGTGAGGCCATCGAATCGTGACCAGGGTGCCACAGGTTGCATCTTCCCCATTCGCTAATCTGATCGTTACCAGAGAAAGGAGGTGGTCCGTCTGACTGACAGTTCTTGCGGGACCCTGGAGGTGTCCGGCCGCTAGGTCGGAGGCTGACCCCGCTTAGCGGAGTCCCCACCGAGACACCGCCGCCGTGGGCGCTGGGATTAGTCCCTCCGGCATTCGGGCTCACTGCGGATCAGGGCAGCCAAATCAGTTGACGAAGGGCGCCGCTGTCGACGGCGCCCTTCGTGCTTAAGGAGTGAACCGGGCCCGCTAAGCGGCCAGGTATTGCTGCCAGGCGCCGGGGATGGTGGGGCTGGCCACGTGGATGAACACCGTGGGGCTTGGGGTGCGCGGGGGCTTGGTCAGGTGCATTCCCGCTTGGCGCGGCAGCGAGTTGCCCTTGCGCCGGTTGCAGGGCGCGCAGGACGCGACGATGTTCTCCCAAGTCGAGACGCCGCCCTTCGACTTGGGGATCACGTGGTCGACGGTCAGGTTGGACCGCGACCCGCAGTACTGACACGTCCACTGGTCGCGCGCGAATACGGCTCGGCGCGTGATCTTGCGGCGGTGCGTGTCCCGGGGGATGCGCACGTAGCTGACCAGCCGGATCACCACCGGACGGTGGATCGTTGTACTGGCCGAGCGCAGGTCCCAATCGGCGTGCTCGATCACCTCGGCCTTGTCCTTGAGCAACAGCACCACCGCGCGCCGGACGGTGCACACGTTGATTGGCTCATACGTCGCGTTCAGGACGAGCACCCGGCCACGTTCACGTCCGCGCCGCTGGTGCTCCAGAGGCGGCACGGACCCGGCTGGCGCTGGGACGCATGTGGCCATGGCTGGCGGTCAGTGTAGCGGGGGCCCGCGCCGGATCAGCCGCGTCACAGCCCGCGCCCAGCCTGGTCGTACGGCCTCTCAGGCGGCCGGGAACGATCCCAGCACGCGCAGGACTTCGGCGTGCTGCCCGAGGCCCTGGAGCGCGTCCCGGACCGGAGGCTCGGTATCGCGTCCGTCCAGATCCAGGAAGAACATGTACGCGCCCAGCCCCTGTTTGCGGGGCCGGGACTCGATCCGAGTCAGGTTGACCTGGCGCGAGGCAAACTCCTGCAGGCAGCCGACCAGCCACCCCGGGGCATCGGTGCCTCGCCCCCAGAACACGATCGCGGTCTTCCAGGGTCCTGGCGGTGCCTCCAAGGCCCCGGGCGACTCTGGGTCAGTGCCGATCCGAGCCAGCCAGACGAACCTGGTCTCGTTGTCCGGCACGTCCTCGACCCGTGCCCGGAGCACCCGGCCGCCGTACAGCTCGGCGGCCAGGCGGTTGCCCAGGGCGGCCCACGGCCCGTCGTGCCCGGTCACCATGCGGACCGCCTCCGCTGTGGAGCTGGCGGCCAGGACTCGCGCCTGCGGCAGGGCACTGCGCAGGAACCGCGCCGCCTGGGCCGTGGCCTGTGGATGCGAGACCACGGTTTCGATTTGCGCCAGCTCCAGATCGGTGCGGGCGATCAGGCAGTGGCGAATCGGATGAACGATCTCGCCCACGATGGCCACCTCCTCGGTTTCCAGGGCCAGGGCGTCCAGGGTCGCGTTGACCGATCCCTCGAGCGAGTTCTCGATCGGCACCACAGCCCGGGCCACATCGCCCAAGTGAACGGCCATCACGGTGTCGAAGATGGTGGGGAGCGGAACCAGCTCGAGCTCTCCGAC
>DASZGO010000180.1:0-2196 GCA_035938755.1 Solirubrobacteraceae bacterium | reverse complement strand
CACATCGCAGGCCAGCTGCACGTCGTGCACGGCCAGGCGGTCGTAGATCTCCCGGGCCGACAGCTCCTGCCGCGCCAGCTCCTCCAGCTCCTCGTCGTAGTCCTCGGAGCCGAGAATCGCCTTCTCGAAGATCGAGGGGTTGGCGGTCTCGCCCCGCAGGGACTCCTCGTCGATCATCCGCTTGAGCTCGCCGGAGGTCATGTACGAGCGGCGGATCTGGTCCAGCCAGACGCTCACCCCAGCCTGGGTGAGCTTGGCCAGGGGCTCGTTCACGTTTCGCGTGACACTCATCGGCTCAGCAGCTCCCGGGCGGCTTCAGCCGCCCGCTCCGCGGTGATCCCGAAGTGCTCATAGACGTCCTTGTAGGGACCTGACTCCCCGAATGTGGTCATGCCGATGAACACCCCCTGCTCGCCGATCCACTTGTCCCAACCCAGCGGGCTGGCCGCCTCGATTGCCACCCGGTTGCGGCAGGCCGCAGGCAGCACCTGCTCGCGGTAGGCCTCGTCGGCCTGGGTGAACATCTCCATGCAGGGCATCGACACCACCCGCACCCGCACGCCGTGCAGCATGTCCGCCGCCTCCAGGCACAGCGACACCTCCGACCCGGTGCCGATGAAGATCAGCTCGGGGTCGCCGCCGTCGGCGTCGCGCAGCACGTAGGCGCCGCGGTCGATCGCGTCGTCCGGTATGGCGTCGGGATCCAGGATCGGCAGGTTCTGGCGTGACAGGGCAAAGGCCGTCGGCGCTTTACCGTTGCGCAGGGCAAACCGCCAGGCCAGGACCGTCTCGTTGGCGTCGGCCGGACGGACCATGTTCAGCCGGGGCATGGCGCGCAGCCCAGCCAGATGCTCGATCGGCTGATGGGTGGGGCCGTCCTCGCCCAGGCCGATCGAGTCGTGCGTATACACCCATACCGACGGCAGCTTCTGTAGCGCCGACAGGCGAACGGCACCGCGCATGTAGTCGGAGAACACCAGGAACGTCCCGCCGAAGGCTCGGAAGCCATGCAGGCCCAGCCCGTTGGTGATCGCGCCCATGGCGTGCTCGCGCACGCCGTAGCGGATGTTGCGTCCGCCGTAGGCGCCCTTCTCGACGTCCGCGGCGTCCTCGATGTCGGTGTTATTTGACGTGGCCAGGTCGGCCGATCCCCCGATCAGATGCGGGATCTTCTTAGCCGCCCACTGAATCGAGATCCCCGAGGCCTTCCGCGTGGCCATCGGATCGTCGCCGGGATCAAACCGCGGCAGGTCGGCGTCCCAGCCCTCCGGCAGCTCCGAGGCCATGACCATCTCGAGCTCCTGGGCTCGCTCCGGGTGCTCTTGCTGGTAGCCGGCGAACCGCTCCTCCCACTCGACTTGGAGCTGGCGCCCGCGCTCGCACGCTGTGCGGTAGTGCTCGAGCGCAGCTTCGGGGACGACGAACGTCTTGTCAGGGTCCCAGCCGTAGGCCTGCTTGGCCAGCCGAACCTCCTCCTCGCCCAATGGAGAACCGTGGGCGGCGCTGGTGTCCTGCTTGTGCGGAGAACCGAAGCCGATGTGGGAGCGGACGATGATCAGCGACGGGCGATCCTCCACCGCCATCGCCGCCCGTGTGGCCTCCTCCAGCCGGCTCACCGACAGGTCCTCCCCCACGTGCTGCACGTGCCAGCCGTAGGCCTCGTACCGGGCCCCGGTGTCCTCGGAGGTGGTGGCCGTGGTGGGGCTGGCCAGCTGGATCTTGTTGTCGTCGAAGTAGGCGATCAGCCGGCCCAGGCCGAGATGACCGGCCAGCGAGGAGGCCTCCGACGAGATGCCCTCCTGGATGTCGCCGTCGGAGGCGATGGTGAACGTGAAGTGGTCGACGACCTCGTGGCCCGGATCGTTGAACCGCGTGGCCAGCATCCGCTCGGCCAGGGCCAGTCCCACGGACATCGAGATCCCTTGGCCCAGCGGTCCCGTGGTGGCCTCGATGCCGGGAGAGGCCCAGCGCTCGGGGTGTCCGGCGGTGGGCCAGCCCACCCGGCGGAAGTGCTTGATGTCCTCGAGCGTCAGCGGATAGCCGGTCAGATACAGAATCGAGTACAGGAGCATCGATGCGTGGCCGGCCGACAGGATGAAGCGGTCGCGGTTCATCCACTCCGGGTCGGCCGGGTTGTGGCGCATCACGCGCATATAAAGCGTGTAGATCAGCGGCGCCAAGGCCATCGGCGTGCCC
>DASZGO010000179.1:0-3934 GCA_035938755.1 Solirubrobacteraceae bacterium | reverse complement strand
TTGCAGCCGTGAGCGCAGGCGCTCGGACAGGATCCGCCACCCCGCCCAGTCGTCCTCGGCCATCCCGTCCTCGATCGACAGGATCGGGTAGCGGCTCGCCAGGTCGGCCCAGTAGTCGGTCAGCTGCTCGTCGTCCATCCGGCGGCCCTCGTGCTCCAGGGAGTACCCGCCGTCTTGGTAGAGCTCCGACGTCGCCGGATCCAGCGCGATCGCGATCTGGTCGCCGGGCACATACCCGGCCGCGCGGATCCCCTCGATGAGCACTTCGAGCGCTTCCTCGTTGGACCCCAGATCCGGCGCGAACCCGCCCTCGTCACCGACTGCAGTCGACATGCCCCGCCGCTTCAGCGCCGTCTTCAGAGCATGGAACACCTCGTCCCCCATCCGGAGCGCATCGCTGAACGTCCGCGCGCCGACTGGGACGACCATGAATTCCTGGAAGTCGACCCGGTTGTCGGCGTGGACGCCGCCGTTCAGGACGTTCATCATCGGCACCGGCATCACGTGGGCGCTCTCGCCGCCCAGGTAGCGCCACAGCGGCAGGCGTTCCTCGGCCGCGGACGCGTGAGCAACGGCCAAAGAAACCGCCAGGATGGCGTTGGCGCCCAGCCGGGACTTGTTCGGCGTCCCATCCAAGGTGATCAGCGTTCGATCCAGCTGAGCCTGGCTCGAGGCATCCTGGCCGCCCACCGCGTCGGCAATCTCTCCGTTGACGTTCTGCACGGCGCGTTGCACGCCCTTGCCGGCCCAGGCCGAGCCCCCGTCCCGGAGCTCAGTGGCCTCGTGCTCGCCGGTGGAGGCGCCCGACGGCACGGCCGCCCGCCCCCAGGCGCCTGAGCGCAGGCTGACCTCGACCTCGACCGTGGGGTTGCCTCGGCTGTCGAGGATCTGGCGCGCGTGGACGTGCTCGATCTGGCTCACGATGGGTCTGGACCGACGGTTTGGGCTTGGCCGTAGTAGGCGAGCTGTGCCTCAGGCTCCAGATCGTTCCAATTTCGGCCCTCGGATGCAGCCAGACGGCACGCTCCCTCCACCCGGCTGCGGAAGCGATCCGCCGCCGCCCGCAGCGAGAGCTCAGGGTCCACGCGCAGCTTGCGGGCCACGCTCACGGCGGCGAACAGCAGGTCGCCGACCTCAGCAAACTGCTCCTGGCGCCCGTCAGCGGCCTCCACCTCGGCCAGCTCCTCCCGCACCGCGGCCAGCGCGGGATCCGGACCACCGAAGTCAAAGCCGCTGGTCGCCGCGCGCCGCTGGACCTTCCGGGCATACAGCGGCGAGGGCAGGTTCTCCGGGACTTCCCCGAACACGCCCGGCTCCCGCCCCGGCTCGCCCTGCTTGATCTGGTCCCAGTTGCGCAGGACCTCGGCCGCGGTTGACGCGTCCGCCTGGCCGAACACGTGCGGGTGGCGGCGGATGAGCTTCTCCGTGCAGTGCTCGGCCACCTGCGCCAGGTCACCCTGGCCCCGCTCCTCCAGCAGCAACGACAGGAAGTAGACCTGAAACAGCACGTCCCCCAGCTCGTCCAGCAACTTGCCGTCGTCGCCGCGCTGGGCCGCGTCGGCCAGCTCGTAGGCCTCCTCCACCGTGTGCGGGACGATCGAGCGCTCATCCTGTTCGCGATCCCACGGGCACTCGGTCCGGAGCCGTCGCGTGACCGCGTCCAGGCGCGTGAGCGCCTCGATCACCGGCTCCCCGGACGAATTCACCGAGTGCGGGTCGGAGGCGGCGTCGGAGTCCCGGACGGGGGTGGAGTCCCGGACGGGGGTGGGGTCCCGGACGGGGACGGGGTCGAGGGCGTGGGAGCGGTCGCGGTGCTGGTCGGCTTGGGTGCCTTGTAGCCGTTGCACTGGGGAACCATGTACAGCGTGCGGCAGAAGGTCTGTTTGAAGTACTGCGCCTTGGCCGCGTTGTCGACCGCGGTCTGCGCGCTGGTCTGCTGCTGGCCGGTCAGCGTCTGCTTGATCAGCGGCGTGGCCTGGGCCAGCGTCTGCTGCTTGGCCGGGTTGATCTTGGTCACCTGGAAGATGTAGTAGCCGAACTGGCCCTTTACCGGGCCCGACAGCACATTCAGCGGCGCGGTGAACGCCGCCGCGTCGAGCGCCTGGTCCTCCTGTCCCTTGGTCACGCCGACCAGCAACCCGCCGTTGTTCTTGGAGGTCGGGTCGATCGAGTGCTGCTTGGCCACCGTCTTGAAGCTCTGGCCGGACTGCAGCGCCGACTTGGCCGCCTGCGCCTGGGCCTGGGTCTTGGTCAGCACGATCTCGATGTTCCGGGTCTCCGGCGTCCCGAACTGGCTCAGATGCGACTGGTAGTAGGACTGGATCGTGGCCGGGGTGACCTTGGTCGTGTACCTAGCCAGCAGCTTCTGGAAGGTCTGGTTGACCCGGAAGCGGAACAGGATGTCCTGCATGGTCTGGCCGGTCTGGGTCAGGAACTGCTGGAACTGAGCCGGGGTCTGGAACTGCTGCTTGCGAGCCTTGTCGAACGCCGCCTGGACGTCGGTATCGCTCACCTTGATGCCCAGGCGAGCCGCGTCGGCCTGGTACCAGTAGGCCTTGATCAAGAACGTCATGACCTGGCCCGACAGCGAGGTGAACAGCTTCGAGCAGTCGGTCTTCAGCTGGGCGTCCGGGGTCTTGGCCAGGCTGGGGATCAGCTTGCGGGCCTGGGCGGTGCAGTTCTTGAAGTCCGGCGGGTCATTGGGCACGATCACCGGGGCGCCGGGGTTCTGCGCCGCCTGGCTCTTGGCCGCCACGTACATCCAGTGGTTGAACGCGGCCGTGGTGATCGGGTTGCCGGACACCGAGGCCACCGAGTTCCCGGGCACGCCGCTGCCACAGCCGCCCAGGGCGGCTGCAACCACAAAAAAGGCGCCGAGCGCCAGAAGTCGCCTCCACTGCATTCGCATCGCGAGCGGCGCATGGTAGCGATCCGGGGTCAGGACGGCGGCGGGATGTGGGCGACGGCCTCGGGCTCGGGCGACGCCGCCTCCGTGAATGGCCCCGTCTCGGCGTCTCGCAGCGACGCCTGGATCCGCGTCTGCCTGGTCGACAGGTAGTCCATAACCGGGTTGAGAATGCCCCGCAGCGTTGACAGCACGGCCCACCAGCGCGGCGCGAGCACCCGCGGACGCCGTCGCTCGATGCCCCGAACCAGCGCCTCGGCTGCCTGCCCGGGCGTGATCGGCCGGATCATCCAGCCCGGCAGCACGTCACTGGGCTCGCGCCCGGAGCGCCGGCGGATCTGCTCGAAGGCGTCCCGCACCAGCTGTGTGTCCACGAACCCGAAGTACGCCACGGTCGCCCCAGCCCCGTGGATCGACAGCTCGACCCGGAGCGCGCGGCCCAGCTGCTCCACACCGGCCTTGGCCACCGCATAGGGGCTGTTCAACATCCCGTTGCCGAACGCGTACACGCTGGCCACCAGCACGATCTGTCCCTTCCGGGCCACGATCTGGTCCATCGCCGCAGCCACGGTGCGGTAGACCCCCAGAAGGTCGATCTCGACCACCCGTTCGAACTCCGCCTCCGGCATCACGCGCACGGTGGCCGGCACCGGCGCGATCCCCGCGTTGGCCACCACCACGTCGAGTCCCCCAAAGCGCTCGACGGCCGCCTGCACCGCGGCGCCCATGGCCGCCCGATCGGTCACGTCGCCGCCCAGCCCGATGGCCCGATCGGAACCCAGACCGGCCGCGGCCCGCTCGGTCGCCTCGGCATTTAGATCGACCAGCGCCACCCGCGCCCCGCGCGCAACCAGACACTCGGCCACCGCCAGCCCGATCCCCTGCCCGGCCCCGGTGACCAGCGCCACCCGCCCACTGAGGTCGTAACGCGGCATCCCGGAAACCCTACGCCGCTTCGCGCGTCACCGCCAGCAGCACGTCGGCCGCCCGCACCACGGCCGGGAACTGCTCGACCGGATCCTCAGGCAC
>DASZGO010000178.1:0-5539 GCA_035938755.1 Solirubrobacteraceae bacterium | reverse complement strand
GCGCGGGTCCTCGATGCCCATGACCGCCTGGGCGAACGCCGATCCCATGTGCGCGAACTGGACCATGTGCTCCGGCCGGCAGGTGACGTTGGCCCCGACGTCGAGCAGGAGCACCGGTTGGGCGGCCGGGAGGGGGATGGGCAGGGCCAGCGCCGGGCGGTAGATGCCCCGGTCGCGCTTGAGGTTGAACAGCGCCGCCGCCAGGGCCGAACCGGTGGACCCTCCCGACACCAGCGCCTGGGCGCGCCCGTCCGCGACCGACTTGGCGGCTTGGACGATCGAGGCCTCCGGGGTGGTGCGGGCGGCAAACGCCGGATCCGGTGCCTTGGCGATCGAGACGGGAGCATCGACCACCTCGACCCCCGGGCCCACGGATTCGATCTCCGCCGCGGGACCGAACAGCAGGACCCGGATGCCCTGGGCGGCCGCCTGCGTCGCGCCAGCCGCCACCTCCCGCGGACCGAGGTCCGCTCCGCCCGCGTCCACCGCGACCGTGGTCATGCGCTCAGCCGTTCAGGCCGCGGTCTCCCCGCCCTCCGGGGAGATAACTTCGCGTCCCTTGTAGTTCCCGCAGACCGGGCACACGCGGTGAGGAAGGCGTGGACTGTGGCACTGGGGGCACTCGTTGTAACGCGGCGCGCTCACTTTGTGTTGGGCGCGGCGCTTGGAGGTCCGGGCGTGCGATTGTTTCTGCTTGGGGACGGCCATCGAGGGCAGTGTATCTGGGACGTCCGGAGCCCTTGGCTCCGCCCTACTCGAACCGGATCTCGGACAGCTTGGCCCAGCGCGGATCCGGCGCGCGCTCATGCGCGTGGTCCGGCCCGGCGGCGGCCAGATTCACACCGCACACCGCGCACAGACCGGCACAGTCATCCCGGCAGAGGAGCGTGGCGGGCAGGCTCAGCGCCAGCGCGTCGCGGGCCCACCCCTGGAGGTCGAGGATCCCGTTTTTGACGTACGGCGAGGCCAGCTCCTCACCTGAGCGCGGCTGGTGGATCTCCCTCGCATCTATCTTGAACTCGGGGGTGGCCGGCTCCAGACAGCGCATACACGGCCCGGTCAGCGCGGCGTCAAACCGCAGGCGCAGCGCATAGCCCTCACCGGTGGTGCGGGAGATCTCAAGGCGCGCGTCGGCCAGCTCCGGCTCGAGCGCGTATTGCTGCTCGCCCAGAGAGAAGGGCTCGATCGCCACCTGGAGGTCCAATCTGCGCGCTTCACCTGCACTGAGCCGTAGCGCGCCGAGGTCGAAAGTGTCCGTTCTGAGCGACACGGATCGAGCTTAGCGGCGGGCCACGGCCCGCTCGGCCGGTGGTCAGCCGGCGCGCAGGCGCCGCATGGTCAGTTGCTCCACCGTGGCCTCCTCCTCGCCCTCCGGGCGAGCGACGCTCCGAGCGCTGGTGGTGATCTGCTCCAGCTGAGGCAGCTCACGTCCGGCTGAAGCGGCGCCGTGGTCCTCGAACCGGCGGGCGGCCGGGATCACCCGCGACTCGTAGGAGCCGACGGTCTCGTTGTACGCCTTGACCGTGCTGTTCAGCCGGGTGCCGAGGGTGGCCAGCAGGCCGGAGAGCTTGGCCAGGCGCCCGTGGAGCTCGCGCCCCAGCTCGGACACCGCCTGGGCGGACTCGGCCACACGCTCCTGCTGCCAGCCATAGCCGACCGCGTAAAGCATGGCCAGCAGCGTGGTGGGAGTGGCGATCAGGACCCGCTGGGCCATCGCGTCCTGCATGAGATCGGGGTCGGCCTCCAGCGCCGCGCCACCCAAATGCTCCCCCGGCAGGAACATGACTACGAAATCCGGCGCCGTATCGATCTGGGCCCAGTAGGCCTTGTCCGCCAGCGCCTTGACGTGCTTGCGCAGCAGCCGGGCGTGAGCCTGCAGGTGCCGTTGCCGCTCTTCCTCGTCCCGGGCTTCATAAGCATCAAGGACGCCCTGGAGCGGCGCCTTTGCGTCCACCACGACGTGCTTGCCTCCGGGCATCCGCACCACCAGATCTGGCCGCAGGACGGTCTCGCCACCGGCGAACGAGGACTGCTCGAGGAAGTCGCAGTGGGACACCATCCCGGCCAGCTCGACCACGTTGCGCAACTGCATCTGACCCCACTGCCCGCGAGCGTTGGGCTTGCGCAGGGCCGTGACCAGCGCACCGGTCTCGCTGCGCAGCTTGTCGCCGGTCTCAGACAGGGTCCGCAGCTGCGCCTCGAGCCGGCCCCGAGACTCCCGACGCTCCTCGTTGAGTTTGAGCAGCTGGGCGTCGACCCGGCCCAGCTGGTCTTTGAGCGGAGCCACGAGCTGCTCGACCGCGTGCTGGCGCTTGTCCAGATCCCCCTGGGCCTGCGCCTGCGTAGCCTTGAGCTGGGCCTGGGCCATCTGGGTGAGCTGGCTCAGGCTGGACTGCAGCGCGTCCGAGCTGAGCGCCTTGAACGACGCCGACAGGCGCTCCTGGGCATCCTTGAGCGTGTCCAGCCGCTCTTGCCCCAGCTCCCGTTCGTGCAGCAGGTCGGCCCGAGCCCGAACCAGCCGCGGCCACAGCGCCAGCGCCACGGCGGCGGCACCGGCGATCAATCCAATGAGAAGCCAGAGTGGCTGCATGGGACCAGCAAGCATGGCGCCGGGACCGGACGGTAAGAATCCGCCTGATGTCAGACGAGCTGGTGGGCCGGCGGGCGGTCGTGCGCGGCCGGGTTCAGGGCGTGTTCTTCCGCGACTCGGTCCGCGAGCGCGCCCGCGTGCACGGTGTGGCCGGCTGGGTTCGCAACCGCTCAGACGGTGCGGTCGAGGCCGTCCTGGAGGGCCGGCCGGACGCGGTCGAGCGCGTGGTCCGGTTCCTGCACACTGGCCCGCCGCGGGCCCGGGTCGAGTCGGTCGACGTGAGCGACGAGCCGCCTGAGGGGCTGACCGGGTTCGAGGTGCGCTAGCTAAGCCGGCGGCCGGGTGGCGGAAGGCTGAGCGCGGCGTCGAACGCGCGGCGGGCGCCCTCGCCCCGCACCGCGAACACGACCCGCTTGAGCCCACTGGTGCCGCCGGCGAGGTGCCGGCGCACCTCCTCCACCTCGATCGCCGCCGCCTCTTCGAGCGGGAACCCGCCCACCCCGGTGCCGAACGCCACCAGGGCCAGCGACCGAGCGCCGAGCTCGTCAGCCCGGGCCAGCGTGCTGGCGGTGGCCCGCCGGATGATTTCGCCCGAGGTCGGACCGCCCAGCTCCATCGTGGCCGCGTGGATGACCCACCGGCAGGGCATCTCGCCCGCCGTCGTCTCCACCGCCTGGCCGAGCCCGATCGGCGCCCGCTGGTGCGATTCGCGCTGCACCTCAGGCCCACCGGCCCGGGCGATCGCCCCGGCCACGCCACCGCCGTGCATCAGCTGCGTGTTGGCCGCGTTGGCGATCGCATCGACCTCCAGGGCGGTGATGTCGGTGTCGAGGACTTCGATGGTGGGCGGTGACGGGCTCATGACCGCGAACTATGGCGCTGCACGTCGGCATGGGCTACCCGTAGCGCCAAAGTTCGGCGGTCCAGGCCGGTGGGCGCGGCGCCAGTCCGCCGACCTCACGTGAGGTGCGGCTGCTGTGGGGTGCGACAGCCCGCGCGGGAGACGGCTGTCGGTGCGATCCGCCGCTGCGACCCCGCCCGCCGGACGGCGCCCCGCCCCGGCCTAACGGACTTCGGCCGGCTCTTCCTTGCCCGCCAGGCGCTCGCGGCCCCGCTGCACCGCGGCGATGAACTTCGAAAGATTGACTTCCAATGTGTTGAGGATCTCGTCGGCGTAGTCCTCGGCGCCGAGGCGGATCTCCCGCTCCCGGGCCCGCGCCTCTTCGATGATGTCCTCGGCCGCGCGCTCGGCCTGCTTGGTGATCTCCTCCTGGGAGATCATCCGGTCCTGGCGCTCCCGCGCCTCGGACACGATTCGCTCGGCCTCGCGCTTGGCCTCGGCCAGCATCTCCTGGCGCTCCTTGACGATCCAGCGCGCCTGTTTGATCTCCTCGGGGATCGTGGCGCGCATCTGGTCGAGGATGTCGTAGATCTCCTCCTTGTCCACGCGCACCTGATCGGTCAGGGGGACCGGCTTGGCGTTGTGGACCAGATCGTCCAGTTTGTCGATGAGTACGAGAACGTCCATCGCGAACCTCTGTTTCGTCAGCGGCCGAGTCGTTCCTGCAAGGCCTTTGCCACTTCCGGTGGGACCAGATCGTCGATGTCGCCGCCGAAAGTGGCCAGCTCTTTGACACCGCTGGAGCTCAGGAAACTGTACTTGGCCGAGGCCATTAGGTAAACGGACTCGATCTCCGGCGCCTGCGTGCGATTGAGCTGGTTCAGCTCGAGCTCGTATTCGAAGTCCGAGATTGCCCGTAGTCCCTTGACGATCGCCAGGGCTCCGCGCTGCCGCGCGAACTCCACGAGCAGGATGCTGAACGGCTCGATGCTGATGTTCTCCAGGTGCGGCGTGGCATTGCGCAAGAACTGAGCTCGCTCCTCAGCGGTGAACACGGTATTGCCCTTGCGCCAAGGCATGTTCACCACCGCGACGACCACCTCGTCGTACATCGTCGAGGCCCGCCCGATCACGTCCAGGTGACCGTTGGTCACCGGGTCGAATGTGCCGGGGCAGATGGCGATGCGGTTATCGGGAGCCATTGAGGTAAATGCGGATCAGCGTGTCGCCGTAGCGGCGCTCGTCCGTCAGTGAGAGCGGTCCGAGCTGGAGAGGCATCCTCCGGTCGCTCTCCACCACCACGCGGGCGTCGGGTGCCAGGACCGGCGCCAGCGCTGTGGGGAGCTCCCGGGCCAGGGCGCTCGCGTGGCGATATGGGGGATCGACGAAGACAAGATCGTATTGACGTCCGGCTCCGGCTGCCCACTGGAGGAAGGGCAGCACCCCGCGGCGTTGCACCTCGGCGGCCAAACCCAGCGAGTCCAGATTGCGCCGAATCGCGACCGCCGCAGCCGCGGAGGAGTCGACCAGGGTGGCTTCGGAGGCCCCCCGGGACAGGGCCTCGATCCCCAGCGCACCTGACCCGGCGAACAGGTCGAGTACCCGCTCGCCCTCGAGCAAGCCCAAGATCGAGAACAGCGCCTCGCGCACGCGCTCCGGCGTGGGTCGCGTGGCCCGCCCCCGCGGCGCGACAAGGCGCTGGCCGCCCAGGCGCCCCCCGACCACCCTCACGACAGCCCGACCACCCTCACAGCAGCCCGACCACCCTCACGACAGCCCGACCACCCTCACGCCCGGATCGGCGCTCCGGCCTCGGCGCCGTAGGTGGCCAGCAGCGCAGAAGCCAGCAGCGCGTGGTGGGGTTGCTCGAGCTCCGGATCGTCCTCGACGATCGCTCCGGCCTGGCGGGCCGCCCGTTCCAGCAGCTCGGCGTCCCGCGGAAGCTCGGCCGCGCGGAACGCCGGCAAGCCGTGCTGCCGGGTCCCGATCAGCTCGCCTTCGCCGCGCAGCTGGAGGTCGATCTCGGCCAGCTTGAAGCCATCGCGATGGGCGGCCACTGCGCGCAGCCGGGCCGAGTCCTTGGCCCCGAACAGCAGGCACAGCGACGG
>DASZGO010000177.1:0-16285 GCA_035938755.1 Solirubrobacteraceae bacterium | reverse complement strand
AGGAGAAACGGCGTGCCTTGCAGGAACGAGTAGTCGGTGTGCTGAAAGTGGATCTGCACACCGCCACTGGCCAGAGCGGACACCGCCAGTGCCGGGATGAACGGGCGGATTCCTATGGCGAGCGCAATGCCCAACCCCTGGAAAATGTCGAAGGCCAGATGCACTGTCGTGTACCGTGAAGAGGCGTGACGATAGTGGAGAGGGCAGTGTGAGCGGCGGGGGACGCGGGACTCCGCGTCGACCGCGGTCCTCAGCCCGAGACATCGAACGCTACGGCGCGCTGTTCGCCGGGCGGACCAAGGTAATGAAGTCGTCGGCCATGCGTGACCTCATGGCGCTGACCGAGCGGCCCGAAGTGATTTCGCTGGCCGGCGGATGGCCGGACACCTCCACGTTCCCACCTGACTCCTACGCCTCGCTGATGAGCAGCGTGGCCAGCCAGTCGTGTGCCCGGGCCCTGCAGTACGGCCCCACCGAGGGGCTGTCGATCGTCAAGCGCTGCGTCTGCGAGGTCATGGCGGCCGAGCAGATCGAGATAGATCCCGACGAGGTGCTGATCACGAGCGGCGGGCAGCAGGTGATCGACCTGGCGTGCAAGACGCTGCTCGACCCCGGAGACGTGGTGGTCTGCGAGGCGCCCACCTACCCCGGTGCGGTTCCCACCTTCTGCGCCTACGAGGCCGACGTGGTCCAGGTCACGATGGACCGTGACGGCATGCGAACCGATGAGCTGGAGTCCACGCTCCAGGAGCTGGAACGCGCCGGGCGCCGGCCCAAGTTCATCTACACGGTGCCGACATTCCACAACCCGGCCGGGATCACCATGTCGCTGGAGCGCCGCCGCGAACTGCTGCGCATCGCCTCCGACCGGGAGCTCCTGATCCTGGAGGACAACCCCTACGGTCTGCTCCGCTACGAGGGCACGCCGCTGCCGCCGCTGCGCGCGCTGGATGACCGGTTCGTGATCTACGCCAGCACGTTCTCGAAGATCCTGTCCCCCGGGGTGCGACTGGGCTGGGCGGCCGCGCCGCCCCCCGTGCTGGAGAAGATGAACATCGGCAAGCAGGCCTCTGATCTGTGCTCCTCCTCGATCACTCAGTACTTCGTCAGCGCGTACTTCGAGTCCGGTCCCTGGGAGGACTACGTGCGCTCGCTGATCGAGATCTATCGCCGCCGCCGGGACGTGATGCTCGACTCGCTGGCCGAGCACTTCCCCCGCTCGGCCGAGTGGACGCACCCTGAGGGCGGGCTGTTCATCTGGTCCACGCTGCCCGGCTACATCGACACCACTGACCTGCTGGCCCGCGCGCTGGACGAGCACGTCGCGTTCGTGCCCGGCCGGGCAGCCTACCTCGACGGCCGCGGCGGCTCGTCGATGCGGCTCAACTTCTCCGGGGTGCCCGAAAACGACATCCGTGAGGGCGTCCGGCGGCTCGGCGAGGTCGTGCGCGAACAGGTCGAGCTGTACGGCACGCTGACCGGGGTGCGGCCTGACCAGGACCGGCCTCAGCGACGGACCGAACCCAGTTCGCTCCCGCCGCCTTTGCTCGAGGAGCCGCTGGCCAATGTGCTGCGGCTCCCGCGCAAGCGCGCGTGATGCGGGTAGCGGTGCTCAAAGGGGGCCGGTCGCTGGAGCGCGAGGTATCGCTGCGCTCCGGGGCCCGGGTCCAGGACGCACTCGAGCGGCTGGGGCACGAGGTGATCCCGGTGGACGTGGACGCCGACCTGGTCCAGCGGCTGGACGCTGCCGCACCGGACATAGCGTTCATCGCCATGCACGGCCGCGACGGCGAGGACGGCACGATCCAAGAGCTGCTCGAGGTGCTGGGGGTGCGCTACACCGGATCCGGCGTCTCGGCCTGCATCCGGGCTGCGGACAAGGTGCTGACCAAGCACGCGCTGCGCGACGAGGGGATCCCGACCCCGGACTTCTATGCCTTCAGTGAGACCGCGTTCCAGGCCCTGGGCGCGGCCGGAGCCCTTCCGGCAATCGAGGATCGCCTGGCCTTTCCCATCGTGGTCAAGCCGGCCGCCCAGGGATCGGCGCTGGGGATCAAGTTCGCTCGCACGCCGGCCGACGTGCCCGGTGCCCTAGTGGCCGCGTTCTCGTACGACCGCAAGGTCATGCTGGAGCGGCACGTACCCGGACGCGATCTGGCCGTATCGATCCTGGAGCACAACGGCCAACCCCAGCCGCTGCCGGTCGTCGAGGCCGTGCCCCAGCAGGAGGAGTTCTACGACTTCGAGTCTCGGTACGAGATCGGGCGCACCAAGTTCGTCTGCCCGGCCGAGCTCGACGCCGCGGTGGCCGAGCGGGCCAGCGCGATTGCGCTCGACGTCTATCAGCTCCTGGGCTGCTCGGGATTCGCCCGGGTCGACCTGATGCTCGAGTCAGGCACGGACCAGCTCTACGTCCTGGAGGCCAACCCGATTCCCGGGTTCACCGAGACCAGCTTGCTGCCCCAGGCGGCCGAGGCGGCGGGAATCGACTTCGACGGGCTGGTCGAGCGGATTCTCGAAGCCGCGCCGGTGGCCGCGGTCTAGTCCGCCCCGCCGACCGTCAGGACTCGCCGCCCGCGAAGTCCTCAGGAGTCACGTGGTCCAGGAAGTCCTTGAACTTCTCGACCACTTCCTCGGTGTCTTCCACCTCGTGCTCGAACTCGATCGCCGATTCCGCGATCACCTCGTCGGCGGCGAAGATCGGGGCGCCGGAGCGCACGGCCAAAGCCAGCGCGTCGCTGGGTCGCGAGTCGATCTCCAGCTCCCGGCCGTTGGCCCGTAAGCTGATCGAAGCGTAGAACGTGTTCTCACGCAGCTCGGTGACCGCCACGCGCGTGCATTCGACTTCGAGCTCGCCGAGTACGTCGGACAGCAGGTCGTGAGTCATGGGGCGGGGCGTCGAGGCCCCCTGGAGCTTCATGAGGATGGCGGCGGCTTCGGGGTGGCCGATCCAGATGGGGAGAAACTTGTTGCTCTCGACGGTCTTCAGCAGCACGATCGGCTGCTTGCCGACCATGTCAAAACTCACGCCGTAGATCACCATCTCCTGCACGCACGGCTCCTCGGGTGGGGGAAGGCAAGTATAGGTGCGGTGGAACCTAGGGACGGGTGGCTGTCCAGCGCACTGGACCGGTCCCCCAGCCAGGATTCGGCGCATCTCGGTTCACCTCCGTGTGAATCAACCAGTCCCCGGTAAATCGTCGTAGCGCCTCGCAGTTCCGGCTGTCTGAGATCAGACACCCACCGTTTGCGCCTTGGCTCAGCGGGTAGCGGACGTATGGATGGCCAACACCGTGGCAAGAGATCCGGCTTTCCTGCGGCTTCCCGATCAGGGGGAGAACCATGAGCTGTTCGACCGCTGGCAACAGTTCGGCGATCAGCGCGCCCGCGAAGAGCTGGTTCAGCGGTTTCTGCCGTTGGCTCGCAACCTGGCCCGGCGCTACGCCGGAGCCCGAGAGCCGTTCGACGACCTGCTCCAAGTGGCCAGCCTGGGGCTGGTCAAGGCGATCGATCGCTTCGACACCGGGCGGGGTGCTGCGTTCTCCTCGTTCGCGGTGCCGACGATCCTGGGTGAGCTCAAGCGGTATTTCCGTGACCTGGGCTGGTCCGTGCACGTGCCGCGCGGCGCCCAGGAACGAGCGCTGAAGGTCCAGGAGGCGCAGGAGCGCCTGACCACCCGGACCGGGCGACCGCCCAGTGTGGCCGACTTGGCCGAATACCTCGAGTTGAGCCTGGAGGACGTCCTCGACGCCCTGGAGGCTGCCGCCGCGCACCACTCAGCCTCACTGGACGCACCGCGCGAGGACGGCGAAGAGGAATCAGGCACGCTGGTCGACGCGTTCGGCCAAGACGATCCCCACTACGAGCTGGTTGACGACATCGTGACGATCTCGGCCGCGGCCCAGCAGCTGTCGGCCCGTGAGCGCCGCGTGCTCAGACTGCGCTTCGTAAAGGACCTGACCCAGACGCAGATCGCCGCCGACATCGGGGTGTCGCAGATGCAGGTCTCACGGATTCTCCGGCGGGCGCTGAGCAATCTCCGCGAGCTGACCGGCCAAGCCGGGCTCGAATCAGACTGATCAGCTAACCGGACGTTCACGAGGTCGCCGTACCCTCTGGGCCCGTGACCCACGGGCGGCAAACATCCCGCATCCGGCCCGAATCGATCGCGGCGCTGGCGGTCGTGGTCATCCCCGCCGCCGTCGCAGTGGGGTTGTCCCTGTACGACATCAGCGCGCGCAACCTGTGGCTGGACGAGGCGGCCAGCGTGAGCATCGCCAGCCAGCATGGAGGCGCGCTGGGCGCGGCACTGGCCCACGACGGCGGGAACATGCTCGGCTACTACGCGCTGCTTCACGTGCTGATCGGGTGGTTCGGCAGCGGCAGCCTGGTGATCCGGATCCCCTCGGCGCTGGGTGCCGGAGCCACCGTGGCGCTGCTGGCACTGCTGGGACTGCGGCTGTTCGGCCGCCGGACCGCACTCCTGGCCGGGTTGCTGGGGGCGGTGAGCCTGCCCATGATCTACTGGGGTCAGAACGCGCGGGCCTACACGCTGATGCTGGCGCTGATCTGCGGATCGGTCTTGTCGTTCGTGTGGCTCGTGCAGAGCCGGCGGGGTGCCTGGCGGCCCTGGGTGGTGTACGTGATCGTGACCACGGCTGCGATCTACGCCGGCCTGGAAGCGGTGTTGGTCATCCCCGCGCAGCTGGTGATCCTGGCCTGGCATCGGCCCCGAGTGCGATCGGTGGTGGGCGCCGTGGTGGCTGTCGCGGTGTGCTGCGTGCCGCTGGCCGTCCTGGCCCTGACCCGGGGCAGTGGTCAGCTGTTCTGGGTTCCCAGCCCGTCGTACAAGACCCTCAGACAGGTGGTCCAGTCTCTGGGCTCGGCCGGGCTCGAGCCCAACTTCTACACCCCCACCGGGCGCTGGCTGCTGTTCCTGACCTTGGCATTGACGCTGGCCGCGGCGGTGCGGGTGGGCTACGCCCTGAGACCGGGCGCCGACCGGCGTCAGGCTTGGCGGTCCAGCCTCGTACTGGGCTGGCTAGTCCTTCCGCTGGCCATCACCGTGGTGATCTCTGAGCTGTCCCAGTCGATCTTCCAGGCCCGGTATCTGCTGGTGTCGCTGCCCGCGGTGGCGCTGCTGCTGGGCTGGCTGCTGGACGGTATCTGGCAGAGCGCCGGCGGCCCGGTGTCGGTCAAGCCGCTGGCCGGGCCCGCCGTGGCCGCGGCTCTCCTGGCCACGCTGCTGAGCCTGCGTGTGCTGCAACTCGCCCCAAGTTACGGGAAGTCAACCGAACCCTGGCGGGCGGCCTCCCAGTTCGTCCTCGATCGCGCCCGGCCCGGCGACTGCCTGGCCTTCTATCCACTCGACGTCCGCATGCCATTCCGCTACTACCTGCGGCCGGACGCCCCCGCTCCGACACCGGTGTTGCCGAGCTTGCCGTTGAATCGGGTGCGTCCGTTCATCGAGCAATACGTGGTGCCGGCGGCCCCGAGCCTGGCTTCCGCGGTCAGTGGCTGCTCGCGCGTCTGGCTGGTGTCAAGCCACGGAGGCGAGGCCGACGGCCCGCCCCTTTCCCGGGCCAACTACTCGCGCTACTTCGTCCTGCTGGGCCGGCTGGAGCGCCGCTACCCCAGCCTGAGCTCGGCGTCGTTCGGCTACGCCGGCATCATCTCGGTGGCGCTGCTGTCCACTTGAGGGCGGCGGCCTACGGCCGGACCGTGGGGCCCACGAACGTCAACGCGCTGAGCACCGCAAGCAAGACCCCGCTCACCAGGCACGCCGCGGCAAACGACTTCCGGCCCAGGTAATACGCCGGGACGATCACCACAGGGAAAGCGGTGATCAGCAGCCTCGGGTTGGGCGGCGTGTACTCGGAGGTCACGGCCAGGAACACGATCCCCAGCGTCCACACGATCGCCGCGACCCCGACCCGCCGTCGCGACTTGAACAGCCAGTACAGCGTGGGGATGAGGAGCATCACCCCGGCCGCCCCCATCACCAGGTTCAGATCGATCGTGGGGTGACTGTTGAAGTGACTGAAATGGATCTGCCCGAACAGCCAGCTGAACAAGTTGATCACCGCGATCGGATCGGTCTTCTCGCCCCACCCGTAGTGCTGGGCGATCAAGTTGGCGAACGGGGTGCCGGTCCAGGCCCAGAGGAAGATCGCGAACGCGCCGATTCCCGTGAGCGACAACAGCGGGGCCGCCATGCTCCGCCACGAGCTCTTCTGCCTCCAGCCCTGCCTGCGCACGTGTAGAAGCGCGGACACCAGGCACACCAGCACGATGATCACGGCCTCGGGTTCGCAGGCCGTGGCCAGGCCGGCCAGGATCCCGGCCAGCACCCAGCGGCGGCGCTGCAGGGCCAGGATGCAACCGGTCACCAGCGGCAGCATGATGCCTTCGGCGTAGGCCATGAAGAACACAACCGAGCCGGGGAACAGGCAGAACAGCAACACCGCCCTACGACCCGCCTCCCGACCCCACCAGCCCGTGGCCAGCCGCTGGACGAGCACGGTGGTGACCAGACCGCCGGCGATGGAGATGGCCGCGCCGGCCATGGCGGTGGACCAGTAGACCGAGCTGGAGAACAGCAGAACGGGACGAGACGCCACCCAGACCAGCGCCGAGTACAGGGGGAAGAAGCCCAGCGTGGATTGCGCGTGGTACGCGTAGTCGGGGTAGCCGTGGAGGGTCAGGAACTGGTACCAGGCGCCGTCCCAGTTGGTCAGCTCGTGGTTGATCGGGTGGCCGGTCACGGCGCCGTTGGCGAAGGCCACCGCGACCAGGATCAACCGCGTTCCCAGATACACCAGCACCGCGAACCGGACCTGTACCCAGACGCCGGCCAGGCGGGAAACCCAGGCCGGGCGAACGCGGCCGCGCAACGCCGGAGCGAGTGCAGGCAGTGTCGAGGCCAGCCCGTCCGAGCTACCCCCGTTCACCGGCTCGAGCAGCGGCTCGATCGACTCAGAGGCTGATTCCACGAGGTGGGGAGTGTAAGGCGGCTCTCATCAAGGGGACGTAAGGGAACCGGGTCGATAATGCCCACATGCTGGCCATCATCGTCGCCAACGTCAGGCGTCGCCGGGCTCGCACGTTTCTCACTGCGGCCGGCATCGCGATCGGGGTGGCCGCCGTGGTCGCGCTGCTGGCGCTGTCAGATGGGCTCAACCGCACCGCCGGCCAGCTGGTGCACCTGGGCAAGGCCGACCTGGGCATATTCCAGCGTGACGCCAGCGACCCCACGTCCTCAGTCCTGCCCCTGTCGATGGTGTCGCGGATCCGCGCCCAGAACGTGGTCGCCGACGCCACGCCGGTGCAGCTCGTGGTCGACGCCATCCCCGGCGCACCGGGATCGTTCGTGTTCGGCCTGATCCGCAACGGGTTCGTGGATCGCTCGCTGGTGCTGACAGCGGGGGCACCGGCGGCGCCGGGCCGGGTCGAGGTGGGTGACGTGCTGGCCCAGAAGCAGCACCTGCGGGTCGGCGAGGGAATCGCCCTCGCGCATCGCCGGTTCCTCATATCGGGTCTGTTCCATGCCGGGACCGGATACGTGGACACGGGGGTGGTTGCGACCCTGCCCGACGCACAGGCCCTGGCCAACCGAACCCCTGAGGAGGTCACCACGTTCGCCGTTCGCTTGGCTCCGCAGGTCTCCAGCCAGCGCGGCGAGCGGCAGCTGACCAACACGATCCCCGGAGTGGTCGCCATCTCCCGTCCCGGCCAGGCGGCACGGGCCGGAGTCAACAACGAGCTGATCAGCAAGGCGGTGGGGCTGATCGTCGTGCTGGCGCTGATCATCGGCGCGCTGGCCGTGGCCAACACGATGCTGGCCGCGATCCTGGAGCGCCGGCGGGAGCTGGCGCTGCTCGCCACGGTCGGTTGGAGCGGACGCCAGCTGGGCGAGCTGGTGCTGGGCGAGGCGCTGGCGGTGAGCATGCTGGGAACCGTGTTCGGTCTCGTACTGGGCGTGGCGGCTAGTGGCCTGCTTCCCGGCGCCCTGGGCCTGGGGGAGTTCATCTCGCCCGACCTGAACGCCTCTAGCCTGGGACTGGCCTCGCTGATCGGCATGCTGATCGGCACCATCGGGGCGATCTACCCCATGTGGCGCGTGGTCCGCATGCGACCCGTGCTGGCCCTGGCGTTGCGCTAACTGGGCTCGATGCGGCCGTCCACCAGGTGGACCACGCGGTCGGCCCGGGCGGCCACCGCCGGGTCGTGGCTGACCACGATCACCGTGGTGCCACGACGTTCGCGCACCGTGCGGAGCAGGTCGAGCGCGCGCTCGCTGGACGCCGAGTCGAGCGATCCGGTGGGCTCGTCGGCCAGGAGGAGCCGAGGGTCGTTGGCCAGGGCCCGAGCCAGGGCGACCCCCTGCCGCTGGCCGCCCGATAACTCGGCCGGAATGTGGTCCGCGCGGTCGGTCAGCCCGACCTCGGCCAGCAACTCGCGCGTGCGCTGCTGGCGCTCGGTGCGGTGCATGCCCACGCTGATCAGCGCTGTCTCGACGTTGGCCTGGGCGCTGAGGTAGGGCAGCAGGAAGCTGTCCTGGAACACGAACCCCACCACCTCACGGCGGAACTGCACCGCCCGGGCCGGCGAGGGGACCGGCTCTGAATCCACCAGCACGCGGCCCGCATCCGGAACCTCGAGGCTGCCGATCAAATTCAGCAGCGTGGTCTTGCCCGATCCCGAGGGTCCGGTGATCGTCACCCACTCTCCGGGCGCCACCTCCTGGGACACGCCCCGCAGCGCCTCGATGCGCCCGAACGACTTGTACACCCCCTCCACGGCAACTCTGGCTCCCTCCACTGGGTGACGCGACTGGATGGCGGCGGGCCTGCGCCGGCCCGGCCGCACGCCGTGCAGGGCGGTCACTGGCGAGCGGTGACCGGCCAGTTGAGGGTCACCGATCCGACGCTCGTGTGGACCACGGCCTGCAGCGTCACCGGTTGGCCGATCGCCGCCTTGGGATAGGTGAGGTTGTCGTGCCACAGGCCGGCCCTAATCGGATGCACAGGCGGAGTGTCGGTCCCTACCACCTGGCCGCCGAACGTGAACTGGATCTTGACCGTGCCTGATAGCGGCCGGCCGGCCGAATCCACCACGTGAACCGAGTACGGCCACGGCTTGCCCACCTTGGGGTTGTGATTGGGCCCCGTGAACGTGGCGTGAACCGGGCCCGTGGTCACCGACGCTCCGCCCTGCGCGCCACCGGCCGTAGGCGAGGTGGTGGTGGACGGGGTCGCGGCGGGGGACTTGGACTTGGAGCCCCCGCCGCAGCCGGCCACGGTCACCACGAGCGCGGCGGCAGCCATGAGCGAAGTCAGCCTGCCTCCAAAGCCCATGGGCTGATGTTACCGCCGGTACCAGCGAGCAAACCGGCGTTCCGGGTGCGACTATCTAGGGTCGTGGCGACCCCCGCTGAGGACGTTCGTTGGCCTGAGATAGCCGACCTGCTCGACGATCGAGCCGGCGAGGCCATGGCGCTCAACCAGCGCTACCTCAACCCCCAGCTGGGGCGGGTGGTGCGCACGCTGGGGTTTCACCGCGAATGGACTGAAGGCCGTGGTTCCTATCTGATCGACCGCTCCGGTCAGGAGTACCTGGATCTGCTGTCCGGCTATGGCGTGTTTGCGCTGGGCCGCAACCATCCCTACGTGCGCAGCCAGCTGGAGCGAGTGCTGTGCGCCAACACGCCGAGCATGCCGCAGCTCGGCGTCTCGACCCTGGCCGGGGCGTTGGGCCAGGAGCTGGTGTCCCGCTCGCCCTCATCACTTCAGGCGGTCGTACTCACCAGTTCGGGCACCGAGAGTGTGGAAGGAGCGATCAAGCTGGCCCGGGCGGCCCGGCGCCGGCCACGCATCCTGTACTGCGAGCGCGGATTCCATGGGCTGAGCCTGGGCGCGCTGTCGATCAACGGCAATGAGGAGTTCCGGGAGGGCTTCGGCGAGCTGCTGCCGGGGTGCGACCCAGTACCGTTCGGTGACCTCGACGCTCTGTCGGCCGAGCTGGCCCGCGGCGACGTGGCCGCTTTCGTAGTGGAGCCGGTTCAGGGCAAGGGTGTGTACGTGGCACCCGAGGAATATCTGCCCGCCGCCCAGAAGCTGTGTCGGCGCCATGGCGCGCTCCTGATCCTGGACGAGGTCCAGACCGGCGTGGGCCGAACCGGTCGCTTCCTGGCGCTCGAGCACTGGGGGGTCGAGCCTGACCTGGTCACCGTTTCCAAGGCGCTGTCCGGCGGCTACGTGCCGGTCGGGGCGCTGCTGTGCAGCCGTGACGTGTTCCGGGCCACGTTCGACTCGATGGAGCGCAGCGTGGTCCACGGCTCCACGTTCGGGGGCGGAGACCTGGCGGCGGCGGCCGCGCTGGCCACGCTCACCGTGCTGGATCGCGAGCAGCTGTGCCAGCGCGCCGAGCAGATGGGCCAGCTGCTGCTCGCGCTCACCGCTCCGCTGGTCGATCGGTTCGAGACCGTGCGTGCGGTCCGTGGGTTGGGGCTGCTGTGGGCGATCGAGCTCGGGCCCCCGGTGGGTGGGGCGGCCCGGCGGTTGTGGGACGCCATCGAGCGACGTCAGCCCGGCCTGTACGCCCAGATGATCACGGTGCCGCTGTTCCGCGACCACCACATCCTCACCCAGGTGGCCGGTCACCACATGAACGTGGTCAAGGCGCTCCCGCCGCTGATCATCACCGAAGCGGAGCTGCGCCGGTTCGCCGGCGCGCTCGAGCAGGTGATCGCGGGAGCCGAGGACCAGATGTTCCGCCGGTACGCCAGCCTCGGCCTGGGACTGGGCCGGCGCAGCCTGGTCGCGCGCTAGCCCACCGCTAGCCCAGCGTGTCCCGCGACGGCGTAACCGGTTTCAGGCCACGCCGCTCGAGCTCGGCGAGGATCGGGGCCACGGCCGCCGCGGTGACGCGGTGCGAGCCGGGACGGCTGTACCAGTCGGCGTCGTGCAGCAGGATCACATCGCCGGGCCCGGCCCCTCGGGTGGAAATCTTGGCCAGCTGCGCCGGCGACAGCCTGGCTCGCCAATCCAGGCCCCACTTCGACCACAGCAGCGGCTTGAGCCCGGCCCGCCGCACCGCCGCCAATCCAGCCGGCGTGAAGATCCCGTAGGGCGGCCGGTAGAGCCAGGCCGGAGCGCCGCGGGCTTCGCCGACGATGGCCTGCGCCCGCGCCAGGTCGGCCGCGAACGCCGGGGGCGAGAGCCGCATCTGGTTGCGATGCCGGTGGCCATGGATCGCCACCTCGTGGCCCCGGCGCGCGGTCTCGGCAGCCAGTTCCGGGTAGCGCTCCACCTGCTCGGCTACCAGGAAGAACGTGGCTCGGGCCGAGCCTGCGTCGAGCGCGTCGAGGACGGCCGGTGTGCCCTCGGGGTGTGGCCCGTCGTCGAAGGTGAGGGCCACACCACCGAGCTCGGGCAGAGCCAGCGGGACGCGCAGGGCTGCGGCCAGGGGTGGAAAGTGCACCGCCGCCCCCGGCGCGCACCATACGGCTCCAGCGGTGAGGGCTCCGGCGCCGCAGAGCACCCGCGCCTTCATGAGGTCAACTCGGCTCGACCGGCGGCGGCCGATGCGTCGGCGCCCCGGAGGTCCCGCACCGACGAGTAGCCGGCCTGCCTGATGCGCCGGACCAGCTCTCGGTTGATCCGACCCGGCCACGCTGGACCGCCGTACACAAACCCGGTATAGGCCTGGACCAGCGTGGCTCCGGCGCGCAGCCGGTCCCACACGTCCTCAGCGGACTCGACGCCGCCCACCGAGACCAGGGTCAGCCGATCCCCGGTGATGCCCCGCAGCCGGCGCAGGACCTCCAGCGCCCGGCCGGCCAGCGGCGGGCCGGACAGGCCCCCGGTCTGCGCACCGTCGCCCACCCGGGTCATCGTGGTGTTGACCGCCACGATGCCGTCCAGCTCGAGCTCCACAGCGAGGTTCCCGATCGCGTCGAGCTGCTCGTTGGTCAGATCGGGCGCAATCTTGACCAGCACCGGGACTCGATGGTCAAGCGCCTCGAGCTCCGCCCGGATCTGCCCGATCAGATCGCGCAGCCGGTCCGGCGCCTGGAGCTCACGCAGCCCAGGCGTGTTGGGCGAGCTCACGTTGACCGCAATGTAGTCGGCCCGACGCGCCACCTGGCGGATCGACTCGCGGTAGTCGGCCCCCGCAGCTTCCACGGACGCCGCCCGGCTCTTGCCCACGTTGACCCCCACCACCAGCTCGGGCGGGCGCCCAACCAGGCGCGAGGCCACGGCCTGGGCGCCGGGGTTGGGAAACCCCATCCAGTTCACCAGTGCCCGCTGGGCGATGACGCGGACGATCCGCGGGCTGGGGTTCCCGGGCTGCGGGCGGGCGGTCACCGTCCCCACCTCCACGAAGCCGAAGCCCAGCGCAATCAGATCCTCGAACCAGCGGCCGTCCTTATCGAGGCCGGCCGCCACGCCCAGCGGACTGGGGAAGGTCCGGCCCAGCGCCTCGACCTGGAGTGCGGGATCGGCCGGTCCCACCCAGAGCGCCAGCAGACGCCGCCCCGCGCGGCTGGCCCGCACGAGGCGCAGCAACCGCTGGGCCAGGCGATGGACCCGCTCGGGATCCAGGCGGCGCAGCACGAGATGAAACAGGGCGCGATACACAAGTCTGTGCTGCGCGAGTGTAGGCTCGCCTCGATATGACCAGTCCGGATGCGGCCCCCCAGTTTGCCTCCGCCGCGCTGGTGGTGATCGACACGCAGGGTGACGTGCTCGACGGCGGCGGGTTCCCGATTCCCGGCACCTCGGCGGCGCTCCCGCAGATGCGCCGCGTGCTCGACGCATTCCGCGCCGCCGCGCGTCCGATCGTGCACATCGTTCGTCTCTACGAGTCCGACGGCAGTAATGCCGAGCTGTTTCGCCGCCAGCTCCTGGCCGACGGGACGCAGCTGTTGATCCGTGACACCGCGGGATCGCAGATCGCCGGCGACCTGCTGCCCGATCCATCGGCCCCGCTCGACGCCGAGCTGCTCCTGAGCGGGCAAGCTCAGCCCCTGGGCCCGCGGGAGGTGGCCATGTACAAACCGCGCTGGGGGGCGTTCTACGGCACCCAGCTCGAACCACACCTGCGGGACCAGGGGATCAGCACCGTGGTGTTCGCCGGCTGCAACTTCCCCAACTGTCCTCGGACCTCGATCTACGAGGCCAGCGAACGCGACTTTCGGGTGGTCGTGGCCCGCGACGCGCTGTCCGGCCTTTACGAACGCGGCGAGCGTGAGCTGGAGGGGATCGGCGTGCAGCTCATGAGCGCCGACGCGGTGGCTGACGCGGTCACACGGGCTGGAGACGATCCAGCGCCTGCGGATCTTCTTCGTAGCGGAGCCCCCGAGCCTCGGCTTCACTGAGCCTGAGCCCTCCGATGCGTTCGCGCCCGGTGATCCTGGCCTCGCTGCTGCTGGCGGCATTCGCGATCAACCTGGACATCACGATCGTCAACGTGGCGCTGCCCAGCCTGGTCCGTGAGCTGCACGCCACCAACAGCCAGCTCCAGTGGGTGGTGGACGCATACAGCCTGGTGTTCGCGGCGCTGATCCTGGCCGCCGGGAGCCTGTCGGATCGCCTGGGCCGTAAGGGCTTCCTGCTCGGCGGGCTGGTGGTGTTTGGCCTGTCCAGCCTGGCCGGTGGCCTGACCTCCACCGCCGGCCAGCTGATCGTCACACGCTGCGTCATGGGACTGGGCGCGGCGATGATCTTCCCCGCGACCCTGTCGCTGATCTCCAACGTGTTCACCGAGCGAGGCGAGCGGGCCCGGGCGATCGGGCTGTGGGGAGCGTCGGCCGGGGCCGCCATCGCGCTCGGCCCGATCGTGGGCGGGTGGCTGCTCGAACAGTTCTCCTGGCAGAGCATCTTCATTGCCATGGTGCCCGTGGCCGCGGTGGGGGGGCTGCTGGTTGCCCTGAGCGTGCCCACCTCGCGTGACCCCCGGGCTCCCCGCATGGACCTCCCGGGGCTGGTCCTGTCCAGCGCCGCGATGGCGGCGCTGATCTACACAATCATCGAGGCGCCCGGCCGCGGTTGGTCCAGCGGCCTGAGCCTGGGGGGCTTCGCGCTGGCGGTGGCGCTGTTCGTGGGGTTCGTCGTGCGAGAGCGCTCGGCCAGTGAACCGATGCTCGACCTCCGCCTGTTCGCCAATCCCCGGTTCAGCGCGGCCAGCGGCTCGGTCACGGTGGCCTTCTTCTCGCTGGCTGGGTTCATCTTCCTAGTCACTCAGTACTTCCAGTTCATCCACGGCTACGGCCCGCTGGCCGCGGGGGTGCGGGTGCTGCCGGTGGCCACGGCGGTGGCCATCGCATCGGTGCTGGGCACCAAGCTCGCGGTCCGGTTCGGCACCAAGCTGGTGGTGACCACGGGACTGGTGCTGCTGGCGATCTTCTTTGCCTGGGTGTCGACTGCCACCGTGTCCACGACCTATCTGACGATCGCCATCCAAATGGTTATCTGCGGCACCGGAATGGGATTGACCAGCGCCCCGGCCACGGAGTCGATCATGGGCGCGGTGACGGTGGACAAGGCGGGTGTCGGCTCCGCGGTCAACGACGCCACACGACTGCTCGGCAGCACCCTCGGCGTTGCCGTGATCGGAAGCATCTACGCCTCGGTCTATTCCAGCCGGCTCACGGCCACCCTGCCCGCGGCCTTGCCCGGCGCCGTCGCGCACGCTGCCCACCAGTCGATCGGCGCAGCCTTCGGGGTGGCGTCGGGGTTGCGGGGGGCAGGCCATGGCGTTCTGGGCACCGCCGTTCACCAGGCCGCTGCTCACTCCTTCACGCATGGTCTGAGCATCGGCTGCCTCGTCGCCGCCGGGGTAAGCGCCGTGGGCGCGCTACTGGTCGGCGTGTGGCTGCCCGCCCAGCCGCCGCAGCCCGCCCAGGAGACGGCCTCGGTGCCGGCTCCTCAGGCGGTGATCGCGCTGGACTGAGGCGCCCGGCTCAGCGCCTGCGCCGCGACAGGTCGAGCTCGTCCGGCCCGACCGTATGGCCGGCGGCGCACTTCAGCTCGACCGCCACCGGCTCGCCACAGTCGCGGTGGCGCAACTCCACCGGGCCGCCGTGGTCGTCGAGCCAGCGATCTCCCCACTGCATCAGGCCCACCAGCGCGGGGAACAGGTCGGCGCCCTTGTCGGTCAGCTTGTAGCGCTGCCGCGTCCGCTGACCGGGCTCCTGGTAGTCCTCGCGCTCCAGCAGGCCGTTCTCCACCAGCTCGCGCAGGCGCGCGGCGGTCACCGGCTCGCTGATGCCGACCCGTTGGGCGAACTCGTCGAATCGGCTGGTTCCGTAGAACGCCTCACGCAGGATGAGGAAGGCCGAGCGGGTGGGGATCACATCGAGCGCCTGGGCGATCGTGCAGCCGTCCGCCTGCCACGCGCCGCGCGGCTCGAGTGAGCCAGTCAGTCGTAATGCGTGTTTCATGCCCAACATCATAGCTAACTTTTGCGAACCTAAGTTAGGTGTGGTAGGGTGCCTGGCTATGTCCTCCCTAAGTCAGCTTTCCTCCCCCTGGTCGCGGATCGCGAGCGCGGGCCAGGTTCGCCGTGACGCCTCCCCGCGCCTGGTCCTGGTGATCGTCTGCGCCGGCGTCGTCCTGGCGAGTCTCGATCTGTTTATCGTCAACGTCGCGCTGCCGCAGATCGGGCGCGACTTCCACCTGCGAGGCAGCGCCCTGGCCGACCTGTCCTGGATCCTCAACGCGTACGCGATCGTCTATGCCGCCCTCCTGGTGCTGTTCGGCCGGCTGGCCGAGCGGTTCCGGCGCGAGCGGGCCTTCCTGCTCGGCGTGGCGCTATTCGTGGTGGCCTCGGCGGCCTGCGGTGCCGCCACCAGCCTGCCCATGCTGATCGGCTTCCGCGTGGTCCAGGCCGCCGGAGCCGCGCTGCTGACGCCCACCTCACTGGGGCTGATACTCGCCAGCTTCCCACCCGAGCGGCGCAACGGCGCGGTCCGCACGTGGACGGCCGTCGGCGGGCTGGCGGCCACCTTGGGCCCGGTGGTGGGTGGACTTTTGGTGGCGGCCAGCTGGCGCTGGGTGTTCCTGGTCAACGTCCCGGTGGGCCTGCTGGCACTGGCCGTGGGCTGGCGCCGGCTGCCGCAGGTGTCCGGCCACCCCGTCCTGGCGCCCGACCTCACCGGGGCGCTGCTGATCACCGCCGGGGTCGCAGCGCTCACGCTGGCGCTCGTCGAGGGTGGCTCCTGGGGCTGGGGCAACGCGCGGACCGTGTCCACGCTGGCCGTCGCCGGCGGCACGCTCGCGCT
>DASZGO010000176.1:0-10511 GCA_035938755.1 Solirubrobacteraceae bacterium | reverse complement strand
ACCCAGATAGCCCGCGACCAGAGCCGGCAGGCCGGCCTCCCGGAACAGCTCGAACATGCTGAAGCAGAGCCGCGGCGAGTCCGCGGCCAGCAGGCCGCCGCCTTCCTTGATCCAGGCCCGCCACTGGACGCCGCCGAACCGAGCGTCGGGCTCGAATTCCTCGTAGTACCCGTCGCCGCCAGCTCCGTTGGCCGATTCGCGCCGCTGGTAGGCCTGGTCGATGTCATCGGCCAGTCGCTCGGCCCGACCCCGATTGGCCAGTCCCCGCACCAGCACGCATCCATGCTCCAGGATCGCCGCGCGCAGCCGACCGGGCGTGAGCTCGCCGGGCTCCAGCTCAGGCGGCGCACCGTTGACCGCAGCGCGGGCCTCGGGCGGCGCGTACTCCGGGGCGGCCGGCGGGCTATCCAGCACCCGGATCCCCTCCAGGTGGCGCAGCCTCAGCAGCTGGTGCTCAATCTCCGGGCTCCGCGCGCTGCGGTTGACCTGGCTGAGCTCCTCGATCCGCTCCCGCAGCGTCTCGGATCCGCGACGCCGTCTCCGCCACCACATGCCCGGGCATGCTAGCCGCCGGTTGACGTGGGTCGCGCCGGGATGCCGGCCGCGGTGCATCCGGCGGGTAGGTCGTCCACCACCACGGCACCGGCGGCGATGCGGGCGCCCTGCCCCACCCGAACCGGACCGATCACCTTGGCTCCCGTGCCCACCTCGACGTCGTCCTCGAGGCTGGGGCCCCGCAGGTCGCCTTGACGCAGCCCGACGGTCACGAACGGGGCGATCACCACCCCGGAGCCGATCTGCACCAACCCGTCCACCACGACCTGACCGTGCGGCAGGTACAGACCCGGGGCCACCACCACCGGGTCACCGATCGAGACCTGGGCCACGATCATGGCCAGGCGGTGGGCCAACCGCGGCAGCCCGGGGACTCGCCGGGCCTGCATCGCCGCCTTGGCCCGGTAGAGCACCTGGGCCAGGAACGCGTCGCTGACCCAGGCCAGCCGCACGATGCCGAGGACCGCCCGGAACGGGGAGCCGAACCCATGGCCTTCGCCCCGGTAGCGAAGCGTCATCACCGCGTCGGCCACCACCGCCTGACCAAACCGGGGATGCCGGGCCCGGATCTCCGACCACAGCTGGTCGCTCATGCTCAGAGGGCTTCGGCGATCCGCGGGGCTTCGCGATTGAACACCCAGGCGGCGAGCACCACGATGGCCACGTATAGGGCGACGGGCACCGCGATACGCAGCACGCCTCCGCTCACGGGCGCTCGGGGATCGATCAGCCAGCGGCGGGCCAGCTCCAGGATCGGCGTCAGCGGATTCAGCGCCACCACGGTCTGGATTGCGCCGTGGAGCTTCTGCAGCGGGTAAAGCACCGGCGAGGCGTAGAACAGCGCCGTCGAGATGACCGTCCAGATGATCGCCACGTCCCGGAACCGCGGGTACAGCGAGGACAGCAGCATCGACACGGCCACGGCCAGCAGCACCAGCGCGGCGACCAGCACCGGCAGCAGGAGCCAGGTCCACATCGGCGTGATGCCGAAGCCGAGGATGAACGCGAACACGACCACGAGGTTCAGGGACAGGTTGAACGCGGCGGTGAGGACCACCGACAGCGGGATGACCAGGCGGGGGAACTGGGTCTTGCGCACGATCGCCTCGTTGGACACGATCGACGGCACCGCGCTGTTGGTGGCCTCCGAGAAGAACCCGAACAGCACGATGTTCATCAGCAGCAGCACCGGATAGTGCGCGACGTTGGAGAACCGCAGCAGGTGGGTGAACACCACCAGCATGACCGCGAACAGCAGGAGCGGCCGGCACAGCGACCACAGGTACCCCAGCACCGTGCCGAAGTACGTGCGCTTGAACTCGGTGACCGCCATCAGGTAGAGGAGGTCGAGCGAGCGGCGCCAGCCGCCCCCCAGCGCGGTCGGCCCGGCCACGTCGCGCAACGGCAGGTCCTGGGTGCTCATAGCCCGTCCTGGTCAGGCTCAACGACCACGGCGCGAATCTCGTCCTGCAGCTGGATGCTGCCCGGGCCCGGCTCGGTCCCGTACACCGTGAATTCCAGTAGCCGCAGCGTGTGCAGCGCCAGGTCGCCGCTGGTCCGGTTGCGGAAGAACCAGGCGCTGACGTGGTAGCGGCCGGGCAGGAAGCGATTCTCGACCTCGCCGCTGATCAGCACCCGCTGCCCCGGTAGCAGCCGGTCCGGCGCGCCCTCGGCCAGGTCCAGCGACTTGGTGAAGCCGGAGATCTGCGCTCCATCGGAGTCCACGAAGTGGAAGCTGAATACCGGGTTCTCCAGCGTGCGCCGGGACTCCACCAGGCAGTTGAAGCGAAACGGCTCGTGCTGCTCGACGTTCTGCAGCCGGGCGCCGCTGGAGTCCTCCAGCCACACGTCGAGCATGCGCACGTGCACGTCGGGCAGCGTCCCCGGCTCGCGCACCTGGTCCACATCGCCGCCGAAGTTCAGCCGGTAGTAGCGGAGCGCCGTTTCCTCGGTGTCGCCGATGTACTGGATCTCTGCGTCGTGGATCAGCATCGCCCGGTCGCAGAAACGCTGCGCCGTGGCCATGTCGTGGGTGACCAGCACGATCGTGCGCCCGCGGTCACGCAGCTGCTCGAATACGTTCAGGCATTTCTGAGCGAACGCCGCATCGCCCACCGCCAGCACCTCGTCGACCAGCATCACATCGGCATCGGCCTCGACCATCACCGCAAAGGCCAAGCGGACCATCATCCCCGACGAGTAGTTCTTGAGCTTCAGGTCGGCGAACTCGCGCAGCTCGGCGAAGTCCATCACCGAGTCGAGCCGGCGGGCCGCCTCGCGGCGGCTCAGGCCCATGAGCACGCCGTTGAGCAGCACGTTCTCTCGCGAGCTGAGCTCAGGGTTGAACCCCACTCCCAGCTCGATGAATGGAGCCAGCCGCCCGGCCACCTGCACCCGTCCGGCATCCGGGCGGTAGATGCTGGCCATGATCTTCAGCAGCGTGCTCTTGCCCGACCCGTTGCGGCCCAGGATCCCAAAGAACTCACCGCGGTGAACGTCGAACGAGATGTTGCGCAGCGCCTGCAGCGTCCGGTAGTCCTGGCGGGTCAGCGGGTGAGTCAGCCGCTCCTTGAGCGAATCGATGCGGTGCCGCGGGATCTGGAAGGTTTTCTCCACGCCCCGCACGTCGATGGCCAGCGGCGCACTCGTCAGCCGATCGCGGCGAGCCGTCCGCGTACTTTCCTGGAGCGGAGCATCACCAAGCACGGAGCGTTGGAGGTTATCCTCGGATCGGCTGGAGGCCTACATCCGGGCGCGCCAGCGTTGCAGCCGGCGCTGCTCGAAGTGCGGGGGATCCGGGAACCGCGCGTCCAGTTGCAACCGTTGCCAGGGCGACCGCGCTAGGGCCCGCGCCAGGCGAAACCACACCACGCCGCGGGCCAGCTCCCACTCGGTGCCCAGCGTCTCATTGCGTCCCAGCAGTGCGCGCAGGGGGCGGAGCAGCAGCCAGGCCAGCGCCAGCAGCGAGCGGTCGGCGGCCAGGTAGCGCTCGAGCGCGCGCCGCTTGGCCGGCGCCAGCTGGCGGCCTGAACGCACCAGCAGCGTGTGGGCTCTGACCTTGGCCGGCACGTGGCCCAGGAAGTACGCCGCGCGCCAGTCCTGGCGGAGCGATCGCCGGCTCCGCCCGCGACGGCCTGCCCCGGTGGCCACCTTCCCCAGCACCGCGGCCTCGTGCTGCACGTAGTCATACAGCGGCCGATCGACGTACCGGAGCTCGCCGCTGGCCAGCGCGCTCAGCGCGACCCAGTGATCGTGGAACTCGATGCCCGGGCTGTCCGGGAACGGAAGCGCCAGCTCGGCCACCGGGCGGCGAAACAGCGCGGCCGCGCCGGTCACCGTGTTTGCGATCAGCATCGAGGCCAGGTTGGTCCAGTTGTTGGCCCGGCCCTTCCACAGCGTGTCCCGCAGCAGCCGGCCTCGGTCATCGACCAGCCGTTGATCGGAGTAGACGAGCGTCGCCGAGCCCAATCCCCGCCGCAGGGTCTCGAGCTTGTGCGGATGCCACACGTCGTCCTGGTCGCACAGGGCGATCAGGCTCGCGCCCGGCGGGGCGAGCTCGAGCGCCCGCTCGAAGTTGCGGTAGAAGCCGATCCGGCTCGGCGCGCGTGACACCGTGAAGCGCGGGTCGTCCCGGGTCAGCGCGACCAGCTGATCGAACGGCTCGGGATCGGAGAAGTCGTCGCTGATCACGCAGGTCCACCGGGAGTCGGTCTGGTTCCGGATCGAGTCGAGCTGCCGCTCCAGCAGGCCGGGGTCTGGGTTGAACGTGCCCATGCAGATGGCGATCAGCTCCGGGTCCGCGGTCCCGGCCGCCGGGTGGGGTGCGGAAATCGCGATCCGCCCCAGCTCCACCTGCTGCCACGCCGCCGGGCCCGACCGGAACTCGGCCCCCAGGACGATCGCCTCGTCCCCGGGCGTGGCCTGCACGGGCACGATGCCCCAAAACCCGCTGCGCCGACAGGGCATGTCGAACCGCGGCATACGGACGGCGTCCGCCGGATGCGGCTGCCCGGCGACCACAAACCGAAACTCGGTTACCGGCCATCCGTCGTGGTCGGCCGTGCCCGAGCAGTAGAGCGCGACCGCGCTGCCGGCCGGCAGCGCTGCGGGTAGCGGGCTCTCGAGATTGACCGGCAGGGCGCGCAGTATGCAGAAGACGGCTGGATAGACTCCCCACCCGACCAGGTGTCCGCGACCGCGAAACCGACGCCCCGGTTCGCCGGCGGACAACCCGGAGAAGCTCCTTCACCCGCGCTGGCGCCGCCGCCCGGCAACCCCCGGTTTCCCCTGTTCGATGGGCTGCGGGGGATCGCCGTGCTGGGGATCCTGGCCTTTCACGTGTTCGAGACCACGGCCCGGCTGGGTTTCGGGGTGCCGGGGAAGACGGCTGAGGTGCTGGGCACGCAGGCGGTGATCGTCTTCTTCTGTATCTCTGGCTTCCTGCTCTACCGGCCGTACGTGGCCGCGCGGGCCTCGGGCCGGCGCGGGCCCCGGACCGCGCGCTACGCCCGCCGCCGTGCGTTTCGGATCCTGCCGGCCTACTGGACGGTGCTCACGATCCTGGGCCTGTTCCCGGGAATCGTGGGGGTCATGACCGGCGACTGGTGGCGCTATTACGGCTATCTCCAGCTGTATTCCGGACGCACGCTGAATCGCGGCATCCCGGTGGCCTGGACGCTTGGCGTGGAGGTGACCTTCTACGTGTTGCTGCCCGTATGGGCGGCCTTGATCCGCCGGATACGCCGGGGCGGACTCCTGGTATCGGAGCTGGGTCCACTGCTCGCGATCGCCGCCGCGGGGGCCGTGGTTCAGGTGGCGGCGGTCCGCGGACACATCGGCCACTTGGTGGGGGTCTCGCTGGCCGGCCAGATCACCTGGATCGCCATCGGTATGGGTCTGGCCGTAGTCAGCGTGGCCGCCCAGCGCGACGCGGGCCTGCGCCGCTGGGCGGTTCGGATTGGCGACCGCGCCGGAGCTTGCTGGCTTCTGAGCCTGGCCGCGCTGGCGGGGCTGGTCGCACTGGTGCCGCCGGGCGGGCTATTCGGACTGATCGCCGCCGTCCAGACGCCGCAGCCGCTGGGGCGCTCGGTGGCCAAGATCGGGCTCGAGGCCGTGATGGCGGCGGCGTTGGTGTTTCCCGCCGTGTTTGGCGGCGAGACGAGACGGTGCCTGCCGCGGCGCGTGCTGGCGTTGGCGCCGGTCGTGTGGCTGGGGGTGATCTCCTACTCGTTCTACCTCTGGCATTACACGGTGATCCAGTTCATCGCGCTGAAGCACGACCCGGGGTTCTTCTCCGCCAGCGGCCTAGGACTACTGGACCATCTGCACGTGGCGCGCACCGGACTGCTGTACCTGGTCAGCCTGCTGGCCACCGGGCTGTTGGCCTCCGCCAGCTATCAGTTCGTTGAGCTGCCGTTCCTGCGGCGCAAGGGATGAGTCGCACACTCGTATCCTGCAGGCGATGATCGTCTTCGGAACCTCGATTACCGCGCCCGAGGTGTACCGTCGCTGCGCCGAGCGGGGCTTCCGGCTGGCGGCTGAGCCCGATTCGGAGGTCATCGCCAACGCCGCCGCGGGCTCTCTGGCCCGCTCCTACAACCTGATCATGGACCAGGTGGCCGGGCGGGACGACGTCGAGTCGCTGGTGCTGGTCCACCAGGACGCCGAGCTGGTGGACCGGGACTTCTGCGCCCGGATCCGGGAGATCCTGAAGGACCCGGACGTGGGGGCGATCGGGCTGGTCGGCGCGATCGACGTGCGGTCGATCGCCTGGTGGGAAGGGTCGGTCACCTGGGCCTCGTTCAGCCATCGCTACGAGGAGTTCGGCGGAGGCGAGATAAAGGCGTTCACCTGGGGGGACGAGGAGTTCCCCGGCTTCGCCCGCACCGGCGAGGTCGACACCCTGGACGGCTTCGTGCTCGCGCTTTCCCCCTGGGTGGTGCAGAACGTCCGCTTCGACGAGAGCATCAGCCAGATCCACGGCTACGACCTCGACTTCTGCCTCCAGGTGCGAGAGGCCGGCCGCAAGGTGGTCACCGCGGACCTCCGGGCGATCCACCACCACTCGCTGGAGCTGGTCAAGGATCCCGAGGTGTGGATGGCCGCCCACAAGAAGATCGCCGAGAAGTGGCACGGCCGGATGCCCGGCATCGGGCTGCCCAACTGGGGCGCCGACGCCGACGATTGGCGCGACCGGGCCCGTCACGCCGAGGCCGAGGCAGGAGCCGCCCATCTGGAGCTCCAGTCGGCCAAGATGCAGGCCCAGGCCCGGCAGCGCAGGCTCGAGGAGGAGCTGGACGAGATCCGCGCCAGCACCAGCTGGCGCCTGACCCGCCCGCTGCGCGAGCTGGGTCTGATGATCCGGGTCCGGCGAAACGGGAACGGCCGCTAGGGCTCGGGCTCACTCCGGGTCCAGCAGCTTCCGGGCCTCCTCACGGGAGAAGGCGGGCTGGCGGTGGCGCAGCCGGAGGAACCACTCCGCGGCGGCGAACGCCCGCGAGTGCACCATCCGGTGCAGCAGCGCCTTGGCCTGCTCGAGCTGGTGCTCGGCCACCATTGCCCGGAGCTGCTGCACCTGCGACGAAGCCAGGTGCAGCACTCGGTTTCTCTCCAGCCGGGCGATGAGCGGATTCCCGTCCCAGAATTCCAGCCGCTCGCCGAGCGCCGGCGCGTACGGCGCCGCCTGGTCCCACACCACGCCCACGCCGTAGAACGTGGGAACCACGGCCAGCCGCAGCGGCGGATCGTGGGCGGCCACGAAATCCTCGACCGCGGTGCGCACGCCGTTGCGCGGGCCGCCTTCACGCGCAGCCGGCCATCGGTAGGGCAGCCCGCCCTCCCGCAGGCCGTCGACTCCCGGATACAGGCCTCCGCCTCCGACCAGCGGCTGCAAATACTCGTCCGGGATCAGGTCAGGGTCGTAGTAGTCGTCCCGCCGGCCGTGCGGCCAGCACACGTCGTGCAGCAAGATCACCGGCAAGTGCTCCCGCTCGGACGAGCTGCGCTCCGACACGCGACGCAGCTCCTGGCTCACCGTGTAGTAGTTGTGGTCTCCGTCGAGGATGACCGCGTCGGTCAGGGGCATGCCCTCCAGGGCGGACAGGCTGGTGTCCTGAATCAGCTCGAGCTCGGGGTGCTCCTGCGCCAGCTGCACCAGCTCGGGCTGCGGAGAGGGATCGATCGCCACCACCCGGGAGCCCGCCGGCTCGGCCCAGCGCAAGAGCAGCTGAGTGAAATCCCCGGCGTAGGCGCCGATCTCCGCCACCGAGCGGGCGTGAGAGATCTCCAGGCAGGCCAGCACGATCTCGGCGTTGGTCAGCAGCGACGGACCCCAGGCGCCAGGGTCGTTGTCGTAGGGGTTCAACCCCAGGGGCAGTTGCTCGAAGTCCTCCACGGGCGGCGAGTCTAGGCCAGGGGCGGCCGGGCCTACGCGCCGCACATGACCGCCGGTCCGAGGCTCTGGACCTGGACGTGCCAGGGCGTCGCCGCCTGATCCGCCGGCACGCTCAGGCGAGCCGAGGCCCCGCCCTGCAGCGTCGCCACCGGGTGGAACAGCTGGCCGAACCTGCGTACCGACACGGTAATGGGCGCTGTTCCCCGAAGCGATACGCCACTGGGCGGCAAGGTGATGGTGACCGACTCCGAGGTGGTGGTGATCGGCGCCGGGCGGTAGGCGACGCAGCGGCCGCGGGGCACGACGGTGGCTCCCGTCACGGCGTCGATCCGCGGCGGACTCCCCAGGCCCACGGCGGCAGCTGGACCGGGGGTGAGGGCCAGCCGGTACACCCTTATGAGCTCGCCGTCGGCCACCTCGAGCGCCGGCTCGGGAGCGGCCGGGAGCTGGGAAGCCGAGTACGCCGGCGAGCCTATGGATCGCTTCATCGCGAAGTACGCTCCGGCCCTGACCACCACGAACGGATACCCGGGGAACTGGTTGGCCACGTACCCCGGCTGCAGGTGCGTCCGCCCGATCTCCAGGGCGCCCAGGTCGGCTCGGGCTACCGGCGCCTGACTGCGCAGGTAGCCGCCGGCCTCTCGCAGCACCCCCAGGTTGGACACCACCGCCGCCACCCCGGCCACGCCGACCAGGACCAGCGCCGGGCGCCCGAGCCGGACGCCCTGGGCCACCTCGACGGCCACCAGCAGCACGAACGCGGCGTCGACGTATAGGTAGCGACTGGCGAACGGGGTTCCGCCGATGAACGATCGCCCGGCCGCGGTCAGTGCCCAGAACGCCAGCGCCATCGTCACCAGGGCGGCCACCCGCGGGCGCAGCCCTCTCCGGAAGGCGACGAGCAGAGCCCCGACCAGCCCGACCAGCGCCAGCGGCACCCCGAACTCCAGGATCGTGCCCTGCTGGTCGCTAGTGGTCTGGCCCGACAGGCCGAGCAGCGAGCTGACCGCTCCGGCGGCCGAGCGGGCCGCCCACAAGGGGATGTCGAAGATCCCGTTGGAGCGGAGCGAGGCGTCCTGGTAGGCCAGCGACCAGACGATGTACAGCCCGATGGGTAGCGCCACGATCCAGGCATTCCGCCAGTTCCGGCGCTCCCAGGCGATGGCCACCACGAGCCCAGCCGCCACGGCCACGCCCACGCTCGAGCAGGCGAGCGATATGGCCAGCAGCAGGCAGGCCGCGCCGTCGCCCGGAAGATCGCGGCGATCCAGAGCCAGCAGGGCGGCGATACCGGCGGCCACCGACAGCACCCACGCGATCTGGAACGGCCACAGAATGTTCTGCCAGCCCGGCCCGAGGAACAGCAGCAGCGCCGCCGCCACCAGGGCCAGGTAGTCGCCCACCCGTCGCCGGGCGTAGACGAACAGGAGCGTGACGCACAGCAGATGGCCCACGGTGATCAGCACCCGGTAGGGGACGTAGCTGCCGATTCCCTGAGTGGCAAACAGCAACCGGTAGATCAGGATCGGGACCAGGGAGAAGTGGTCGTTGTACGGCGTGAGCAGCGAGTGCGTGCCGCTGCGCCGGTAGAGCGCCCATAGCCAATCGTCGAACCACAACGTGGTGCCGCGCGTGAGGTGGAGTAGGAACGCGGCCCCACCGGCCAGCATGAAGCCGAACGCGATCCAGGTCAGCCGGGACGGAGTCGCCCAGCGCCACCGTTCCCCCAGGGCGTCGATCCCGAAGCGGCCAGGAGGCTGTTCACGCTCCCGCGTCAGGGTCTGGGCCCGCATGGGTGCCGTAGCGTACCGGCGGGCGATGCGGCCGCTCGCCGGGGCAGCTAGCGCGGTGGGAACAGCCGGACCAGTCGCCGGATCCCGATCTGGGCGGCGTAGAACGCGACCGGATCGTGGATCGAGGCCCGGGCGTACTGCTGCCAGGCGGTCAGGAACTTGGGCTCCCGGCGGATCACCCCGAACAGGATCCGGCGAGCTTGGGCCAGGTGCCCCTGGTCGATGGCCAGCTCGCCGCGCAGGACGTCGACCTCCAGGTCAGGGTTGAGCGAGGCCGCAGCGTTCAGCGAGTCGGTGGCCCGGCGGACCTGCGTCGCGGTGAGCGGCGGCTTGGCACTCACGATGCTGTCGGCCACCGCGACGTCGTGAGCCTGCCGAGCGCTCAGGGCAAACCAGGCGCAGCACAGCAGCGCAAACAGGACGGCGGTTGTGCGGGCGAGGGACACGGCCCCAATGATGCCGTGCGCCGCGGGCGTGGGGCTCAGGCGCCGGCGCGGAGGACCCGGTGGGCTCTGAACTCCTCGAGCGCGTGCTGCTCGGCGATTCTCTCCTGGTCCACACCTTCGGTCTCCAGGTCGTGCTCAGCATCTCGGCACCAGAACCGGGGATGTCGCCGGAGCCAGCGGCGCGCATCCCGACGTCCCATGTCCAGCAGCGCCGTGACGAACTGCGGGTCGAAGAGCAGAAAGGACAGCAGCTCTCCGCGTGAGCGGTTGCCGGCACCCAGCCCCCGAGCGAGTACCGCGAAGTCGAGGTCTCTCAGCCCCCGC
>DASZGO010000175.1:0-7981 GCA_035938755.1 Solirubrobacteraceae bacterium | reverse complement strand
TAGGCCCCGGCCTGACGCACTTGCTGCTGCCAGGTCAGGTGATCCTCGTCGCGGGAGGCCCACGCGATGTGGTGAACCGAGCCGGCCCCCTGGAGGCCGACGAGCTCCGGCGGCGCATCGTGGGTCCAGCGGAAGCGGCGGCGCTCGCCGTCGAGCCGGTACTCGCCGGCCCCGGCGGAGGCGAACCCCAGCGTGCTCGTGAGCAGGGCGTCGCCGGCGTCGGCGCGGGGGCTGTAGGCGCGAGCGCCCTCCACGCCCAGGAGGGCGTGCTCAGGTGGGATCTCCGGGTGCCGCGCCCGCAGCGGCGGGTTGCCGCTCTCGACCACGACCAGCTCGAACCGAAGCCCGTCGTAGTCGGCGAACCGCAGGGCCTGCCCGCCCCGCTCGCCCGTGTAGCCATGCTCGGCCAACCGCCGAGCCCAGAAGTCGAGCGCATCCGCGGAGCCCACACCCAGCTCGATCGTGTGGATCATGCCGGCGCCGGGGCGCCCGGGGGTGACGCCGGCGAACTCGAACCAGGTCAGGATCGAGCCTGGCGTTCCGGACTCATCTCCGAAGTACAGGTGGTAGGCCTCCGGCGCGTCAAAATTGACGGTCTGCTTAACCATCCGCAGGCCCAGCACGTCGGCGTAGAACTCGACGTTCCGGCGCGCGTCGCCCGTGATCATCGTGATGTGGTGGAGGCCCTGTAGCTGCATTACGCCCTTCCGTCCTGGGGGTTGCTTGCTAGAGCAAGAATATCAGTGGCGCCGCTTCTTTTCCAGGCGCCACCGGCATTCGATGCCTACCTCGGCAGGGGCTTCGGGTTCGTCGGGCTCTTCGGCGAGGAGGCGAAAACCGAGTTTGCGAGGTATGCCGGAGCTGGCCACGTTCGCCCTGTCGTGATGGATCTCCACGTGACTGATGCCGGGCACGGCCAGAGCCGCCTTCACCAGGAGACAAGCGACGTTCGTGCCCAATCCGCGGCGGACCAAGCCGCAGTGGATCCAGTATCCGATCTCCAGACCATCTGGTGCGATGCGTCGATGAAGGCCGCAGCCGCCGACGATCCGGCCATCCAAGAACACGCCGAGGTAGGCGTCGCCGCCGCTGGCCCACTGGCGGTTCCATTCGTCGATCAGGCTTTGCCGCTGCGCGATCGAGATCGGCTCTTGGGCGATCCAGGCCATCCATGGGCGCAGGTGGTCGGCGCTCTCCGCCACCGCACGGTTTAGCCCTTCGCCATCCGCAGGGGTCCAGCGGCGCAGGAGGATCCCGTCGGCACCCTCGATGCGTTCCGGCAGAACAACGGGCTCGGTCCGCTTCGGCCTCACTGGTCCGGGAGCCGAATGAACTCCCAGCCGTGACGCACCGCCGCCTCGAACGCCGCCCGAGGATCGACGTCGGCGGTCCGCGACGGCGCGCCGGCCTCGCGGAAGAACCCCTCCATGCCGGCCGGGCTGAACATGATGATCCGGCGGCCTGGGCTAACGCCCACGTTGCCGCCGGCGTGCACCACGTCGGCGGGAACGTGCAGTGTCTGGCCGGCCGCTAGATGCCAGGGCTGCCCGTCGACCTCCATCTCGAATTCGCCGTCAAGGATGTAGATGGTCTCTGCCACGCCGTGGTGAAGGTGAGGAGGCAACGCCCAGCCCGGCGACGGCTCGTCGACCAGCAGGCAGAACACGCCGTTAGTGTCCGGGCCGGTGAGGTGAATCTCGGTGCGCACCCCGCCCGGCATCCAAACCACCTCGGGCTCGAACGCCATGGTCGGACGATATCGCCGCGTGACCGCTTGACCCCCTCTCGGACAACGCCTAGCGTTCACCGAGACATCTTCTGAAATGTGGCGCCGCCGCGGAGGTAGAGCGATGAGCACGGAATTCCTAAACCAGCCACGGGCCGAGGTCCTGCGCACCGTGTGCGACACGATCGTCCCGTCGCTCGAGCACGTGCCTGATCCCCACGGCCACTGGGCCCGCTCCGCGTCGGCCTACGGGGTGCCCGAGTCAGTGGCCGAGATGCTGGCCACGCTGCCGCCCGAGATGCAGGAGGGGATGGGCCAGCTGCTGGACGCCCTGGCGGCCCAGGGGTTCACCGGGGCCTCGCAGGCGTCACGCGAGCAGTTGCTGCGCAACCTCTCGCTGGCCTCCCCGGACGCCGCCGCGGGAATCGGCGCGCTGGGCGGGCTGACGCTGCTACTCCACTACGGCGCGCCCGACCCCACCACGGGACGCAACCCGGTCTGGGACCTGCTCGGCTACCCGGGGCCGATCTCGGCGCCGCCGCCGGAGCCCAAGTCGATCGAGCCGCTGGCTCTCGACGCCGACCTGACCCTGGAGGCCGACGTGGTGGTGATCGGCTCCGGAGCCGGCGGGGCGGTGATCGCGGCCGAGCTGGCCCAGCGGGGCGCCTCGGTGGTGGTCGTGGAAGCCGGCGGCTATTTCAACGAGGCCGACTTCAACCAGTACGAGCTGTGGGCCTGGCAGAACCTGTATTGGCGGGCGGGACCCACCCCGACGGTGGATCGCAACGTGACCCTCCAGGCCGGGTCCTGCCTCGGCGGCGGGACGGTCGTCAACTGGACCAACTGCCTGCGCACGAAGCGGTGGGTGCGTGAGGAGTGGGCGGCCCAGCACGGCCTGAGCGACGTCGCCGATGACTTCGAGCGCCACCTAGACGCGGTGTGGTCACGCCTGTCGGTCAACGACGAGTGCTCTGACCTCAACCAGCCGCACCAGATGCTCAAGCGGGGAGCGGACGCGCTGGGCTGGTCGTTCCAGACCGTCACCCGCAACGCCGACCGGGGGCGCTATGACCCGGCCAGCGCCGGCTACATGGGCTTCGGCGACCAGTCGGCGTCCAAACAGTCAACGATGAAGACGTATCTACGCGATGCCTTCGAGGCCGGGGCCAAGATCGTCACCGGGTGCTTCGTCGAGCGAGTGCTGACCGACGGCGGGCGGGCCTCTGGTGTGAGCGGCCGGTCCCCGGTCACCGGGGCCGAGCTGACGGTCCGGGCTCCTCGGGTTGTCGTAGCAGCGGGAGCCCTGGAGAGCCCCGGGGTGCTGCTGCGCTCCGGGATCGGCGGGCCGGCCGCGGGCCGCTATCTGCGGCTCCATCCCTCGACCGCGGTGTTCGCCGCGTATGGTGACGAGATGGCGCCGTGGTGGGGTGCCCCGCAGAGCGGCCTGATCGACGAGTTCGTGGGCGCCGACGACGGCTACGGGTTCCTGATCGAGGGGGTGCAGTACACGACCGGGCTGTCCGCCTCCGCGCTCCCCTGGCTCGACGCCCGCCAGCACAAGCAGGCACTGGAGGACTTCCGGGACGCCGGCACCTCGGTGTCGCTGATCCGCGACCGGGGAGACGCCAACGGCTGGGTCGAGCTCGACGCGGCCGGCCTGGCCCAACCCTTTTACGCAGTCCGCGATCCGGGTGACCAGGCCATGATCCGACGGGGGATCGAGGCGCAGATCCGCTGCCATGTCGCGGCCGGGGCCCACCAGATCTCGGTGCTGGCCGACCAGCTCCCGCTATGGAACCGCGGCGATGACGTTGAGGACTTCATCCGCCGGGTAGACCGGGTTCCGCTGCGGGCCGGCGCCATGCGAATGTTCGCTGCCCATCAGATGGGCACCTGTCGCATGGGCGAGGATCCCTCGACCAGCGTCGCCTCGCCGAACGGCGAGTTGCACGACACCCCGGGCGTGTGGATCGGTGACGCGTCTGCGTTCCCCACTGCCTCAGGTACCAACCCGATGATCACGATCATGGCGCTGGCCCACCGCACGGCCGAGCAGTTGGCACAGGCCGCCGGCGCCACCCGCGACCCAGCCCTCCAGGAGGCCTAGATGACCACCACCAGCCAGACCGAAACCCTCGAGCGCACGACATTCTTCATCGGCGGAGAGTGGACTCCGCCCGCCGGACAGGACACGATCGAGGTCATTGACCCCACCACGGAGGAGGTGATCGGCCGGGTTCCCGAGGGCACGCCTGAGGACGTCGACCGCGCGGTGGCCGCGGCGCGCGAGGCGTTCGAGGTATGGAGTCAGGTCCCGGTTCAGGACCGGGCCGAGGCCTGCGCCGCGGTGGGCCAGGCGCTATACGCGCGGCAGGAGGAGATCGCGGCGCTGATCAGCCGTGAGATGGGGATGCCCATCCAGCTCTCGAACATGATCCAGGCGGCGCTGCCGGTGATGAGCTTCACCAGCCAGCCGCAGCTGGTGGGCGAGGTGCAGTGGGAGGAGCAGATCGGCAATTCGCTGGTGGTGCGTGAGCCGGTCGGCGTGGTGGGCGCGATCACGCCCTGGAACTATCCGCTGCACCAGATCTGCGCCAAGGTCGCGCCGGCGCTCAGCGCCGGCTGCACCGTGGTGCTCAAGCCCTCAGAGGTCACCCCGCTCAACGCGTTCGTGCTGGCCGAGGTGATCGAGGAGGTTGGCCTGCCCGGCGGAGTGTTCAACCTGGTGTGCGGCTACGGCCCGGTGGTGGGCGAGGCCATGAGCGGCCATCCGGACATCGACATGATCTCGTTCACCGGCTCGACGCTGGCCGGCCGGCGCGTGGCGGCCAACGCCGCACAAACCGTCAAGCGGGTGGCGCTTGAGCTGGGCGGGAAATCGCCCAACGTGATCCTCGACGACGCCGACCTGGAGAAGGCGGTGGTGGACGGCGTTCAGAAGTGCTACCTGAACTCCGGTCAGACCTGCAGCGCCCTGACCCGGATGCTCGTCCCGCGCGACAAGCTGCCGATGGTGGAGGAGATCGCGCGCCAGGCGGCCGAGGCGTACCCGGTCGGGGGTCCGTTCGAGGAAGGCATCATGCTCGGACCGATCGTGTCCGACACGCAGCGCCAGCGGGTGCGGTCCTATATCGAGAAGGGCATCGAGGAAGGCGCCAAGCTTGTGACCGGCGGGGCCGAGCCCCCGGAGGGCCGGGCCACTGGGTACTTCGTGCGACCCACCGTGTTCAGTGAGGTGACGGAGGACATGACGATCGCCCAGGAGGAGATCTTCGGGCCGGTGCTCGCGATCATGCCCTACGAGGACGAGGACGACGCCGTCCGCCTGGCCAACGGGACCCCGTACGGGCTGGCTGGCGGCGTGTGGTCAGGCGACGAGGAGCGGGCCAAGCACGTGGCTCGCCAGCTGCGCACCGGCCAGGTCGAGATCAACGGCGGGACGTTCAACCCGCTGGCCCCGTTCGGCGGCTACAAGCAGTCTGGCCACGGCCGCGAGCTCGGCCGGCATGGTCTAGAGGAGTTTCTGGCCGTCAAGGCCATGCAGCTCTGAGTCTTACCTGAAGGGCGCGCCGGAAGCGAGAACGCCGGCGAGCACTTCCGGCGCGTCCCTCAGGACGCTCAGTAACCGGCGCTACGGCACCGCCTCAGCCTGCCGGGCGGGCAAGAGCGCGGTCGATTTTCCTCGTATAGCCAGGAAAATCGACCACGGCGGCTCTGCACCGTTACGGCGCGCCGGGCTCCGTGGTACCTGCGAGCCGGCCCTAAGCCGCGGCCTTGGCCTGCGCCGGGAGCTGGCTGTCGATCCAGCGCTCCAGGTCAGGACCCGACTCGAACGTGGCGATCACGGCGTAGCGCGTATGCGTGCCCGTGTGGAACCCGCCATGCCACAGCCACTGTGAGTCCACCACCGCCTGAGCGTGCGCGGGCAGGGGGATCTGTGTCTCGGTGGACTTGTCGAACTCATCCCTGCGCACCACCAGACGGCTTGAATCGTCCTGAGTCAGCTCGTGCCACACGCGCACGGCCCACCCGTTGCTCTCGGGGTTCTTGTTGTTGTTGTTGTCGAGATGGAGGCCCCAGCGGCACTCGCGCATGGTGTTGGGGGACATGCGGAGCAGCTGGACCTTGCCGAACCGGGCACCCACCGACTCCAGCCACTTGACGATCGTCGGGCACTTCTCGGCGTTTGGGGTCCATTCGCGATCCAGGTCGCACTTCCCGAAGTTGCCGAAGGCGCCGAGCTCGATGTCCCCTGAGGCCGAGGTTATTGGGGCGAAGAAGGTGTTGGGATCGGTCGGGTAGGTGGTGAACTCGAGGGTCTCGTACTCCGGGCGCGGAATCTCCGGACCGGCGTAGTGCTCCAGCTCCAGCCAGCCGCCGTTGGCCTCAAGCTTGGGCATCCGGTAGTGCGGGGTGTCACGGCGGGGAATCTGCGGGACGGGACGCCTCCCCGTGGCGCGCAGGATCCGCTTGGTGTACTCGTTCTTAATCGCGTCAGTGATGGCCATGGGCGGATCCTAGCTGCTCGCCCTGACGGCGCCGGTCCGCCCCGGCGCGTGCCTCCCGGGCGCGCGCAGATCGTCGCCGACTACCCCTGATGGTGCGTGGGAAGGTAGGGTGCACGCGATTTCTTCAAGCCGATAACAGGAGGAGATATGCCACAGGCCAGGAGTGGTGGTTCACGCGGTACAGGTTCAAGCTCGAGCAGCCGGTCGCGCGCGACGGGTTCGAGCCGGTCCGGCTCCTCGCGCGCGAAGTCCGGCGGCACGCGGGCTAAGGCAGCGAGCGGCAAGGCAGCCAGCGGCAGCCGGTCCACTCGCGCCAGCTCGTCGACCAGCCGGGCCAAGCGGAGCACCACCGGCGCCAAGCGTTCGACGGCCAAGCCCAAGGCTGGCACGCCAGAAGCCCGGCTCGAGGCGGCGGCGCAGCGGCTGCGCAAGCTCAACGAGCGGATCATCGACGCCGGCCGCGAGGCCGGGGAGAACACGCTGACCAGCTACGAGAAGGCGCTCAAGGCGATCGCCAACACGATCGAAAAGGGCCCGGGATCGAGTGACGTGACGTGGGTCTCCGACCTGGCCACGGCACAGGCCAAGTTCATCCGGGATCTGGCTACGACGTGGACCGCGCGGGCGCGGAAGGCGCTTAAGTAAGGCCGCTACCAGGCCTGGGTGCGGCCGCAGTGCGGGCAGGCCACCGAAGTGGAGACAGCGGCGTTGAACGCATAGCCGCAGCCGCAGGCGTACAGAGCGCGATCCTGAGAGGGCCCGCCGCTGCGGCGGCCCTCGGGGGCTGCCGGGTGACGATCAGCCGGGCGAGCCGCGAATGCGAACCGGCGGCGGCTGACCGTCCTCGTGAGGGGCTTGGACCGGACCATTGTCTCCAGAGCCAGTAACGCCACGGGTACTGATTTGTTTCGCGGTTGGAGCCCGATCTCCTCGGCGCTAACGCGACGCTAATTCACACGACCGGTGGCCTGCCCGGGCCACCGGCGAGCCCGTCGCCTCGCTTATGGGAAAATGCAGGCGAGTGGATCCCAGCCGTAAGCGCGCCATTCGACTGGTCGCCGCCTTGACCGCCGCCCTCCTCCTGGCCTCGGCACTTGTCTACACGAGCTTCAGTGCTGGACGGGACGAGCTGACCGCTGGGCAATTGCTGACGCGGGCGCGTCCGGGTCAGTCATACATTCTGGCCGGGACGGTGCTGACTGGATCCGTCCGCCACGTCGGCGCCGCGCTGTTGTTTCGCGTGCGCGATCCCAAGCTGCGGGTCTCGGTGCCGGTTCGCTACACCGGCATCGTCCCCGACCCGTTCCGGGCCGGTCGCGGCGTGCTGGTCACCGTCCACGAACCGAGTACCGGCACCCAGTTCGTGGGCGAACAGGACTCGCTGACCACCAAGTGCCCGTCGAAGTACCAAGCCGCAAGCGCCTCGTATTGATGAGTCTGGAGCCCGGAACATGGCACCCGTAGGTCGCACGCTTCTCGTCCTCGGGCTGGTGGTCGCCGTCTACGGTGCCGGCGCCTCGTTGTACGGCGTCCGCTCGGGCCGGGAGGAATGGGTGATCTCGGGACGCCGGGCGGTGTACGCGCTGGCGCTGGTCATGACCGTGGCCTGGGTCATCCTCGAGGCGGCGTTTCTGCGGTCTGACTTCTCGTTCAACGTGGTGGCCGCCCACTCCTCGACCACAACCCCGACGTTCTACAAGCTGGCGGCGCCGTGGTCGTCGCAGGAGGGCTCACTGCTGCTCTGGGT
>DASZGO010000174.1:0-32031 GCA_035938755.1 Solirubrobacteraceae bacterium | reverse complement strand
CCAGGGCCGGTCTAGTGCCACACCCAGCGGGCCAGATGCATGGTCTGGGTGATCGTCTGACCGCCGCTGGTGGTCACCGTGACGGTGACCGGAAGCAGGTGGAACACGCTGTTGTAGCTGAGCAGCATGCTGGCTCCGCGGGCCGACAGCTCGATGTTCTGGAAGCCACCGCTGTTGGGCGCGATGTTGAAGTCACGCTGCCCGATCACAACCCCGATGTGGCTCATCGTGACGTGGCCCGTGCAGTTCGTCGCGCCGCCGAAGCAGCCCGCTTCGACGCCAATGATCCGGCCGGGGGATACGAATCCCATCCGGCCGATGAACGCCACCTGGGACTTCAATGGGGCCGCGGTAGTGAACGTCTGATCCGACCCAAGCGTGGTGCCGCCCGGGTTGAACGCCACCAGCCGGTAGTGGTAGCTGGTGCTGGATTGGAGTCCAGCCAGGTTCGCGCTCGCCGGCTCGTCGGTGCTTGAAGAGCCGCCGTTGATGGCCGAGGTCTCAAACCCATAGTCCGAGGTGGGGCCGTACTCGAAGTAGTAGGTGGTGGCCTGACCCGCGGGATTCACCGTCCCGTTGACGGAGGCGCCGGACTGACCGACATTCGCTGGCGCGCCGGTGGTGGCCGTCGGCGGATTCGAAGGGGCCGGAGGCGTGCCGGTTGTGCTGAACGTCTGATCGATTCCCACGGAGGTCCCCGTAGTGTTCAGCGCGATGATCCGGAAGTGGTACGTCGTCCCGGACGCCAGGCCGGTCACGTTGGCGCTCACCGTTGAGCTGCTGGTACCCGAGCCGGCGGAGGTCAGGGTTGTTTGATGGCCGTAGCCACTGGTCGGTCCCCACTGAAATGCGTAACTCGTGTCCTGGCCGTTCGGGTTCACGCCGCCGTTGAGCGTCGCCCCAGAGTCCGAAGGACTCGTGGCCGGCGATGTGGTGGCGGTGGGCGGTGAGGCGGCCGTGGCCAACCCGACCCAGACAGCGGCGATCGCGATAACTGCGACCGCGGACAGAACAATGCGGGACGTTCGCATGACGCCTCCCTTGGTCGTCGTGGTCCAATGAGTCCGGCAAACAAGTCGGTTCCCGCCGATTTGCGGGTCAATTCGCAGAGACGTCACTATCTGACGGCCCGAGGCGCGGTGAGCCCGGGCGGGGTTGTCTGCAATCGGGGCGCCCGGATTCGAACCGGGGGTCTCCGCCCCCCAAAGGCGGCGCGATACCAGGCTTCGCTACGCCCCGCGTAGCTGAACTGAGTCTAATCCCAGCTTGCATTCGGGGTGGGCGTAGTGACGACCTGCTACGTTCATCGAGGCGGTCGATGCCTTCGGCCGCGCGGCAGCTTGCTTGGGTCCCGCTCTCAGCGGTTCGGGTCAGCCGTCACTTCCGAACCGTTCGCGGCCCGCAGTGCCGTCAAGGAGTCCTAGATGTCCAATACGCAATCCTTCAGCGATCTCGGCGTTTCGCGTGCCGTGGTCAACTCGCTGGCCAGCGATGGCATAACCACACCATTCGCGATTCAGCGCGAGGTAATCGGCCACGTTCTTGGCGGACGCGACGTGCTCGCCAAGTCTCCGACAGGCTCGGGCAAGACGCTCGCCTTTGGGATCCCGATCGCAGACCGTGTCAAGAGTGACGGCCGGCGGCCGTCGGCCCTGATTCTCGCCCCAACGCGTGAGCTCGTGAGCCAGATCGTCGACGATATCCGACCGATCGCCACCGCCCGAGCACTGCGCGTGACCGCCGTCTATGGCGGTGTCGGTCTGGTCAAGCAGGCCAAGGACGCAGCTCGGTCGCACGTCGTGGTCGCGACGCCGGGACGACTCGAAGATCTGCTGGCGCGGGGCGCCTTTAGCCTGGCCAACATCGAGATCCTGGTCCTCGACGAGGCCGACCGGATGCTCGACATGGGCTTCCGCCCGGCCGTGGATCGAATCGTGGCGCTGTGCCCCAAGGACCGCCAGACGCTGTTCTTCTCTGCCACGCTCGACGGCGCCGCCGGACGCGTGGCCAAGGAGTACACGCGAAACGCAGTCGTGCACGAGCACGGGCCATCGGGCCGGCGGGCGAGCAGCGATGTCGAGCACCGCTTCGTCCCGGTCGCACACGAGCACCGCGTCAACGCGCTCGTGCGTGAGCTGCGGAGCGAGCGTGGGCTCACGCTGGTGTTCGTACGCACGAAGCGCGGAGCCGATCGACTGGTCAAGCGCCTGGCCGCCCAGGGCATCCGGGCGGTAGCGATGCACGGCAACAAATCACAGCGCCAGCGCGAGCAAGCACTGGCGCGGTTCCAGTCCGGAGCCGCAGACACTCTGATCGCCACCGACGTCGCGGCCCGCGGGCTTGATGTCAGAGACATCTCACACGTGATCAACTTCGACCCCCCCGCGGACAGCGAGACCTACGTCCACCGCATCGGGCGCACCGGACGCGCCGGCGACACGGGTATCGGTATCACGCTCGTCACGCCGGACGAGCAACACGAGGTTCGCCGGATCGCGGTGACCCTCGGGCTCAACCACCAGCTCGACGCCAATGGTCACGACGGAAGGGCACACCTCGTCCCTACCGCGGCTCGCACCCGGCACAGCCGGCAGCGGCGTCGCCGGCGTCAAGCCGTCTGAGCAGCGTCTAAACAAGTAGCTTCCGCGGGCCATGGCCGATGTCCAGCCGCTGCGCGCACTCCACTACGACCTGACGAAGACCGGCGGGCTCCAGGCGGTGATCGCGCCACCCTACGACGTGATCGACCCCGACCAACGGGCCCAGCTCGAGGCGCGCTCCCCGTACAACGTAGTGCGCATCGACCTGCCCACCGGCGATGACCCGTACACCGCCGCAGCCGACCGGCTCGCCGCGTGGCATGGCGACGGCGTCGTCTTGCAGGACGAAACCCCAGCTCTGTGGGTGCTGGAGCAGGACTACACCGGTCCCGACGGTCGGAGCCGCACTCGGCGCGGCTTCCTCGCGCGCGTGCGCGTGGAGAACTACGGGGCCGCACGCATCCGGCCCCACGAGCGCACCCACCCGGGCCCCAAGGAAGACCGCCTCAAGCTCACCCGGGCCACGCGGGCCAACCTGTCGCCCATCTTCTCGCTGTACTCCGACCCGGACGAGGCAGCACTGGCCGCGCTCATCGACGCCAGGGCCGCAGACCCTTGGGGCGAGGCCAGCGACGACGACGGCACGGCCAACCGGATCTGGCGGGTCCAACACCCAGGCGCCATCGCAGCCGTCCAGGCCACGCTGCTAGGCACCGAGCTGCTGATCGCCGACGGCCACCATCGCTACGAGACAGCCCGCATCTACGCCGACGAGCTGGGCGGCGAAGGCGACCATCGCTACGTGCTCATGTGCCTGGTCGCGCTCCAGGACCCGGGCCTGACCGTGTTCCCGACTCACCGCCTGCTGAAGAATCTCTCCTCGGAACAGCAGGAGACGCTCGCCGCCGTCTTGAGACGCGACTTCGAGATGGAGGAGCTCCCCGGCCCGGACCATCTGGCTCCGGATACCGACCCCGGTCAGATCATCCTGGGCTACATCGACTCCCACTTCCAGCGACCGTTCCGGCTGACACTCAAGGACCCGGCGATCGCCGACGCGGCTCTACCTGACCGGGCCGAACCCTACCGCCGGCTCGACACAGCCGTGTTCGAGGCGCTGATCCTCAAGGGCGCGCTCGGCATGACCGACGAGGACATCGACCACCTCACTCAGCTCGGCTATGCCCGCGACGCGCCGCACGCGATCGAGCTGGTCCAGAGTGGCGAGTACGACGCGGCGTTCCTGATGGCGCCTCCCCCGGTGGGTCAGATCCAGGAGGTCGCGGGGGCCGGCGAGAGCATGCCGCCGAAGTCGACCTATTTCTTCCCTAAGGTTCCGACCGGACTGCTATTCAACCCCCTGAGCTGAGTTGATGAAAGCCATCGCCCGCCGCACCGACCGCGGCCCCTACATCTACGCGATAACGATCCGCGACCACGAGCTGACGATTGATGAGCCGCTCAAGGACGGCGGCCAGGATCAGGGGCCTGGTCCGCAGGAGGTGCTGGCCGCCAGCCTCGCCTCCTGCACCGCAATCACCATGGACATGTACGCCCAGCGCAAGGGCTGGGACATCGGCCCGCTGGAGGTGGAGTGCGAGTACGAGTCGGCTCCCCGCGGCTACTCCACCTTCTTCAACCTGACGCTACGCATGTCGGATCACCTGACTCCCGACCAACGGGAGCGTCTGGAGGCGATCGCCGCGCGGTGCCCGGTCCACCGCACGCTAGAGGGCCCGGTCCGCTTCAAACAGCGCGTCGAGCTGACCAGCCGGGCCTAGTCGACCACCTCGACGCCGGCCACCCGCAGCTCCTCCAGCGCGCGCTCGGCGTCGCCCTGCTCGGTGTCGATCGCCCTCGTGGCACCTTGGTGCAGCACCACACCGAACCCTGCCCGGCGCGCGTCCAGCGCGGTGGCCTTCACGCAGTAGTCAAGCGCCAGTCCGGCCACGTGGACCTGCTCCACGCCGGCGTCCCGGAGCAGGCGCTCTAGCTCCGTGTGCTCAAAGCCCGAGTAGCCCTCGTGCTCTGGCTCTCGGCCGGCGTCGACGATGGCGTCGATCTGGCTGGTGTGAAGCCGGGGGTGCAGCTCGGCACCGCCCGTGTCACGAACGCAGTGCGCCGGCCAGGGCCCGCCCTGGGCCTGAAACGAGCGATGGTTCGGCGGGTGCCAGTCGCGGGTGGCGACCACGAACGAGATCTGCTCCATCAGCTGGTTGATCGGACCGACCACGGCGTCTCCGTCTGGAACCTCGAGCGCGCCTCCGGCGCAGAAGTCGTTCTGAACGTCAACGACGATCAGGCCGTCCATGTGCGCCCAAATATAGTCCGGCCATGCGGCTGAGCCGGGAAGCGCTCAAGGCCGAGCTCGGACGGGTTCTGCTCGCCCCGAACGAGGCGGCAAAGCTGTCTGTCCGCGGCCGCACCCAGGCGGGAGTTCTGGTCCCGCTCTACCTCCAGGACGGTGAGCTCCACGCCGTGCTCACCCGCCGGCGTGAGGACCTACGCCGTCACCCGGGTGAGATCTCGTTTCCCGGCGGCCGTTTGGATGAGGGCGAGGCGAGCTTGGTCGCGACCGCGCTGCGCGAAGCCGACGAGGAGATCGGGCTCCCCGCTGACGCGGTGGAGCTGGTCGGTGCGCTGCAGCCGACCCCCACGATCGCCACCGGCTATGCCGTATACCCGTTCGTAGGACTGATCGAGCCCGGGCGCGAGTGGACCCTCAGCCCCCGGGAGGTGGCCGAGATCCTCGAGCTCTCCCTGCCGGCACTGCGCCAGGGCTACCAACGCCGCCGTCTGGTCCGCCGGGGATTGCCCATCCGCACAGACACCTACGTGGTGGACGGCAACGTGATCTGGGGCGCTACCGCCCGCATCCTCTCGGACCTGTTTGACCGGATCAGCGCCCTGCTCTAAGCAGCGTCAAGGGCCCTTCTCCACCGGCACGTTGACCATGTTGCCCCACTCGGTCCAGGACCCGTCGTAGTTCTTGACATCGTCCTGGCCGAGCAGCTCACGCAGCACGAACCAGGTGTGGGCCGAGCGCTCGCCGATCCGGCAGTAGGCGATGATCGGCTCGCCGGATAGGACGCCTTTGCCGCCGTACAACTCGCTCAGCTCGTCGGCCGATTTGAAGGTTCCGTCCTCCTTGACCGCCTGGGCCCACGGAATCGACTTGGCGCCGGGGATGTGGCCGCCGCGCTGGGCTCCTTCCTGCTCGTAGCCGATGGGCGAGATCAGCTCACCCGAAAACTCCTGCGGCGAGCGCACGTCCACCAGCTGGCGGGCGTTGCCGATCGCCGAAAGGACCTCGTCGCGCCGAGAGCGGATCGACTCGTCGCCGGGCTTGGCCTCGAACGTCGCCGCGGGATAGGAGGGCACGTCAGTGGTGGTCGGCCGGCCTTCGGAGATCCAACGCTCCCGGGGGCCGTTGAGCAGCTTGACGTTGTCGTGGCCGTAGTACTTGAGGTACCAGTACGTGTAGGCGGCGAACCAGTTGTTGCGGTCGCCGTAGAGGATGACCTGGTGTTGGTCCGAGATGCCGCGGCTGCCGAATAGCCGGCCAAAATCCTCAGGGCTGAGGAAGTCACGCTTGACCTGATCCTGGAGGTCATGCTTCCAATCGAAGCCGATTGCTCCCGGGACGTGGGCTTCGCGGTACAGGTCCGGGTTCTCGTCGACCTCAACGATGCGGATCGAATCGTCGTTGAGATGCTGCTCCAGCCACTCAGGCTCTACGAGTACGTCCTTCGCATATCCGGCCACGGCTCACGCTCCTCTGAGGACCAAATCTCGATCGGCTTTTACGCATTTTGAGTTTAGCGGCAGGGCCAGGGTAGGGCCGGGCTTCACGGCGCCGGCCGAACCCCGCCGGCGGCGCGTCTGGGTGTTAGGTCCAAGAGGTAACGCTAACCGGACCGCAACTTGACACGCCCTCGTTATCTGACAGGGTTGCCCAGCCGAATCGCCGGGCTGGGCGAGGCCGGGCGTGCGTCTGGGTCCTCCCCCACGAACTTGGTCTTCCGAGATACGGAGAAAGAGAGCGTTGTTATGAGCAAACGGTTCAGTCTGGTGGCGGTCCTAATCGCCGTCGCCGCACTCGCCGCCGCCGGCTGCGGCTCGAGCAGCAGTAGTAAGAGCAAGGCCATCACCGGCCAGGCGGCGACCACGCCCCCCACGCCGCAGACCCCCAGCACGGGCACCGGCACCAGCACCACCGCCACCAAGCCGCCGAGCAACCTGATCCCGAGCCACCTTTCATCGTCCACGCCGATCACCTCGCCGGCCCTGCGGGACGCGCTGGTCAAGAAGCTGGCCACGGTCACCGCGATTCCGGCCAAGGACGACGGCCCAATCGCCGACTGCGTGATCAAGAAGCTCCAGGCGCACGGCATCCAGACCTACGGCGACGCGAACGCTCACCTCAGCGTCGTTCGCAATGACGCCGCCACGTGCACCAAGCAGGTCCTGACCGGCGGCTGATACCGCCGAGCAGCAGCTGACGAGCTAGCGGGGGCCGAGGACCTCGGCCACCCGCCGGATCGCGCTGGCCAGCCAGTGCTCGTGATCCCGAGGATCGGCGTCCAGCGCCGCCCACTCGGCGTGAGTGCGCGCAGCGAACGCCCGCACCAACTCGGCGCCAGAACCCAGCAGTGCGTTATCCACTGATCCGCGGGTCTCGTAAACCACCCCCTGGACGGTCGTGTCGACCAGGCGGGTGAGCAGCATCTGCAGACGGCTCCCGTGCAGCGCCTCCAGCTGTGCCGGCGAGCCTCCGGCCGAGCCGAGCAGGATGCAGACCACGCTCACGTGGTCCAGCGCGGACACGATCGTGGCCACGCGGTCGGGATCGGCCACCACCGGCTCCGCCCCTGCCGCCTCGATCGCGGCCCGCGCGGCCAGCGCCCGGGTCGTTCCGCGCACCACGTGTCCCTGTTGGATCAAGCCGCGGGTCAGCTGCTGACCGCGGCAGCCGCAGCCGATGATCAGGCAGCGCGGCACCGCGCCAGGCCCGGAGGCGGTCAGCCCTCAGCCGGTGGCTTTGCCCCGAACTCCTGGCGGACCTGCTCGGCGGTGCGCTCGGGCAGCCCCCGCGCTCGCCGGCGCGCGTTGGTGGCTTCCAGCAGCTGATCGAGCTCGCGCTCGGCCATCAGCGCCTCGCGGCTGCGCGCAACGTCGCGCATGTCCTGGGCGACCCGCAGCTCCAGGTCCGTTTCGCTGACCTCCTTCTCACCGCGGGCCCTCCGACGCGCGTTGTGGGCGGAAAGCATCTGCTGCAGATCCTCTGACTCCAGCCGCTCGCGGGTCTCGGAGATCTCCCGCGCGGTCTTCATCCCCAGCTGCTCGAGCCCCGACCCGGGATAGAAGCGCCCGATCAACCAAACCGCCACGAGAACGGCGGCGATGCCCGACAAGATGACCACGGCGAACGGGTCCACTCCGAGCCCAGTCTACCCGCCTGGCCCAGGCCCAACGCGACATCCGGTGAGTCACCGCAACCCTCGCCAACACGAAGTGTTGTTGCTGATATCTAGACCGACCGCCCTGAAGGGCCGGAATCGCGGCGGCGGCAGTCCAGGAAACCAGCGGGAAAGGAGCGTCAAATGCGCTTTCGCCTTGCCGTGCTCGTGTCCGCGCTCGTAGCGGCTGCGGGGATTGCCACCCCCGGCCCTGTCAGTGCGGCGCCCAAGCACAATCACCACCTGACCATCGCCGCTACACCGAACCCGATTCTCGCGGGTGAGGGAGTGTTGATCTACGGTCAGCTCAACGGTCCCGGCAGCGCCGGGCAGGTCATCCGGCTGTACCACCACCTCGACGGCTCCGGGCAGGGTTACACCCTGATCGGCACCACCACAACCAATAGCTTCGGCTTCTACGAGTTCACTCGGGAGGAGCAGGTCGTCGAGACCAACCGAAGCTGGTTCGTGCGCGGTCCCGATGCCTCGCACAGCCGCACCGTTCACGAGCGGGTAGCGCCGTTGGTGAGCATCGCGGCCAACCCCACCACCACGGACACCAACCACCGGGTCGTGTTCAGTGGACAGGTGACGCCCAACCATGCCAACGAGCGGGTGTACCTGCAGGCCCAGTCGGGGTCAGGCGACGACTGGCACACGCTGGCGTCGAACCAGCTCGGTGCGGGGTCCGAATACCAGATCGCTTATCGGTTCCGGGTTCCCGGCGTGCGCGATCTGCGGGTCCTGTTCCGGGGCGATGACCGGAACATCCGCGGTGCGTCTGATCCGGTAACGGTCAATATCCAGCAGGCCCAGGTCCCCGGATTCACGATCAGCTCCTCGCAGCCGATCGCTCCGGCGGGCTCGTCGGTGACGATCAGCGGCGTGCTGGACCAGCCGGGAACCACCACGTCTGAGCCGAACACGCCGGTTCAGCTGTGGGGTCACACGGCCGACAAGCGCGGCTACACGATGCTGGCCAACGGGACCACGCGTGCCGATGGTTCGTACTCGTTCACCCAGTCGGCGCTGACTGCCAACACCGATTACTACGTGGCCACGGTACCTACGAAGGGTGTCAAGCGCCGGCACACTGCAGTGCTGTTCCAGGGTGTGCAGGACGTACTGACCATGCAGGCCAGCTCGCCCGCGGTGCTGGTCGGCCAGAGTTTGACGTTCACGGGAACCGTCGTGCCCGTCAAGGCCGATCACATCATCTACCTGCAGCGCCAGGGCAAAGATGGTGAGTGGCACAACGTTCAGGTACAGGTCACTCACAGCGACGGGACGTTCCAGTTCACCTCGACGCTGGGCGATCCGGGCACGTTCAAGTTCCGGGCCCGGATGTTCCACGATGAGCAAAACGTCGGTGGCGCCTCGCCGCCGGTCACGGTGACCGCGACGCTCCCACCGGTGTCGTCGCTGCCCCCCGCCTCCTAAGGGCCAAACCACGGGGCCGGCTCGCGCTCGTCGCGGGCCGGCCCTTTTTTCCTACCCGGACACCGCCCACAGGCGCCAGCGGTCGGGGACGCCTCGGAGCTCGTGCTCGCCGCGGTCCTCGAACGCGATCCCCGAGCCCACTACCAGGTCCTTGACCGTGTTGGACACCACCACCTCGCCAGGGCCCGCTTGACCAATCACCCGAGCGGCGATGTGCACCGCCAGTCCGCCCACGTCGCGCCCCATTACCTCTACCTCGCCAGTGTGGAGTCCGGTTCGGGTCTCGAGCGAGAACCTCGACTTGGCGGTATCACGGATCGCGGCGGCACACCGGATGGCACGCGCGGGTCCATCGAACGTGGCCAGGAAGCCGTCGCCCATGGTCTTGATCGCCTGCCCGCGGAACGACTTCAGCTCGCCGCCCACCACGCCCTCCAGTGACTGCAGCAGATCGCGCCAGCTGCGGTCCCCCATCTCGGCGGCCCGGCGCGTCGAATCCACGATGTCAGAGAACATCACGGTGGCGAGCACACGCTCGGACTCGTGAGGCCGGCGGGTCCCGGTCAGGAACTCCTCGATCTCGGCCAGAAAGTCGTCCTGGCCCGGGCCGAACGGCAGCGTATGCGACCCAGGCAGCTCGACCAGGCGCGAGTCCGGGATGTGCTCACGGAGGTAGCCGGCGTGGCGGCCGTCGATGTTGGCGTCGCCCGGCCGGTCCAGCAGCAGGGTGGGCGCCTGGATCAGCGGGAGCACCGGCCGGACATCGACCTCGGTCAACATGCGATTGAACGCGAGCGCCGTTCCTGGGCTGGCCGCCAGGCGCTCGAGCCGTCCCGCCCACTCCCGAAACTCCTCGCTAGTCGAGTGAGCGAATCCGATGACCCGGGCGCCGGACCCCCAATCCTTGGCCATGTTCTCGGTCCACTCGGCGCGCATCTCCCGGGTTGGCGGCCACTCGTAGTCAGGCGCCGAGGTCATTCGGGGCATGGCCTGGTAGAGGACGAGCGCCCGCGTGCGCTCAGGGTGCGTGGCGGCGAACAGGCAGGCCATGGCCCCGGCTTCGAGCATCGCGACTACTGCCGCCTGGCGGGAGCCGACCGCGTCCATGACCGCGACCACGTCATCCATCTGCTCCTCCAGCGTGGGCGCGCCCAGCACAGGATCCGACAGGCCCGTGCCACGGCGGTCGAACAGGATCACTCGGGAGAATCGACCCAGGTCGCGCAGCAGCCGGGTCGTCCAGGCGTCCTGCCACATGTGCTCGACCTGCCAGATCCAGGTGGGGATCCACAGAATGTCGATCGGCCCGTTCCCCACCACCTGGTAGGCGATGTGCATCTCGCCGCTCCGCGCGTACCGGGTCTGGGGAGCCATAGGACATCAGCGTACTTCTGTCCTATACCGTCCCGGCCATGGACTTCTCCCTCACCGATGAACAGCGGCTGATCCGCGAGACCGCCCGAGACTTCACCGACAACGAGATCGTCGAGCGCGCGCGTGAGAACGATCGCAACGAGCATTTCGACCTCGACCTGGTGGCCATGATCGCCGACCAGGGCTACTTGGGCGCGATCGTCCCTCGCGAGTACGGCGGCGCCGGGCTTGACTATCTGAGCTACGGCCTCATCGTCGAGGAGGTCGGGCGTGGCGACTCGGCCATGCGCACGGTCGTGTCGGTTCAGACCTCGCTGGTCTGCTCGGGCATCCTGCGCTGGGGAACCGAGGAGCAAAAGCAGCACTACCTGCCGAAGCTGTGTTCGGGTGAGTGGCTAGGGTGCTTCGCCCTGACCGAGCCGGACACCGGCTCGGACGCCGCCAATCAGAAGACCCGGGCCAAGAAGACCGACTCGGGCTGGGTGATCAACGGCTCGAAGATGTTCATCTCGATGGCCAATCACGCCCAGCTGGCGCTGGTGTTCGCGCAGACTGACCCGGAGAAGGGCTACCGGGGCCTCGCCTGCTTCCTGGTCGACACCGACCAGCCCGGGTTCCAACCCCAGGAGATCCACCACAAGCTGGGGCTGCGGGGCTCTGACACCGCGGCCATTTCGCTGGACGACGTGGAAGTGTCCGACGACCAGCTGCTGGGGGGCGTGGGTGACGGCTTCAAGGTGGCGATGTCCAACCTCGACTCGGGTCGCTACAGCGTGGCCGCCGGATGCGTGGGCATCTGCCAGGGCTGCCTGGACTCATCGGTCAAGTACTCCAAGGAGCGCCAGCAGTTCGGGCGGCCGATCGCCGCCTTCCAGCTGGTGCAGGAGATGCTGACCGACATCGCGGTCAAGACCGACGCGGCGCGGATGCTCGTCTGGCGCGCCGGGTGGCTGAAGGACGCCGGCCAGCCCAACACCCGTGAGACGTCGATCGCCAAGCTGTACGCCACCGAGTCGGCGATCGAGTGCGCCAACACGGCGATCCAGGTCCACGGCGGCTCGGGCTATGTCGATGACTACCCAGTCGAGCGCTACCTGCGTGACGTGCGCGTGACGACCCTGTACGAAGGCACCTCCCAGATCCAGAAGCTGATCATCGGGCGCTCCCTGACCGGGATCAACGCGCTCGTGCCGTCTTAGAGGTGGCCGAGGCGGCGAAAACCATCGGCGTCGCGGGCGCCGGCACCATGGGCGCGGGCATCGCCCAGCTGGCCTGCCTGGCCGGGGCCCGGACGCTACTGCACGACCCGGTGCCCGAGGCGCTGGAGCGCGGCCTGGAACAGATTCGCGGCCACCTGAAGCGGGGAGCCGAGCGTGGCCGCTGGTCCGCAATAGACGCCGCCGCCGCCGCTGACCGGCTGGCGGCGGCCCCCGGGCTGGAGGACCTGGCGCCCTGTGAGCTGGTGATCGAGGCCGCGCCCGAGCGCCTCGAGCTCAAGCAGCAGCTGTTCGCGCGCCTGTCCGAGGGCATCGTCTCGGACTCCTGCGTGCTGGCCACCAACACGTCGTCCCTGCTGGTCACCGCCGTGGCCAGCGCGGCCACGCACCCCGCCCGCGTGGTGGGCATGCACTTCTTCAACCCGGCGCCGCTGATGCGGCTGCTCGAGGTGGTGGCCGGGGTCGAGTCGGCGGCGGATGCACTGGCCGTCGCCCGGGCCACGGGTGAGGCCATGGGCAAGATCGTGATCGACGCCGTCGACGGCCCCGGCTTCCTGGTCAACCGCTGCAACCGTCCGTTTGGGCTGGAGAGTGCCCGGCTGCTGACCGAACGGGTGGCCACGATCGAGGAGATCGACCGGATCTGCCGCGTGGCCGGAGGCTTCCGGATGGGCCCGTTCGAGCTCTCGGACCTGGTGGGAGTCGACGTGGGCCTGGACGTCGCCCGGTCGTTCTTCGAGCAGAGCTTTGCCGAGCCCCGCTGGCGGCCGTCTCCGATTGCGGTCAAGACGGTGGCCGCGGGCCACACGGGCCGCAAGTCGGGTCGGGGCTACTACGACTACTCGGGCGGCACGGATGCCTACCGGGAGCCCGATCCAGACCCGCCGCCGCCCGGCGGGGGAAACGGAATGGTTTTGATCGCCGGTGCCTCGCCGCTGGCCTCCGAGCTGCGGGAGGGGGCGGCGCAGGCGGGCTGGGACGTCGCGACCCCAGAGGAGGCGGGTGAGCGCCAGCCGCCGGTGCTGATCCTCGACGCCGGCGGCGAGGAGCCGGAGGTGCCCTTGCAGGGGGGCCCCCTGGCCATCCTGTGCGCCGGCGGATCGCTGTCCGCCCTTGACCCCGGCGGCTCGGCCGTGGGCTTCCACGCCCTGCCCCCGCTGGCCGAGGCGGGCCTGGTGGAGCTGACGAAAGGCCCTGACAGCTCCCCATCGGCACTCGAGACCACCGAGCGCTTCTTCGCCACCCTGGGCAAGCACACCGTGTGGGTGGGCGACGCCCCGGGGCTCGTGCTGGGCAGAATGGTCTGTCAGGTGATCAACGAAGCGGCATTCGCCATGACCGAGGGCGCCGGCAGCCCGGACGACATCGACGCCGGCATGATCCACGGGCTGAACTACCCGCGCGGGCCCCTGGCCTGGGCCGACCAGATCGGGCTCGATCACGTGCTGTCGGTGCTCGACGCCCTGCACGAGGAGCTGGGCGATGACCGCTACCGCGCGGCGCCGGCGCTGAGGCGGCTGGTGTGGTCGGGACGGCTGGGGCGCGGCACCGGCGAGGGGTTCTTCAGCTACCCATGAGGGCCGTGACCTTCCACGCCCCCGGCGAGGTGCGCCTCGAGGACAAGCCGGAGCCCGAGCTCGAGTCGGCCGACGCGGCGATCGTCCGGATCGAGGCCAGCGGCGTGTGCGGCTCTGATCTCCACATCTACCACGGGCGGGTCAAGATCGAGCCCGGCTTCACGCTGGGCCACGAGTTCGTCGGTACGGTCACCGCAGCCGGAGACCAGGTCACCCGGGCCAAGCCCGGGGACCGGGTCCTGGGCTGCTTCCACACCGCCTGCGGCACCTGCTGGTTCTGCCTGCGCGGCGCCTATCACGAGTGCGACGCCAAGCGGACGTTCGGCCACGGAGCGAACATGGGCTCGCTGCAGGGCACCCAGGCCGAGCTAGCGCTCGTGCCCAACGCCAACCTCACACTGCGGCCGGTCCCGGACAACGTCAGCGACGAGGTGGCTCTGTTCGCCGGCGACGTGATGGGTACGGGCTACCACGCCATCGACGACGGCCGCGTCCGCCCGGGCGACAGCGTGGCGGTGCTGGGACTGGGGCCGGTCGGCCTGTGCGCGGTCCAGGCCGCCATCGCCGCCGGAGCCGGTCCGGTGGTGGCGATCGACACGGTCGAAGACCGCCTGAACATGGCCCGCCAGTTCGGCGCACTCCCCGTCCACCTGACCGAGCAGAGCCCCCGCGACGCGGTCAAGGAGGCCACCGCGGGCCGCGGCGTGGACGTGGCAGTCGACGCGGTGGGGCACCCGGACGCCCTGGACCTGGCCATCCGCCTGGCCCGCAAGGCGGGAATCGTGGTGGCCATCGGGGTGTACGCCGAGCGCTGCCAGGTCCACATGGGCTTGGTCTGGATCAAGGGCCTGACCCTGAAGGCCGGCCCGGCCAACGTGATCGGTCACGTCGACCGGATCCTGGCCATGCTCCAGGCCGGCACGGTTGACCCCACCCCCCTGGTCAGCCGTCACATGCCGCTGGACGACGCCGTGGAGGCGTACGCGGTCTACGATCGACGGGAAGCCCTGAAGATCGTGCTCACCCCGTAGTAGGAGGCCCGCAGCATGTCCGCCACCGCTCTTCCCGACCAGCTGTCCGACGCGGCTCGCCGGTTCGCCGATCAGGAGCACCAGCTGCTGATCGACGGCGAGCGGGTGCCGGCCGGCGATGGCCGCACGTTCCAGACCATCGACCCGGCCACGGGACAGCCGATCGCGGCGGTGGCTCACGGCGGCCCCCAGGACGTCGACCGGGCGGTCGGGGCGGCGCGCCGGGCGCTTCAGGACGGACCGTGGGGCAAGGCCCCGGCGGCCGAGCGGGCCCGTTGCCTGAACCGCCTGGCCGATCAGGTGGAGACCCACGCCGATGAGCTGGCCGAGCTCGAGGCGCTGGACAACGGCAAGCCGGTCAAGCTGGCCAAGATCGTCGACGTCCGGCAGACCGCAGCCTGGTTTCGCTACTTCGCGGGCTGGCCCGAGCGGATCACCGGTGAGGTCATCCCGGTCCGCTCGGGGGGCATGCAGTGCTACACGCGCAAGGAGCCGGTCGGCGTGTGCGGCCAGATCATCCCCTGGAACTTCCCCCTGCTGATGGCGGCCTGGAAGATCTCTCCGGCGCTGTCCGCCGGCTGCACGGTGGTGCTCAAGCCGGCCGAGCAGACACCGCTGACCGCGCTGCGGATAGGTGAGCTGGCGCTGGAGGCGGGAGTCCCGCCCGGGGTCCTGAACGTGATCACCGGCGAGGGCGACACCGGCGCGGCGCTCGTCGATCACCCGGGCGTGGACAAGATCGCGTTCACCGGATCGACCGAGGTGGGGCGGGAAATCGGAGCCAAGGCCGGGCGCTCGCTGAAGCGGATCACGCTCGAGCTGGGCGGCAAGTCCCCGAACATCATACTGCCCGACGCCGATCTGGAAGCGGCGATCGCCGGCTCGTTCAACGCCATCTACTTCAACACGGGCCAGGCCTGCAACGCCGGGAGCCGGCTGTTCGTGCCCCAGGAGCAATTCGACCAGGTGGTCGGAGCGCTGGCCGAGGCGGCCGGCAAGGCCAGGGTCGGACCCGGCCTGGACCCGCAGACCCAGCTCGGCCCGGTGGTCTCGGCCGAGCAGCAGGAGCGCGTGCGCTCCTACATCGCCGCCGGGCGCGACGAGGGCGCCGAGCTGGTGACCGGGGGCGAGAGCGACGGGGACGACTCAGGCGGCTACTTCATCGCGCCTACGCTGTTCACCTCCACCCGGGACGACATCCGGATCGCCCGCGAGGAGATCTTCGGGCCGGTGCTGGTGGCGCTGCCCTATGAGTCGATCGAGGAGGTGGCGGCCCGAGCCAACGACACCGAGTACGGCCTCGCCGCCGGCGTGTGGACCCGCGACGTGGGCAATGCCCATCGCCTGGCCTCGCTCCTCGAGGCCGGCACCGTGTACGTGAACACCTGGGGCGATGCCGATCCCGCCGCCCCGTTCGGTGGCTACAAGGCCTCCGGGATCGGCCGCGAACACGGTCGCGAGGGTCTCGAGGCCTACCTTGAGACCAAGACCGTGTGGCTGAAAACCGGCTGATCACCAAGCCGGCCGGTGGGTGCGCTATCAAGTCGCCTATGCCGGATGCCGATCAGATCAACAGTGGCAATTGCGCGGGTTAGCGGGGCGCTCCCCAGCACCCGGCGCCCCGGCCCCGAGCGGGCTATGGCGTTTGCTGCCGCCATCGCGCTGGCCCTGACCTTGGCCGTACCCGCGACGTCTGCCGCCCGCGACACGGGGCAGGCTCGCCGCCATCCCCGCCCGCAGCGCTGCCCGGGCGCCGAAGCGCCGGCCACGGCGACCCCGGCCCCGCAGCTACGAGCCGCGGTCTCGTGCCTGATCAACCAGCAGCGCATCCTGCGGCGGCTCCCCGCAGTGCACGCATCGCCACTACTCGACCGCTCTGCCCAGGCCTGGTCCGACATGATGGTGGCCACCGACAACTTCTCACACGGTCCCGGGAACGCATTCGCCGACCGGATCTCGGCCGCCGGCTATGACTGGCAGACCGCGGGCGAGAACATCGCCACCGGCTATCCCACCCCCCGTTCGGTGGTTGCGGCCTGGATGGCCAGCGAGGACCACTGCCGCAACATCCTCAGCCCGTCGTTCCGTGACGTGGGCACCGGGGTCAACCCGCATCCGGTGAGCGGCGCGGCCAGGGGTCCAGCCACCTGGACCGAGGACTTCGGCCTGCTGCAGAGCCAGTCGCCGCCGTCGGGCGACCTGCGCCCGATGGACGGCTGCCCCTACCGCTGAGCCGTGGCGGCTGCGGCGGCCGCGGCGTCAGACTCCTCGCGGTCCAGCGGGAACGGCGTGTCGCGCAGGTACCACTCGGCGTCCAGGGCGGCCTGGCAGCCTGTGCCGGCGGCCGTGACCGCCTGGCGATAGGTGTGATCGACCAGGTCGCCGGCGGCGAACACCCCCGGCAGGTTGGTCAACGTCGACTTGCCCTGGGTGACGACATAGCCGGCGGGATCGGTCTCGACCTGTCCCTGCACCAGCTGGGACTGGGGGTCGTGGCCGACCGCGATGAACGCGCCGGAAATCTCGAGCTCCTGGGTGGAGCCGTCGGCGGCGTTCTGCAGGCGAGCGCGGGTCAGCGTGCCGTCGTCGCCGGGCAGGAACGCCTCCACCACATACGGGGTCATGAACTCCACGTTGGGCAGCTCGCGCGCGCGTTCGAGCATGATCTTCGAGGCCCGGAACTCGTCCCGGCGGTGGACGATCGCCACCTTGGAGGCGAACTTGGCCAGGAACATGGCCTCCTCCATGGCCGAGTCCCCTCCCCCGACGATGATGGTCGGCGTATCCCGGAAGAACGCCGCGTCGCAGGTGGCGCAATAGCTGACCCCCCGGCCTCCGAGCTCCTCCTCGCCGGGCACTCCCAGCTTGCGGTGCTGGGCCCCCATGGCCAGGATCACCGACCGGGCCAGGTGGGTGGTCCCGCCGGAGGTGACCCTGTGCAGGCCGCCGTCCGGCGACAGCTCGAGGCTAGCCGCGTCGTCGGTCTCCAGGCGGGCGCCGAAGCGCTCGGCCTGGTTACGGAAGTGCTGCATCATCTCCGGGCCCATGATCCCCTCGGGGAAGCCCGGGTAGTTCTCCACGTCGGTGGTCTGCTGCAGCAACCCGCCCCAGGCGAAGCCTTCGATGACCAGCGGCTCCAGGTTGGCCCGGGCGGTGTACAGCGCGGCGGTGTAACCGGCCGGCCCGCTGCCCACGATGATCACATTCTCAACGCGTTCGTTCATTACCTCAACTGTAGCTTGGGGCTTCCCGAGCCTGCCACCGGTGGACGGTGCGCCGCAGCTGGAGGTAGGCGATCGCGCCGGGGAGAGTGGGCAGCCAGAACGAGAACGCGCGGTAGGCCAGGACCGCCACCACCGCGAGCTCGACGTGCACCCCGAACGCGGTGCACGCGCCGATCATGCCGCCGTCCACGCCCCCGATGCCTCCGGGCAGGGGCAGCAGATTGCCCAGCATGCCCACGAAGTAGGCCATCACGATCACGGCCAGGGGCGGCGGCTTGCCGAACGCGTGGAAACACGCCCAGAGCACCGCGATATTGAGTGCCCACCACCCGATGGTGCCCAGCAGCGCGGCATCACCCGTACGGACGAAGTCGAGCGCCGTGCGCACCCCGGTCGCAGCGGTGGCCGGGAACGCGGCCAGCCGGCGGGCGATCCGCCCGCCCAAGTGCTCACCCGTGGTCCAGCGGGCCACTAGACGCTCGAGATCCCCAGGCACCAGGGCCATGGCCAGGGCCAGGACGATCACCACGGCGCCGAAGATCGCCGGGACCACGGTGATCGCGAACGGAGCCGAGCCGGGGAACACGCCCAGGTAGAGCCCCATTCCGTCGATCACCAGTGCGGCCATGTAGACGCCGTACAGCAACACCAGGAAGGCGACCGTGCGGCAGGCCACGGTGCGCGCCCCCAGGCCGGCCCGGCGAAGCGCCCAGACCTGGAGCACGATCCCCCCGGCTCCGCCGGCCGCGAACAACCGGGTGGCCGCCAGCCCGGCCATGGTGATCTGGTAGCTCTCGCTCCATCCGATCCGCGTCGTTCCGCGGACGAACACCGCCCGGAATAGCCATACGTAGGCGGCAAACGACAGCAGCGTGAAAACGAACGCCACCCCGAACCACCACGGGTTGCCGTGCTGGAGCTGGTTCCAGGTCTTCTGGAGCCCCAGTAGCTTGGGCAGCACGAAGTAGAGGAACAGGACCGTCGACACGACGAACACCAGCGACGCCACCAGCCGGCCCCGGGTGAGCCGGATCCGCGGCATCTCGTGCGAGTGCTCAGGCTCAGCCGGGCTCCGTGTCGTGGTCTGTGCTCCTCCCTGGCCCGCCGCGATCGCCTCGTGCTTGGCCACCGGCCTAGCCCCCCGCGGATCGCGCGCGCAATCGGTCCAGCAGGCGGGCAAATCGCCGGGCTCCGGGCGCGGCGGCGGGTGCCACCCGCCGGACCGCCTGAGTCAAGGCTGCGCCGGCCAGCAGATCGACCAGGTAGTGCTCACCCAGGTACACCAGGGCCAGGCCGAGCCACAGCGCATACGACCAGCCGACCACCCCGGCACCCGGTCCTACTTCCGAGAGCAACTGGGCGCTCATCAAAGACGTGGCGAAATGAAGCGACGGCATCGCAGCCAGGGGATTTCCTCCAAGGAAATCGTAGAGGGGCTCCCAGAGGTCTCCCCAGAAAATCGGGCCGTACTCGATCATCATCCGCCGCACCTGGGGCGGTCGGTCCTCTAGATAGCCGTGTTTGGCGGCCCACCACGGGGGCGCCGTGGGGAGCGCCCAGTAGAACACGGCGCCGACGTCGAACACCGCGTACATACGCGCCGCGGCGCTGGGAAACCGGTCCGGATCTCGCCACAGGATGTAGGCCAGGGCGGTGTGCGGAGTCAGGAACCAGACCCAGTGGCTGACGGCCAGGGCCCGCTCCACGCGGTTGACCGCCCCGGGCTTGGAGAAGGCTCGCTGAAGACGGATCGTCGGCAGCTCCCCCAGCCCCAGGACGCGGTCGATGGCTATGGGGTAGCGCACCCGGGTGCGCCGGGCCAGTGCCTCGGGGTCGTCGTGGGGCATCTCGTAGGCCGCGATGTAGGCCCACATCTGCAGCGCGCAGACGGCGACGTCGCGGCCCCGGCTCCGGGGCTTGGCCACGCACGCGGCCACCGGGGCCAGCGCCGCCGGCCCCAGAACCGCGGCTGGAGGCAGCTTCAGCCGTCGCCTGAGCAGAGGGGCGGCCACTCCAGCCGCCATCACCCCCCAAGCGGCCACTCGGATGCCCCTCGACGCGCGCAAGGGGGCAACTATAAGAGCGAGCCGGGGCCGGGAGACCGCCGGACCCGGTTGGCCCGCGGAGCAATACAATGCCGCGCCTTGCGACCCCGGGCTCGCTCAACCCTAGTGGCGATTCTCCTGTTGGCAGTCGGCGGTTCCCTGATCCTGGCGCCTGGCGCCATGGCCTCCTTCTTCACTCCCAAGTCCGGCGGCTCCCCGAACGCCAACCAGATCGACTCGCTGTACAAGATCATCTTGTACGTCGCGGCATTCGTGTTCGTCGTGGTCGAAGGCGCGCTGCTGTACTCGGTGATCAAGTTCCGGGCCAAGAAGTCACGATTCGCGGCCCAGATCCACGGCAATACCCCGCTCGAGATCTCCTGGACAGTGGCCGCGGCGCTGGTCCTGGTGGTGCTCACCGTGGTCACCTTCGTCAAGCTGCCCAGCATCATCGACCCACCCAACTCCAACGCCAACGCCGCCTTCCTCACCGCGGCGACGACCCAGCCCTCGCCGCCCAACGGCAAGAAGCTGACGATCTGCATCCAGGGCCGCCAGTACATCTGGCGCTACACGTACGGCAACAGCTGCCTGAACAACTCGTTCAACTCAAAGCTTCCTTACTCCTACCAGGTGATGTACGTCCCGGCGAACACCACCGTGGTCCTGGACATCCAGTCCACCGACGTGATCCACTCCTGGTGGGTGCCGGAGCTGGGCGGCAAGGTCGACGCCGTTCCCGGCTACACGACCTACACCTGGTTCAAAGCCCCCAGGCCCGGGGTTGTCTACAAGGGCCAGTGCGCGCAGCTGTGCGGTCGCCAGCACGCTTATATGACCGCCTCGGTCCGGGTCCTCACTGCCCCCGTGTTCGCACAATGGCTATCCAGCCAGCAGCAGCTGATCACGAAGGCCAACAGCCAGGTGACCCAGCTTCGCCAGATCCTGAGCGCCAGCGGCAACCTGACCGCGCAGCCCTAACGAGAAAGACCCATGTCTGCGATCACCGAACCCGTAACCGCCCGCCGAGTCCCCCAGGTCATCACCGACAAGGTGGTGCGACCCCGTCAGACCAAGCGCTGGATCGACTGGGTCCTGACCACCGATCACAAGAAGATCGGGATCATGTACCTGGTCCTCACCTTCGTGTTCTTCCTCCTGGGTGGGGTCGAGGCGCTGCTGATGCGCACACAGCTCGCGGTGCCGGGCAACACGCTGCTCACGGGGGAGCGCTACAACGAGCTGCTGACCCTCCACGGCACCACGATGATCTTCCTGTTCGTTGTGCCGGTCATGGCTGGGTTCGGCAACTACTTCCTCCCGTTGATGATCGGGGCCCGGGACATGGCCTTCCCGCGCCTCAACGCGCTGTCGTTCTGGCTCTTGCTGACCGCCGGCGTGGTGTTCTACTGCACCCTGTTCTTCAATCCGCCGGAGGCCGGCTGGTGGAGCTACCCGCCGCTGTCCAGCATCCAGTTCTCCCCCTCGGGCGGCCAGGACGCGTGGATATTCCTCATCCACTTAACCGGCATCTCATCGCTCTTAGGGGCGATCAACTTCTACGCCACGATCCTCAACATGCGCGCACCCGGGATGAGCTGGGGCCGGATCCCCCTGTTCGTGTGGGCGCTCCTGGTCTACGCCGTGCTGCTCATCATCGCGCTCCCGGTGGTCGCCGCCGCGGTCACCATGCTCCTCACCGATCGGCATGCGGGCACTCACTTCTTCGACCCCACGGCCCACGGCTCGCCCGTCTTATGGCAGCACCTGTTCTGGTTCTTCGGGCACCCCGAGGTCTACATCATGATCCTGCCCGGGTTCGGCATCATCTCCGAGGTCATCCCGGTGTTCTCCCGCAAGCCGGTCTTTGGCTACAAGGCGATCGCCGCGTCCACGGCGCTGATCGCCTTCCTGGCCACCCTGGTGTGGGCGCACCACATGTTCGCGTCGCCCGTGCCGCTCGTCGTGCTGGGCTTCTTCATGCTGAGCTCGTACCTGATCGGCATCCCCACCGGAGTCAAGATCTTCAACTGGATCTCCACCCTGTGGCGGGGATCAATCGTGATGACCACCTCGCTGTACTTCGCGGTGGGCTTCATCGCCATCTTCGTCGTCGGCGGGATCACCGGGATCTTCCTGGCCACGTTCCCCGTCGACTGGCAGCTCAACGACACCTATTTCGTCGTCGCCCACTTCCACTACGTGCTGATGGGCGGCGCCGTGTTCTCGATCTTCGCCGGGATCTACTACTGGTTCCCCAAGATGACCGGCCGGCTGCTGGACGAGACCATGGGCAAGATCTCCTTCTGGCTCATGTTCGTGGGATTCAACGTGGCCTTCTTTGTCCAGCACGCCCTGGGACTGGACGGCATGCCGCGCCGGATCTACACCTATTCGTCGGCCAGCGGGTGGGGGACCTACAACATGATCTCCACGGTGGGTTCGTACGTGTTCGCGCTCGGCATCTTGCTCACCATCGTCAACGTCGTGCGCAGCGTCAAGGTGGGCCGGGCCGCCGGACCGGATCCCTGGAAGGGCAACACGCTGGAGTGGCTCGTGCCCTCGCCTCCCCCGGTCAACAACTTCGACGCCATTCCGCGCGTGCGCTCGGTTGAGCCGATGCGGGATATTCGCCGCCAGGTGGAGCGCCAGACCGGGGTGACCCAGAAGACCGGCGGTAGCGAGCAGTTCGCGCGGGCAGGTGCCAGAGAGTGAGCGTGTCCTCCACCGGCACGCTCGGCGTCGCCCCGATCAGCGGCGCGCGGCAGGTGCTGCTCGATTACGTCGAGCTGACCAAGCCCAAGGTCCAGTCGCTACTGCTGCTGACGACGGTGACCACGATGGAGATCGCCGGGAGCCCGTCGGTGGCGAAGATCGCGCTCACCTGTGTGGGCGGTTATCTGTCCGCCGGCGGCGCCGGGGCGGTCAATCACTACTACGACCGGGACATCGACGCCCAGATGAAGCGGACGGCCACCCGGCCGATCCCGGCCGGTCGCATCTCTCCCCGGGCCGCATTGATCTTCGGGCTCTGCCTCGCCGCGCTGTCCTTCGCGCTGATGTCGTTGACCCTCAACCTGCTGGCCGCTTCGCTGGCCCTGGCCGGCTTCCTGGGCTACGTGGGCGTGTACACGGTATGGCTCAAGCGCCGCACCCCGCAAAACATCGTGATCGGCGGCGCCGCCGGCGCGGTCCCGCCGCTGGTCGGTTGGGCGGCCACCCGCGGCTCGCTGTCGTGGACGGCCGTGTACCTGTTCGCGATCGTCTTCTACTGGACTCCGCCGCACTTCTGGGCCCTCAGCCTGTTGATGAAGGACGAGTACGCCAAGGTCTCGGTGCCCATGCTCCCGGTGGTCCGGGGCGAGCGGGAGACCCGGCGCCAGATCGTGCTCTACACGCTGCTGCTGTACGCCATCTCGCAGCTCCCGTTCTGCGGCGGCGGCTTCGGTGCGCTGTACCTGGGCGCCTCGATGGTCCTCGGCCTGGCGTTCATCGGCGGCGCGGTGTTGCTGTATCGCCGCGCCGACAGCCGCACCGCGCTGCGGCTGTACCTGTTCTCGCTGGCCTACCTGGCGCTCCTGTTCGGCGCAATGGTGGCGGACGTGAAGTTGTAGGCTCTCCCGGCCATGGATCGCAAGCTCGCCCGTAAGAACATCCGCTCCGGCCTGATCGCCGCCGCCGCCTGCGTGATCATGTTCGGGATCACGTTCCTCGCCGCGGCGATCTACGTCCACCCGTGACCACGGGTAGCGAATCCGAGGTCCAGCAGCCGGCGCCGCCGGCCGGTGAGGAGATCCACCTCCCCGGCCCGAGCATCCTCCCGCTGGTCACCGCCCTCGCGATCACCCTGATCGTGGTCGGCACCACGCTGTCCTGGATCATCTCCGGGTTCGGGGCGGTGGTGCTGGTGGTGGCGGTGATCCGCTGGATCTCCGACACCCGCCGCGACGTCGCGGCGCTCCCCGAAGAGCACCACTAGCCCGGCTCCGCGGGTGGGCGGGGCGGTGGGCTGTCCGATCGCCATGGTTTGCACGGGCGCCTTCGCGTCCCCGATCCCAGACCCTGGCGATTTGGTTCGCTATGCGTTAACCGGATCGCCATAGACCGCAGCGGCGCCTGCCCGCACCTCAGCCAGAGTCTGCCGGCGCCCTCACGCGCCTGGCAACCAGCGAACGGCGTTACCCGTTGGCCGCGCCCGCCGGTACCTCGCTGGTGGCCCCGTCGGCGGTCCAGCAGCGGACGATGTCCCGCATCGACAGCATGCCGGCCAGCTCGCCGCCATCGACGACCAGTAGGTGGCGGAACTTGCCCTTGACCATGGTCACGGCGGCGTGCTCGAGCGACCAGTCTGGATGAGCGAACGTCAGCGCCGAGGTCAGATGCTCGGCCACCCGCTCGCCGTCCGGGTCCTCGCCGGCCGCGACCGAGCGCAGGATGTCTCGCTCAGTGATCAGCCCGGGGCCCATCGCCTCCGGGTCGAGCACCACCGCGGCGCCCACCCGACGATCGGCCATGGCCGCGGCGGCTTCCCGCAGAGTGTGGCTCGGCCCGATGGTCAAAACAACCTCTGACATCCCATCCTGCACTCGCATCGGCGCCCTCCGAGTTCGATTGCAACAATTGGATCAATCATAATCATTCGGGCGCGACGGAGGGCCCCGCCGGGTGCGCCGGCCTCGTCCCGCCGCCGCGTCATCGCGCTGGCGGAAGCCATAGGATGCCGACACCGATGCTGTCCGTTGGCACCTAGGAAGAGTGCGAAACCGCCCCGTCGTCCAGATGCTGGTGATCGGCCTGATTGGGCTGGCCATCCTGCTGCCCATCTCGCTTTTGGCCATCCCGTGGTTTCCCGACAAGGCGTCAACCCAGGCCGGGAATATCCACACGCTGTATGACGTTCTGCTGATCGTCTCCGTCCCGATGTTCGTGCTCGTGGAGACGGTGGTGATCTACTCGATGTGGAAGTTCCGGATGCGGCCGGGCGATGAGCTGAAGGACGGGCCGCCGATCCACGGCAACACCCGCCTCGAGGTCATGTGGACCGCACTGCCGGCGGTGCTGATCCTCGGCCTGTGCGGCTATGCCTACGGCGTCCTGCGCTCCAACGAAGCGAACAAGAAAGGCGCGCTCACGGTCACGGTCACGGCCCGCCAGTTCGCCTTCGAGTTCACCTATCCGCCGGTTGGCGGCAAGACCGTGGTCTCGCCGGTCCTCTACCTGCCCCGCGGCCGCCCGGTGGTGTTCAAGCTCCGCTCGCTCGATGTGATCCACAGCTTCTTCGTGCCCGAATTCTCCGAGAAGCTCGACGCCGTTCCCGGCATCACCACCACCGTCCGCGTCACGCCGACCCGCGCCGGCAGTTACCCGGTCGAGTGCACCGAGCTGTGCGGGGCCGGGCATGGACTCATGAGGGCCAACGTGCAGGTCGTGACTCCAGCGGCCTTCCAGGCCTGGCTGGCCGCCCAGAAGGGGACCGCACCGCCGGTCGGCACGCCACCAGCCAACGTTATTAACTCCGGGGCCTACAGCAGCGGAAACAGTGGGTCCGGCAACGGGCTGCCCGCAGGCGGAGGCTCGAAATCGGGCAGTTCTTCGAGCTCGGGCAGCGGGTACTCTTCCGGGAGCGGGGGCTGATGTCGCACCCACGGCAGAACCAGTTGGAGGAGATCGGCTGATGGCAACGGCAGTCGCAGAGCCACTGACCCCGCGGCCTCGGACCCGGGTCCCGCTGCCACCGAAGCTCCGGGCCCCAGGCTGGTATCGCGCTGCCCTGTTCTCGGTCATCGGCCTCGGCGTGGCGATCGGCATCGACGTGGGGATACGCGCCGCCCAGCACTACCACCCGGTGGTGAGCGGCAACGCGATCGTGCCCTTGGCCCTGATCCTCGTGCCCCTGTTCTTCATCGTGGGGATCGGGTGCTGCGACTACTGGGCCTACTGGGCCATCGGCCGGCGCACTCGGCCCGAGGATCACTCCTCCCACGGCGCCTACAGCTGGCGCGACTACTTCCGGGTGAACACCGATCACAAGGTGATCGGGATCCAATACACGGTCACCTCGTTCTTCTTCCTCCTGGTGGGCGGCCTGCTGGCCATGCTGATCCGCGTCCAGCTGGCCAAGCCGGGCATGCAGTTCCTGACCCCCGAGGAGTACAACGGCGTGTTCTCGGTCCACGCCACGTTGCTCATCTTCCTGTTCGTGATCCCGGTGTTCGCCGGGCTGGCCAACTTCGTGCTCCCGCTGATGATCGGCGCTCCGGACATGGCGTTCCCGCGGCTGAACGCGCTGTCCTACTGGCTGCTGCCGATGGGCGGGATCATGATGCTGATGAGCTTCCTCGCCCCGGGAGGCTCGTTCGCCTCGGGCTGGACGGCCTACGCGCCCCTGTCCACGACGATGCCGTTAGGCCAGCTGTTCTTCACCGTGGGGGTCCAGTTCGCGGGGTTCTCCTCGATCTTTACCGCGCTGAACTTCCTGGTCACGATCATCACGATGCGTGCGCCCGGAATGAGCTTCTTCCGGATGCCCCTGCTGGTGTGGGCCAACTTCTCCACCTCGCTGCTGGTGGTGATCGCCACCCCGTTCATCGCCTCCTCGCAGTTCTTCGTGATCCTGGACCGCGCGCTCGGCTTCCACTTCTTTGACGCCTTCGTGGGAGCCGGGAAGAACGGCAACGTCCTGATGTATCAGCACGTGTTCTGGTTCTACTCGCATCCAGCCGTTTACATCATGATGCTGCCGGGCTTCGGGATCATCTCGGAGATCATCGCCACCAAATCCCGAAAGCCGATCTTCGGCTACCGGATGATGGCCTTCTCGCTGCTGGCCATCGTGGTGCTGGGCTTCACAGTGTGGGCGCATCACATGTTCGTCTCCGGCATGCAGCCCTGGATCCGCATTCCGATGATGATCACCACCGCGATCATCGCGATCCCGACCGGGATCAAGATCTTCTCCTGGCTCGCCACGCTATGGCGCGGCGTGCTCCACCTGGACACGCCGATGCTGTTCGCCCTCGGCTTCTTGACCATGTTCACCCTGGGCGGGATCAGCGGGGTGATGCTCGCCATGATCCCGTTCGACATCCACGTCAGCCAGACGTACTTCATCGTGGCCCACATCCACTACGTGCTGTTCGGCGGCTCGCTGTTCACGATCTTCGCCGGGGTCTACTACTGGTTCCCCAAGATGACCGGCCGGATGCTCGACGACCGGCTGGGCAAGCTCCACTTCTGGCTGACCTTCATCTTCTTCAACCTGACCTTCGGGCCCATGCACATCATTGGCATCCAGGGGATGCCCCGGCGGGTGGCCGAGTACGCGGCCAAGTTCGAAGCCTGGAACCTGTTCATTTCGATATCCGCGTTCATCCTCGGTGCGAGCACGCTGGTGTTCCTCTACAACATCGTGTCCAGCTGGCGTGGCGGCCCTCGGGCGCCCGGCAACCCCTGGCGTGCCCTGACGCTCGAGTGGCAGGTGTCCTCGCCGCCCCCGGTATTCAACTTCGATGCCGTGCCCACAGTGGTGGGCGGCCCCTACGAGTACGGCGTGCCCGGCGCGGTGCACGGCATCTTCAAGCCGCCCGCCGAGGCCAAGCCCGTAGCCGCCGGCGTCGGCGCCGGGTCGGACCCACCCCGCCAGGAGAGACACGAATGACCCCGGGCGCGAGCCGATGAAGACGATCTTGGTCATCGCGAACGAGACGATCGGCGGCCGGCCGCTGCTGGATGCGGTCAAGGCGCGGGCGGTGGAGGGCGACGTGCGCTTCGTGCTGTGCGTCCCCCTGAGCCGACCCAAAGCCGGGCTCGTGGTCTATGACTACGCCGTGCACGACGCGGCCCAAGTGCGCGTCGATTTGGCGGTCGAGTTTCTGCAGAGCGAGGGGATCGACGCCATCGGTGAGGTGGGCGATCCCGATCCCTACAGCGCGACCATCGACGCGGTCCGCGAATATCAGCCCACGGAGATCCTGATCTCCACCTATCCCGAGACGCGTTCAGGCTGGCTGCGCCACGATCTGGTCGAGCGCGTCCGCGAGGCCACGGGCCTACCGGTGGAGCACCTGGTCAGCGACATCGACAGCCAGGGGCTGCCCTTCCACGTGACGCTGGCCGTGGCCAACCGGACGGCCAGCGGCGATGAGTTGCTGAAGGCGCTCAAGGAGAAGGCCGAGACCCCCGCCGAGGACGGCAAGCGACACCTGTTCATCGTGGTCGTGCCCCAGGAGGGCGGTCACGGCTCCGCCGCACAGCGGGCCCGTACCCGGCTGAAGCTGGTGCTTGACCGCATGCGCGCCGCCGGGCTGTATGCCGCCGGCATGATCGGCGACCCGGACCCGTATCGGGCAGTGACCCACGCGCTCCAGCAGTTCCGGGTGGACGACATCGTGATCTCGACCTTCGCCGAGACCAAGTCCGGCTGGCTCCGCTCTGACTTGATCGAACGCGTGCGCCGCACCACCGGCAAGCCGGTGCAGCACGTGGTACAAGACGAAACCGAATCCGCGCGAGTCTGATCCCCGTGGAAGCCGCGTCAATCGCCCACGCCGACCACCACGGGCCACCGGCGGCTCACCAGTCCTCCCGGGTCCATGCCCCCACCCTGGGGATGCTGCTTTTCATCATCTCCGAGGTGATGATCTTCGGGGCGTTCTTCACCGCCTACTTCTTCATTCGCGTCGTCACTAAGGATCCCTGGCCGGCCCATGGCACCACCCTCCCCGAGGCGGTGGCGGGAGTCAACACCGCCATCCTGGTGTCCTCGTCGCTCACCATCCACTGGGCGTTGGTGTCCGTGCGCAGGGGCAACCGGTTCGGCCTCAAGGCCGGGATGGTGGCCACGTTCCTCCTGGGAGCGAGCTTCCTGGCGATTCAGGTCAACGAGTACATCCACATCGGCTTCGCGCCGCAGAACTCGGCGCAGGGCACGATCTTCTATTCGCTCACGGGACTGCACGGCGTCCACGTGGCCATCGGCTTGTGCGCGCTGTTGATCGTGACGATCCGCTCGTTCCGCGGCCACTACAGCGCCGAGCACCACCAGGGCATGGAGGTGCCTGGTATCTACTGGCACTTCGTCGACGCCATGTGGATCGTCGTGTACACCACGGTGTACGTGCTCTGAGGTCCCGGTGAGGGACGGCTTCAACCCGCTCCGCAACGAAGCCGACGCGTTCCGCGTCCTCATCTACTTCCTGATCGTGATGGTGGTGATCGTGGGGCTGGTGCTGATCGTGCGCGCGGTCACCTGATCTCCATAGGAGACGACGGTCGGTCGGGCGCTGCCGCTTCGGTTCAGGCTCGCACGCGCAGTTAGCGCGGTCGCCCAGACCCCGGTCGTATGCTGTGATCGGTGGCTTCGACAATCCGACGCTCATGACTCACCCCGTGGGTTGAGTTATGAGCACGGCGGGCAGCTGGGCTACCCAGCAGCTGACCGAGTTTCTCGTTTCGATGGCGGCGCTTGAGGACGAGGAATCGGCTGTGCGCGGCGCCCTCGAGCACGCCGCCGGTGCTCTGGAGGCCGAGGTCGGTGCGGTTGTCCGGGGCGGCGAGGTCGTGACCGCGATCGGATTCTCGGGGAGCGGTGTGCCTAGTAGTGGGCTCGTGAATGCTGCGCTGACGCGAGCTGACTCGTTTGAGGTCCCAGGGCACGGCTCCAGCCCGGCAATCGTGGTGGATCTGGAGGATGAACCGGCGGGCCAGCTGCTGGTTGCTCGTGTCGGTGAGCCGTTTACCTATGAGGAGTGGACTCTCCTACGGGGCATGAGTCGAGCTCTTGAGCTCAATATTCGGATGTTGCGTGTACTGGAGCGCGAGCGGGCCTTGCGTGGCGCGAGCGAGCGCGAGGTGGCTGAGCGGCGCAAGGCTGAGGACCAGCTTCAGCATCAAGCGTTGCATGACACGCTCACCGGTTTGCCTAACCGCACGCTTTTGCTGGATCGCGTAGAGCGCGCGCTCGCGCATAGCCGGAGGGACGGGTCAATGGTCGCGCTGCTACTTGCCGACCTGGATGACTTCAAGGTGATCAACGACGGCCTCGGTCACCAGGCCGGTGACGGAGTGCTGCTTGCCGTCGCTGAGCGCCTCCTGGGAGCGGTTCGCAGGTCCGACACGGTTAGCCGCCCGGGGACAGATACGGTCGCTCGGTTGGGCGGCGACGAGTTCGTCGTTCTTTGCGATTCGATGACCAACGAGCGCGACGCGCTCGTCGTAGCCGAGCGCATCGCGGAGGTTCTCCAGGAGCCATTCGCGTTTGGCGGGGAAAAAATCTTCGTGAGCGCCAGCATCGGTGTGGCTCCAAGTGCGGGGAACAAAGACACGACGCCTGAATCGCTGCTTCGGGACGCCGACGCGGCGATGTATCGGGCCAAGGAACGCGGTCGTGCCCGCTACGAGATCTTCGACGACGCGATGCGAAGCCGCGTGCTCGGTCGCCTGCACCAGGAAAATCAGCTCAGACAGGCGATTGACGGGGATGAGCTGCGGTTGTATTACCAGCCGATCGTCTCGCTAGACAATGGCCGCGTCCACGGTGTCGAGGCCCTGATTCGCTGGGAGCACCCAGAGCGGGGCTTGCTGCCACCGTCGGAATTCGTTCCGCTGGCCGAGCAGAGCAGCCTGATTCTCGCGCTCGGTCACTGGGTGCTCAGGGAAGCCTGCGAGCAGGTCAGCCGATGGAATCATGCTGCAAGCGAGCTGAGTGTCACCGTCAACGTGGCGGCGCGGCAGCTGGCTGACCGCGCTTTTGCCGACACCCTCGCCGCGACGATCGCCGAGGCGAGGATTGATCCTGCCCGCCTCGGAATCGAACTCACTGAAAGTAGCCTCCTGGATGAGGCTGCGTCACCCGTCGAAGCGCTGGAGGCGATGAGAGAAGTCGGGGTGCAGCTGATCTTGGATGACTTCGGCACCGGCTACTCGTCGTTGAGCTACCTGCAGCGCCTACCGCTCGACATGCTGAAGCTCGACCGGTCGTTTGTGATTCCTCTCGGCGCGGATCGCCAGGAATGGAACCTCGTCGCCTCCGTTATCGACATGGCAGCCGCCCTGGAACTCACGATGGTCGCCGAAGGCGTCGAGACCGCCGCCCAACAAGCGATGCTCAGCACCCTCAGCTGCCCCTACGCCCAGGGCTATCACTTCGCGAAGCCCATGCCCGCGGATGAACTGCTCCCATGGATCGCGCAACTGGCTCGCGGCTGACGCGCTAGGAGCTGAGCCTGAGGCCCATCCAGACTGGCGCGGTATCGTCGAGCTGGCGAGATCAACTGGTCCGACACATCGAGGAGCCGATATGACCGACAACGAGCACGCACCGGAACGCGATGTTCACCACAGCCTGAACGAGCCCGCCACGGATCCCGATCCGACCGAATGGCCCGACCCCTACGACAAGCGGCCCGATCCGCGCGATCCGGGCGCCGACGAACACGAGATGGATTTCGGTGACGTCCATACGCCGACTGGCTCGACGAGCACGAGCGAGCCGCCTCATGAAGTCGATCCTGAGGTCGACCCGCGCAAGGCGAACCCGCACGAGCCCTCACGGCGCAAGCGCCGTCGGGCCGGCTAACGGCCGTGGATCGCCCCACGCCGACCGTGGCCGAGCTCGTTCGCCGCGCCATCGAAGTCTGCGATCCGGAAGATCGCGAGCAAGCCCTGGGCCGGTTCGAAGAGCAACTCGAGGACGACGATGAGCCGATCACGTCGGTCGAGAATCTGGAAGAGCGGCTCGCCCTGGCGGCCGAGGGCGCCGACTACGAGATCGACGACCCCGCCGTCTCGGTCGCCACGGCGGTGGTGTTGTACCTGGCGGCCAAACGAAGCAGCGCCGACGGTATCCGCGACCCGCACGAATTGATCACACTCGCCGCCAGGGCGCAGTGGCACCGGGATCCCCCGACGGCCGTCGCCGAGTGGCTCGGGGGCCTCGGAGTGGCGCCTTGACGAACGCAGCGCTGGGCGAACTCGCCCGCATTGGTCGGCCTACCTGATGGCGATCCTCAGCTGCCCCACCTGCGGCGCGCGAAACCGCGTCGGCCCGATCCCTCAAGGCACTCCGCGCTGCCCGAGCTGCAAGTCGGGGCTGCCATGGGTCATCGAGGCGGACACCACAACGTTC
>DASZGO010000173.1:0-3600 GCA_035938755.1 Solirubrobacteraceae bacterium | reverse complement strand
ACAACGTGGCCAGGGCGACGAACGACGCCACCAGCACGATCGCGGCCGCCCACGCGAACAGCCACGTGGGGATCGGCAGGTCCGAGACCCCGCCGATCCCGTGGGCCGAGGCCGGCGCCGGCAGCACAGCTGAGGAGCCGAAGGCGATGACCGCCCCGATGACCACGGCTCGACCGCGTCTCACGGCCGCACCGTCACCTGGGCCAGCGTCTGGCTCGGTCCCTCGAGCTCTACCGGGTACGAACCCTCGATCGTGGCTCGGACCAGGAAGCGCGCGGGGTGTCCCGACCCTACGTCGCGGTGGATGTCATAGCCGTGGAGGTGGACCTCGCCGGCCACGTCGCTGCGCACGGTCAGGTCGATCAGCGCGCCCTTGCGGTAGCTCAGCTGGCGGATGCCGCCCAGGGCAACGCCGTCGCGGAGGCTGATCGTGGTGGGCCCGGCGCTCCGGACCGTGGTCGCCGGGGCCAGTGCCAGGCCCACGAATGCGGCGATCAGGATCGCCGCGGCCAAGCCGAGCAGCCAGCTGCGCTGGCCGGGGGACACCGAGACCTGGCGAGACGGAGGGCGCAGGCGGCCCTCCACCCGCACGACGGCCCGCCGGTCGGCCGTCTCTCCGGGATCGGCTGCGCCCACGTAGGCAAACCCGACCGGTCCATCCACCCGCGGCGCGCCCCGGAGCTCCCGGCCCGGCTCCAGCTCGCAGAACAGCTCGACGCAGGCCCGCATCGCCTCGACCGCGAACGGGTCATCGGGCAGGATCGAGATGGCGCGCAGCTGGCGGCGGCGGTGGTAGCGGATCCCCGCCCCCACCGCCAGCACCACGGCGGCCAGCATCCCCAATCCGATCCACAGGCCCAGCGTGCTCGGTGGAGCCTCCTCGTTGCTCGATAGACCCCCCGGCTGCGCGGCGGCCAGCCACGATGCAGCCGCCATCGTGACATGGGCGAGCGCGGGCATCGTCGCTCATGGTGACCCATGGCCCGGCGCTTTGCACCCCAAGAAAAACCTGGGGTGGAACCCTGGGGCAAACGCCCGGGGGACGAGATAAGGTGGCCGATCCAGGGGCAAGAAAACTTGGACAGGCGTTTTACGTGAAAGACGTTTCCCCGGGGGCGACCGCACCCGACGCGCTCAGGCCCGACTCGATCTGGCAGCGGTTCAACGTGCACCGGGTCCCGCCGGGGAAGATCGTGGCGACGGCGTTTGCGTCGTACCTGATCGTCGCCCTGGGCTGGCTCAGCGGTGCGCAGCTCTGGGTGGCCTTCGCCTTGTCGCTGATCCCCTGGATACCGATCGCGTTCCTGGAGGTCGAGTGGACGTACAAGCACTACGGCTATTTCGTGGTCTTCTTCGTGATGGCCCTGGTCCAGGCCATCCACTACTCCGAGCACTGCATCGAGGTCATCCAGGTCCACCTCTTCGGGACCCCGCCCGCCCAGGCGCTGGCCATCTTCTCCAAGCTCAATGTGGAGGGCGTGCACTTCTTCGGCGACTCCTTCCTGTCGCTGGGCACGATGGTCCTACTGTGGAAGTTCCCGCGTAACCCCTGGTTGTGGGTGGCGGCGCCGTTCCAGATCTTCCACCAGGCCGAGCACACGTTCCTGTTCTTCGAGCACGTGGCCTGGGGCTATCCCCCGGGTGGGCCGGGCCTCCTGGCCACCAACGTCAATGGCGGCGGTGCGATCGGCGGCGGGATCGGGCTCAACCGCCCGGATCTGCATTGGATCTACAACACGCTGTACACGATCCCGTTCGTGATGGCCCTGATCTGGCAGCTCAGGCGCACCTACGACGAGTCCCTGGAAGAGGCGTTCCCCGAGGCGCCGAAGTCTGAGCTGATGGCGGCCAGCAAGCACACCGAGACGTTCAAGTACGTGCCCGGCGAGACCGTGGTGGCGCCCGGCGACCTGGCGCACCGGCTCTTCATCATCACCGAAGGCGAGGCCGAAGTGATCGACAACCAGGACGGCAAGGAGGTGGTGATCGGCCGGCTGGGCCACGGCAAGATATTCGGCGAGCACGGGCTGGCGGTGCCGGGCGCGGTGCACGACAAGACGATCCGGGCCAAGACCGAGCTGACGGTGATCGCCATGGACGAGACAACGTTCGAGCACATTGAGGCCGCATCTCACAAGCCCGCGCCGCCACCCGTCGCTGACTCCACACGACCCGCACCAGCGGTGTAAACCCCAACAGCTAGGAGTCGAGACAGGATGCTTGAACTCGCAGTCGGCCGCTTCTACACCCACGACACGTTGGAGGGGTTCATCCTGGTCGGTGTGGTCTGCGGGTCGATGATCCTCTGGTGCCTGTACGTGGCCTGGACGAACTTCGGTCCCCGGGCCCGCCGGGCCCGCCAGCAGAACCGGCAGCCATGAGCAAGGCCAGACAGCGGGTGGCCGCTCCCAGCGGAGACGGTCGGGGTGGCGCAGCGGCCCAGCCCGCGGTCTCGGGTCTACACGAGCCGTCGACGTTCAGTCCGCTTTCCCCGATGACGATGGCCCAGGGATTCCCACGCATTGGGACCTATGGCTTCCTGTCGGACTGTCACACCGGGGCGCTGGTCGGTCCTGACGGCGCGGTCGACTGGCTCTGCATCCCACGGTTTGACTCGCCCAGCGTGTTCTGCGCGTTGCTTGACCGAAGCGCGGGCCAGTTCCGGGTCGGCCCCTACGGCGTGTACGCGCCGGTCGATCGCCGGTACCTGCCGGGGACCAACGTCCTGGAGACAACCTGGAAGACGCACAGCGGATGGCTGGTGGTCCACGACGCGCTGATCATCGGGCCGTGGCGAGAAGCCGGGGACAACGATCCGTGGACCCGGCCTCCCACCGACTATGCGGCCCAGCACACCCTGGTTCGCCTGATCGAGTGCGTCCAGGGAAAGGTTGAGCTCGAGATGGTGTGCGAGCCGATGTTCAACTACGCGCGCGAGCCAGCTACCTGGGAGCTGAGCGACGAACACGGCGGTATGGCGCATGGGCGGGGAGACCATGGCCCTGACGGTGAGCGGGAGATCAGGCTGGCCAGCAACCTGCGGCTGGGAGTCGAATCCGCGCGGGTGCGCGCGCGCCACACGATGGAGGAAGACGAGAAGTGCTTCGTGGCCCTGAGCTGGGCGGCGGACCTCCAGGTCCCGCAGACCGTCGAGGAGGCGCAGGAGTGCATGTCGCGCACGTTTCATTACTGGCGGGACTGGTTGAACGACGGAGACTTTCCCGACCATCCGTGGGCCGGTTACCTCCAGCGCTCCGCGCTGGCGCTGAAGGGCCTGACCTACTCGCCGACCGGAGCGCTGGTGGCCGCCCTCACCACCTCGTTGCCGGAGACGCCTGGGGGGGAGCGCAACTGGGATTACCGCTTCACCTGGATGCGGGACGCCACCTTCACCCTCTACGCGCTGCACGCCCTGGGCCTGGACTGGGAGGCCGACGACTTCATGCAGTTCGTGGTCGATCTCGACTGCAACGAGGACGGCTCGCTGCAGATCATGTACGGAATCGACGGCGAGAAGAACCTGGAAGAGAAGACGCTCGACCACCTTTCCGGCTACGAGCACTCGCGCCCGGTGCGGATCGGCAACGGCGCCTACTCCCA
>DASZGO010000172.1:0-8538 GCA_035938755.1 Solirubrobacteraceae bacterium | reverse complement strand
GCATGACCTCACCGGTGGCCCACTGGCACGTGCCGGACATCGAGGCCAAGCTGGCCGAGGTGACCGCCGCCGGTGCCACGGTGAAGGAGCCCGCGCGCGACGTCGGTGGCGGCCGCCTCGTCGCCACCGTCACCGACCCCGACGGCAACGTCCTCGGGCTGCTTCAGGACCCATGAGCGCCCACTCCGCGGGGTCACCCGCGCCGGGGGCGCTTCTGGCCGGCTAGTCCCGCCCCAGAGCCAGGAAGAACGGGTTTTCCCAACCCGGCTTGCCGTAGCGCAGCAGCCGTCCTTCCATGTCCACCACCCGGCCGCCGGCCGCGCGTAGGACCGCGTGGCCGGCCGCGGTGTCCCATTCCATGGTGCGCCCGAAGCGGGGATACAGGTCGGCCTCTCCGGTCGCCACGAGGCAGAACTTGAGCGAGGAACCGATGGTGATGGAGTCCTTGATCGGTCGATCGGACTCGAACCGGGCCAGCGCGTCAGGATCTCCGTGGGAGCGACTGGAGACCACAGTGGCTCCGTCGGCGGGGATCGCTCGGGCTGACACCGGGTTGCGCCCGCTCTCGTCCTGGACGAACGCTGTGCCGGGCTCGGCACCGAACAGCCGCCCCAGGGCGGGGGCGAACACCACGCCGAGGACCGGGTGGCCCGACTCGATCAGCGCGATGTTGATCGTGAACTCGTGGCTGCGCCCCACGAACTCCTTGGTCCCGTCCAGTGGGTCCACCAGCCAGAACCGGTCGGACGCATCGCTAGCCGATGCGCGCTCGGCGTCTTCCTCGGCCACCACCAGCACGCCGGGATCCAGCTCCGCCAGGTGCCGGCAGATCACCGCCTGGGCCCGGTGGTCGGCCTCGGTGACTGGGGAGCCGTCCTGCTTGGTCTCGACCTCGTGGGCGCGGCCGTAGACCTCGAGCACCTCCTGACCGGCGGCCTCGGCCGCCCGGATGACCCCTTCCAGGAGCTGGCCGGCCACGCTCAGCTCGATCCCAGGATCCCGCGCCGCCGCAGCTCGGCCACGATCGCGTCCGCCGCCTCGGCCGGGGAGCGCCGGGTGGTGTCGATGTGGAGCTCGGGCGATTCGGGTGTCTCGTACGGAGAGTCGATGCCGGTGAAGTTCTTGATCTCGCCGCGCCGGGCCCGCGCGTACAGCTGCTTGGGGTCTCGAGCCTCGGCCACCTCGAGCGGGGCGTCTACGAATACCTCAATGAACTCGTCCTCCTCCATCAGCTCCCGGGCCATTCGCCGCTCGGAGGAAAACGGTGAGATGACCGAGGTGATGACGATCAGGCCGGCGTCGACCATCAGCCTCGACACCTCGGCAATGCGCCGGATGTTCTCCACCCGGTCGGCATCGCTGAAGCCGAGGTCCTTGTTGAGGCCCTTGCGCACGTTGTCGCCATCGATCAGGTAAGTGTGGCGGTCGAGGCCCTGGAGCTGCTCGGCCACGGCGTTGGCGATCGTCGACTTGCCCGCACCCGATAGGCCGGTCAGCCACACCACGCAGGGGAGTTGGGCTTTCTGTTCGGCGTGCGCGGCCTTGTCGATGCTGACCGCCTGCGCCCGGACGTTGCGCGAGCGGTGGAGCTCGAAGTTCAGCATGCCGCCGGCCAGGGTCTGGTTGGTCAGCCGGTCGATGAGCACGAATCCACCCATGTCCCGGCTCTGTTCGTACGGGTCGAACGCGATCGGCCGGTCCAGCTCCAGCTCGCACACGCCGATCTCGTTGAGCTCGAGCTGCTCGGCGGCCAGGTGCCGACCCGAATCCACGTCCAGCTTGTACTTCAGGGGGGCGATGGTGGCCATGGCGATGTTCGTCCCCACTCGCATCACGTAGCTACGACCTTGGAGCAGGGACTCCTCGGCCATCCACACGAGTGTGGCCTCGAACTGCTCACCCACCCCCGGGGGGTCCTCGGCGTCCGCGATCACGTCGCCGCGGCTCACGTCGATCTCGTCGACCAGCGTAACCGTCACCGATTGCCCGGCCACCGCCCCAACCTGCTCGCCCTCGTAGGTCACGATCTTGTCCACCGTGCTCTGGTTCCCCGACGGCAGCACCACCACCCGCTGCCCGGGCTGGACCCGTCCGCCCGCCAGCAGCCCTGAGAACCCGCGGAAGTCCGCGTCCGGGCGGTTGACCCACTGGACCGGTAGGCGCAGGGGAGAGGTCTGGAGCCGGTCCTCGTCGATCTCGACCGTCTCGAGGTATTCGAGCAGCGTCGGCCCCTGGTACCAGGGCGTGCGCGGGCTGCGTTCTACCACGTTGTCGCCCCTCAGGGCCGACACCGGGATGCAGGTGACCTCGGGGAGCCCCACCTGACGGGCGAACGCCTGGTAGTCCAGCTCGATTTCCGAGAATCGCTCTTCCGAGTAGTCGACCAGGTCGAGCTTGTTCACCGCCAGCGCCACGTGCCGCAGGTCGAGCAGCCGTACCAGGTAGCTGTGGCGGCGGGTCTGCGTCAGGACGCCGTGGCTGGCGTCGACCAGCAGCACCGCGCAGTCTGCCGACGAGGCGCCGGTGACCATGTTGCGCGTGTACTGCTCGTGCCCCGGGGTGTCGGCGATGATGAACTTGCGCCGCTCGGTCTGGAAGTAGCGGTAGGCCACGTCGATGGTGATGCCCTGCTCGCGCTCGGCCGCCAGGCCGTCCAGCAGCAGGGCGAAGTCCAGCTCGCCGCCTGAGCCCGAGTACTGCGATTCGGCCTCCAGCGTTTCCAGCTGATCCTCGAGCAGGAGCCCCGACTCGTACAGCAGGCGGCCGATCAGCGTGCTCTTGCCGTCATCCACGCTGCCGCAGGTGATGAACTGCAGCAGCTGCTTTCGCTCATGCTTGCGCAGGTACTCCTCGAGATCGGACGGGACCAGCTGCCCCAGCGGCATCAGAAGTAGCCCTCCTGCTTCTTCTTCTCCATCGACGCCGCCTGGTCACGGTCGATCACGCGGCCCTGGCGCTCGGAGGTGCGGGTCAGCAGCATCTCGGCGATTATTGCCTCGACCGTGTCTGCCTGGCTCTCGATCGCCCCGGTCAGCGGATAGCAGCCCAGGGTACGGAAGCGCACCTGGCGCAGCTGCGGCTCCTCACCGGGCGCCAGTGGCATGCGTTCGTCGTCCACCATGATCAGCGCCCCGTCTCGTTCCACCACGGGCCGCGGTTTGGCCAGGTACAGGGGAACGATCGGGATCTTCTCCACGTAGATGTACTGCCACACGTCGAACTCGGTCCAATTGGAAAGGGGAAACACGCGGATCGACTCGCCCTGGTGCTTGCGGCCGTTGTACAAACGCCACAGCTCAGGCCGCTGGCTCTTGGGGTCCCAGCGGTGCTGTGCCGAGCGAAACGAGAACACCCTTTCCTTGGCCCGCGATCGCTCCTCGTCCCGCCGCGCCCCCCCGAACGCGGCGTCGAACCGATGCTTCTCCAATGCCTGCTTGAGCGCGTCGGTCTTCATCACCTGGGTGTGGACGGCCGACCCGTGCTCGAACGGGTTGATGCCCGCGGCCAGCCCCTCCGGGTTCACGTGGACGAGCATCTGAAGTCCGTGCTCTCTCGCCATGCGTTCCCGGAACGCGTACATCTCCTGGAACTTCCAGGTCGTGTCCACGTGCAGGAACGGAAACGGCGGCTTGCCCGGGTGGAAGGCCTTCAGGGCCAGTCGGAGCATCACCGAGCTGTCCTTGCCGATCGAGTACAGCATCACCGGTCGCTCAGCTTGCGCGACCACCTCGCGCATGATGTAGATGCTCTCTGCTTCCAGCCGTTCTAAATGCGTAAGGCTGGTCGGGGCCGCCGGTCGGCTATCCATCGCTTCCGGCGGCTCACGGTACTAGCCACCGAGGCCGGAGGCCTGGTGGGTCTACGTTGACCGGTTGACGCAGCCTCTTCGGCGGCTCACTACGCTGCGTTGCGTGCGATCCCGATGCGCCGCAGCCGCCCTGGGGCTCGGCGTCATCGGCTTGGTCGCGGCGTGGCCCGCCAGCGCTGTGGCGTCGCCCCCGTCCAGCCCGCCCCCGTCCAGTCCCCGGCCGGCGGTCAGTGTGTTCCCGATTCCCGGCAGCCAGGTGGCCGCTCCTGGGACGCAGATCGTGTTTCGAGGCATCACTCCCTACGGCTTGTCCTCGGTCTCGGTCAGCGGATCGGTGACTGGCGAGCACCCCGGCTCGATCAGGGGCGACTCCGACGCGGGCGGCGGGAGCTTCGTGCCTGACAAGCCGTTCAAACCGGGCGAGATCGTGACCGTGACCACCTCGCTGAACCTGGTGGGGGCACCCAGCGGGGCCTATCAGTTCCGGGTGGCCAATTCACCCGGCCCGGTGCCCTATGCGCCGGCTCTGCGCGCACCGCGGGTGCCGGGCGACGTCCTGAGCTTCCGCAGCCGGGCCGATCTGCGCCCCGCCGCGGTCAAGTTCATCAGTGGCCCCACCAGTCGATCAGCCGACGATCTGTTCCTGGCGCCGCAGTTCGGGCCGTTGCGAGACGGCCCCATGATCCTCGACCCGCAGGGGAACCTCCTGTTCTTCAAGCCGATGCCGCCGGGGCACGTGGCGGCCGATTTCACGATCCAGAACTACCAGGGCAACCCGGTGCTGACTTGGTGGCAGGGCTACACCAACGCCGGCGTCGGCGTGGGCCAGGACGAGATCTATGACGGCTCCTACCAGGAGATGGCCCAGGTGCACGCCGCCAACGGCCTGAGCGCCGATCTGCACGAGTTCCTGCTCACCCCGCACGGCACGGCGTTGATCCTGGCCTACTACCCGGTGATTTGGGACACCTCAGGGGTGGGCGGCTCCAAGCGCAAGATCGTGCTCGACTCGGTGGTCCAGGAGATCGACATCCCCACCGGATTGGAGCTGTTCCAGTGGGACAGCCTCGATCATGTGCCCCTGCGAGACTCCTACGAGCGTCCGACCAAGGGCGCGCTGTACGACTACTTCCACGTGAACTCGATCGACGTGGCCAGCGACGGCAACCTGATCATCTCGGGGCGCAACACGTGGGCCGCGTACAAGGTCAACCGCTCGAGCGCCGCCACCATGTGGACGCTGGGGGGCAAGCGATCCAGCTTCAAGCTGGGCCCCGGCGCGTCGTTTGCCTACCAGCACGACGTCCGGGTCATGGGCTCCGCCGATCGCCAGGTCAGCCTGTTCGACGATGCGGACGGCCCCCCTCCGGTGCACGGCCAGTCACGGGGACTGATGCTTCAGCTCGATTACCAGCGCATGACCGCCCGGTTGGCGGCCGAGCGCGACCATACGCCTCCCCTGCTCACCCGGTTTCAGGGCAACCTGCAGGTCCTGCCCAGCGGCGATGAGGTGATCGGGTGGGGACAGCAACCGTACTTCACGGAGTTCAGCCCGCGGGGCCGGGTGCTGCTGGATGCCCGGTTCGTGGACGGGACCTCGAGCTACCGGGTATACGCCTTCCCAACCTGGACCGGCACCCCGGCCGATCCACCCGCCATCGCCACGTCCAACCAGGGGCGCAGCACGACGGTGTACGCCAGTTGGAACGGCTCCACCGAGGCCGCGTTCTGGCTGGTACTGAGCGGCCCCAAGCGCGGCGCGCTGTCAGTCAGGCGCCTGGCTCGACGCTCGGGGTTCGAGACGGCGATCCACGTCCCTCGCGCGCCCTTCGTTCGGATCGAGGCGCTGGATGGGCGGGGCCGCGTTCTGGCCACCTCGCACGCGGTCCGGACCAGCTAATCCCTAACACTCTCTTACGCGGGTTTTACAGCGGCGAAAGCTAGAATCACGCCTCGCATGCGCCGGCGGCTCAGTTCCGCGGCCTTCCCCTTTCACCGCCACTCTATCCCGCAGATGGTGGTGGACGGCCTCTTGGTCGCACTCGCATACTTCCTCGCCTATCGGCTGAGGTTCGACAGCGGTGTTCCCACCCATTACCAGGAGCTGTTCGAAGCCACCGTCGGCTGGGTGGTCCCAGTTGCGGTGATCATCCTGGCCGCGTTCGGCGCCTACCAGCGGTTGTGGACGTTCGTCGGCCAGCGCGAATACGAGTCCGTGGTCAAGGGCGTGGTCGTCACCACGCTGGTGGTGGTGGGTGCGATCGCGCTGCTGCATCCCGTCCAGACGCCGGCCACGTTCGTGGTCAAGCACAACGTGCTCCGGCTGGAGTCCAACGCCATCACCCTGCCGGCCAGCGTGATCGGCTACTTCTTCCTGCTCACATTGGCCCTGCTGCTCGCCGCCCGATTTGTGATCCACTTGGTGGTGGAGGGACGGGTGCGGACGCTGTGGGTGGCCAAGGGTGCGCGGGACGTGCTGATCGTTGGCGGGGGCGAGGGAGGCCGCCTGGTGGTGCGTGAGCTGGCCCGCAATCCGCAGCTGCGGATGCGCCCGGTGGGCTATATCGACGACGACCCGCGCAAGCACCGGGTCAAGGACGAGTACGGGCTCAAGGTGCTCGGCACCACCTCGGGCGAGGACCTGACCCGGGTGCTCGACGAGTTCGAGCCCGACGAAGTGGTGATCGCCGTCCCGTCGGCCCCGGGGACGCTGCGCGGGCGGGTGGTCATAGCCTGCCGCGAGCGCGGGATCCCGGTCCGCACCACGCCCACCGTGTTCGAGCTGCTGCGCGACGGATCCGGGCACCTGCGGGTCACCCATCAGCTGCGTGAGGTGCGGGTGGAGGACATTCTGGGCCGCGAGCCGGTGCGCATGGAGGTCGAGCGCGTGGGCGCCTACCTGGCCCAGGAGGTGGTGATGGTCACGGGGGCCGGGGGCTCGATCGGATCGGAGCTGTGCCGGCAGATCGCTCGGGTGGGTCCGCGCCGCCTGATCCTGCTCGACCACGCCGAGGACAACCTGTTCGAGATCACGCGTGAGCTGGAGGAGGACCGCCACGTCAACACCGCGGTGCCCGTGCTCGCGGACTGCAAGGAGGAGGAGCGGATGCGCGAGGTCCTGGCCGAGCACCGGCCAGCCGTGATCTTCCACGCCGCTGCCTACAAGCACGTGACAATGATGGAGCTGAACCCCGTGGAGGCGGTGCGTAACAACGCGCTGGCCACCCAGCTGGTGGCCAAGCTGGCTGGCGAGTTGGGGGCTGCGAAATTCGTGCTGGTGTCGACCGACAAGGCGGTCAAACCGGCCACGGTGATGGGCGCCTCCAAGGCGCTGGCCGAATGGGTGGTGGAAGCCGCTGCCGCGCGCTACCCGCAGACTCGCTACGCCACCGTCCGGTTCGGCAACGTGCTCGGGTCGTCGGGATCGGTGGTCCGGATCTTCCGCCGTCAGATCGCCGCTGGGGGGCCCGTGACGGTCACCGACCCGCGGATGAAGCGGTACTTCATGACCATCCCCGAATCGGTTCAGCTCATCATTCGCGCCGGATCGCTATCCGAGCAGCCGGATGCCTCCTGGCAACCTCGTCACGGCGAGCCGGAAGGACGAGCGGACGCGGCCCGGAGCGGTGAGATCTACGTGCTGGAGATGGGCGAGCAGGTCCAGATCCTGGAACTGGCGGAGACGATGATCCGCCTGTCAGGGCTGGAGCCGGAGCAGGACATTGCGATCGAGGTCGTCGGCGCCCGCCCGGGAGAGAAGCTGAGTGAGGACCTGTTTAACCCCTACGAACGGCCCCAGCCCACGCCGGCCCAGAAGATCCTGCGGGCCGAGGGCGAATCGCTGGATCCCGAGTGGGTCGAAGGGATCCTGAACGAGATCAACCTCCTGGTTCTGGAGGACGACGCCGCCGCCCTGGCGCAGCGCATCTGCAAGCTGGCCCAGATGCGTCTGCCTGCAGGGGAGATAGACGCCCGGATCGCGACGTAGACTGCAGGAGATGGGGTTTATGCCGTTTGCGCTGTCCCTCCACAGCCTGGTCTCATCGGTGGGAGCGGATGCCGGGTTTGCCGCCATCGTGGGCCTGGCCATCCTGGTGCTCCTGTACTTCGCCCACGCCCGGGAAACCGCCACGCTACGTGAGCAGGCGGTGGTGCTCACCGAGCGCCTCCAGCAGGCTGAGGCCAAGCTGGCCCAGATGCGGCGCCAGCCCGTCGTCCCTCCGCCCAAGCCGGACGAGGCGCCGGTCTCCGTCGCCGCGGCCCCGGGTGCCAGCGCGCCTGTAGTCCAGCCGCCGTCCCCCGAAGCTGGACCGGCCATGGGTCCCCAGCTCGTGCCGGCGGCGCCGGCCGGGGTCGGGGCCCCGCCGCTGGCTGCTGCCACGCGCTTTGTCCCCGGTGCCGCGCCCCGCCCCGGCGCGGAGCCGGTGACTCCCGCCCCATCCGCGCCGGTGGCCCCCGCGGCGCCGGCCCCGCCGGCCGCCCCGCGGCGCCAGCCTGCGGTGGCCGCCCTGCGCCAGCCGGCCACGTCAGCTCCGGCACCCGAGACCCATTCGGGTGCGCTCAGCGCGCCCGCCCCGGCGCCGGCCACCGCCGCCGGTGCGGCCAACGGCGCCCGCGAGCGCGGCAACGCCCCCCCCGCCGGCGCGGCCGCAACCGCCGACCCGCCGACCATGCCCCCACCACCGCGCCGGTCCCCGAGCCGCGCCCCAAGCCGACCCGCGGGCCGGTCC
>DASZGO010000171.1:0-12664 GCA_035938755.1 Solirubrobacteraceae bacterium | reverse complement strand
CGCATCGGTACCGGCCGCGTACCCCTCGTAGTTGATCAGCACGGGAAGCCGCTGACCGGCCAGTGCGGCGGGACGCAGGAGGTCGTAGCGCAGCATGGTTCCGTCGCGTGTCTTCAGGTAGCCCCACGTATGGACGGTCGGTGTGGTCGCCTGCGCGGCGGCGGGCAGCACCAATGCGATGACAACGACGAGCAGACAGCGACGTAAGAAGGACATCTACGAGCTCCTCCCATTGAGCACGCGCGCGGGCCGCCTGCACGTTCCGGTTCGGTACCCCATGCCTTCCGCGATGGTAAGGGGCCGAAGGCGCTTGGCTTCGGCATTCGGCAAAGATCAGCCGTTTTCCACCCGTGGCCAGGCGTGCCCGGGCCTGGACGATCGGGACCTTGAGCCGGCTCAGATCAAATGCGGCGGCGATGCCGCTCCAACCCTATGCCGCGGCGCGCAGCTCAGACGGCAGCGGGTGCCCCACGCCCGCCAGCCGGCTCTCGATCGCCTGAAGCAGCTGCCGGTGGGAGTCGCAGAATGCCTGCACGCCGGCCCGCTCCAGCTGGCGCGTGATCGTGTCCAGGTCAACTCCGGCGGCGGCGGCCGCGGCCAGCGTCTCCTCCGCGGCGCCGTCCTCGGTGCCGAGCGTCGCATGGACCTCCCCGTGATCGCCAAACGCGTCCAGGGTCGGCTCCGGCATCGTGTTGATCACCTCAGGTCCGATCAGCCCTTCCACGTAGAGCACATCGGAGTAGGCCGCGTTCTTGGTCCCGGTGCTGGCCCATAGCGGCAACTGCGGCGCGGCACCCTGCGCGAGCAGCCACTCCCACTCCGGCCCCGCGAACTTGGCCCGGAACAAGCGGTAGGCCAGGTGGGCGCAGGCCAGGGCCACCCGGCCCCGGAGCGGAGAGGCTTCCGACAGCTGGGCATCGGCCTGCGTGTCGATGCGCGACAGGAAGAACGAGGCCACTGAGGCGATGCCCGTCAGATCCTGGCCCGCCCCGGCCCGCGCGTTCAGCCCCCGCAGGAAGGCGTCGATGACCTGCTCATAACGCTCGAGCGAGAACAGCAACGTGGCGTTGACGTTCACGCCCAGCCGGGTCAGACCCTCGATGGCTGCGACCCCGGCCTCGGTGGCCGGGACCTTGATCAACACGTTCGGCTCGTCCAACCGATGCCACAGATCGAGGGCCTGGACGATCGTGGCGTACGGGTCATCGGCCAGGTCGGGCGTGCACTCAAATGACACGAAGCCGTCCCGGCCCTGGCTGCGGTCGTACACGGGCCGCAGCGCCCGAGCCGCCCGGCGCACGTCGTCCAGGGCCAGGGCAAAGAACAGCTCCTGGAGGTCGTGCTGGCCAAACCGGTAGAGCTCGCCCAGCTGGGCGTCGTAGCGGTCTGACTCGGTGAGCGCCTTGGCGAAGATGGTTGGGTTGGAAGTGACGCCGGTGACGGCGTAGTCGTGGATCAGCTGGCTGAACCGGCCGCTGTCCAGCAGCTCGCGTGAGAGCGTGTCCAGCCAGATCGAGACTCCCGCCTGGTGGAGCTGGGCAAGGCTGGTCTGTGGGGTCGTCGGCATGTCGGCCATCTTGACGCCAGGGTCGGCCAGAACCTGCCGAACCAGGGTGGGGCGGATCCACTGGGCCGGAACCGAGACCTCGACCCTGATCCCTAACGCCGCGCGTGAACGCGTTAGATCCGGTCAGACGGCAGCTGGCTCAGAATGCACCGGCGCTCGTACCCGAGCCGCCCGGCCCGGCAGCACCATCGCGGCCACCGTGGCCCAGCCCAGCGGCACCAGCAGCCAGAAGCTGATGATCCGGTACAGCAGCACCGCGGCCAGGGCAGTGCTGTTGTGCATCCCGTAGGCCACCAGCATCAGCGTCAGCACGCCCTCGACCACGCCGATGCCGCCCGGAGTGATGGGGAGGTTCTCGGCCAGCTGGCCCACGGCGTAGGCCACCAGCACCCCCTGCCACGGGACGTGGCCGCCCACGGCCAGGATCGCCCCGATCAGGCAGATGCAATCGAGCACCCAGTTGGACGTGGCGGCCAGCCCCGCCGATACCAGCGTCCGGCGCGGGAACGCCCCCGCCAGCTCAGCCACCCGGGCGCGGCTTCCGGCCAGCCGCCCAGAGCGGCGCAGGCCGAGCACGACCCCGGTCACCAGCACTCCCACGCCCGCCGCGATCCCGGTTATCAAAGGACCGAGGCCGGCCACCGGTCCGCTGGCGCCGGCCAGGTCGAGGCCCACCAGCGCCAGCGTGGCCAGGGCCACGATCGACAGTACGGTGCTCACCACCAGCACTCGGGTCGCCACCGCTCGGGTCACTCCACGGCGGCGCAGCGCGTTGAACGAAAAGGTGGTCGACCAGGCCAGGCCTCCGGGCAACGAGACCAGCAACGCATTGCCGGCCAGGGTCACCGCGATGATCGATCCCAGGCTCAGTCTCGTCTCCCGCGCCCGCAGCAGACGGGCCCAGAGCAAGGCGAAGGCCAGGATCGACCCCACCTCGGCGTAGATGCTCCAGCGGACGAAGCGCCAGTCGAGATGGTGCAGCTGATTGACCGCCTGGCTCAGCGTGCCCCACTGGTCGATGATCGTCACCGTGCCGGCGGCCAGCACAACCGGCGCGAGTAGCCAGTGCAGCCAGCGCCGCCGGGCCCACGGTCGGGGTGGCTCGATGAGCTGGCCGGCAGGCGTGGCCTCCGGCGGTGGCCCGGCCCGCCTGCGCCGGACCGCCCAGGTGGTAAAGCCCAGGGTGGCCAGGCCGCCGCACACCAGCCGCAGCCACCCCATGCGGTCGTTGGCGTCGGTGGCAAACCGCGCCAGGCAGCTGATCACGTCGATCATCGCCAGGCCGGCAAGCGCCCACAGGGCGGTGGTGAAGCGGCCGGACGGGCGGGAGGAGCCGGTCATCGCTCGGGCGGGCGAGCGGCCTTTCTCAAACGCACCAACCAGGCCCGCCGGGTATCGAGTTCAGGCTGATCAGGCCGCCGTCGGTTCCGCTTCGGAGGCGGGGTGCGCCCGGGAGCCCGGTACGGCGTGGGGGTGGAGTTCGATTCCGGGCTGGCGGCCATCCCAGCATTCCACACCCCTGCTCTCGCAACCAGCTAAGACGGGCTGAAGAAGCTACTAAGAGACTTGATGCCGAGCTGACGGGCTCGAAGCGCCGTCCGCCCCGAAGTAACGCGACGAGGCGCTACGCTCGCTGGCGACGCGTGAAGATCGAGTTGCTCACAGCATGAGCTACACGCAGGTCCTCAACCCGCAGCTGTGGGAGCTGCTCGATCACGGCGCGCAGCTCGTCGAGGTGCTCCCGCCGGCCGAATACGCTGAGCTTCACCTCCCTGGCGCGCAGAGCATCCCGCTCAAGACCCTCGACGCAGACAGCACGGCTGAGTTGGATCGCACCAAGGCGGTGGTCGTCTATTGCTGGGATGGCCTCTGAGACATGAGCCCACGAGCCGCGTGCCGGCTCGCGACCCTCGGCTTCAAGGAGGTCTATGACTACATGCCGGGCAAGGTCGACTGGATGGCCCGCGCCCTGCCGCTGGAAGGAGAGAAAGCCAGCGAACCGCGAGCGATCGACCTCGCGCGCACGGACGTGGTCACGTGCGGGCTCCGAGACAGCGTCGCGTCGGTGCGAGATCGCGTGACAGCTTCCCCGTACGGATTCGCGTTCGTGCTCGGCCCCGGTGGAGTGCTGCTCGGTCGCCTGCGAAAGGCCGCCCTCGAGAACAGTCCGGACGCCAACGCGGAGGACGTCATGGAACCAGGGCTCTCTACTACACGGCCCGACATCCTCCCGGACAAGCTACTCACCAAGCTCCAGGACGCCGAACTGACCACGGCCGTGCTCAGCGACCCCGAAGGACGGCTACTGGGCATCGTCCGCCGCCACGACCTGGAAACCACCCCGGAGCGGCGCGGTCGGCGCTGACGCTCCAGCTAGCGCGCTGCGCAGGAGCATGACGCGGAGCTGACGGCGAGAACCAGCCGCCTGCGGATAGGCTGCGCGTGCCGGCCATGGCATTCGACTTGGTCATCGATATCGAGAACAGCCCGGGCGCGCTGTCCGAGGTGGCCGGGGCCATCAGCGACGCTGGGATCAACATGGCCGCCGCCACGTGCCTCGGGTCGGGTCAGACGGCGGAGCTCCACATCCTGGTCCCCCACGCCGAGGCGGCCAAGCACCTGCTCGGCATCTCGCACGTGGCGGTGAGCCGCGAGCGCGAGGTCGTGGTGGTTCAGGTAGAGGATCGGCCCGGGGTGCTGGCCGACCTGACGCGAAAGATCGCCCAGGCGGGCGTCAACCTTGACCTAACCTACGTGGCCACCGGCAATCGCGTGGTGTTCGGCTCCGAGGACCTCGACGCGCTGCGTGCGGCGCTGTCGTAACCGCCGTTGCGGCTCAGCCCTGCGCCGCGGACCCGTTGGCCGCCAGCGAGCCCTGAGCCAGGATCTCCGCCAGCCCCTCAGGCCCTTGCGGCCGGGCCAGGAGAAAGCCCTGGCCCAAGTCGCAGCCGAGCTCCAGCAGCAGGTCGCGCTGCTCGGGCCGCTCGATCCCCTCCGCCACCACCGTCAGTCCGAAGCTCAAGCCCAGATCGATGATGCCGCGGGTGAGCGACGGGTCGCCGCTGGGCCCGTCGAGCTCCTGCAGGAAGCTCCCCGCAATCTTCAGGTAGTCGATCGGGAAGTGGCGCAGGTACTGCAGCGAGCAGTAGCCGGTGCCGAAGTCGTCGATGGCCAGGCCCACGCCCAAATCCTTGAGCTGGCGCAGCCGCTCGCTGGCCAGGCGGACGTCGTCCATGATCACCGTCTCGGTGAGCTCGATGATCAGTGCGTCAGGGCTGAGGCCGCTGGCCTGCAGGACCTCACGCATCTCGTCGACCACCTTGGTGTCGTAGAGCTGGATCGGCGAGAGGTTGACCGACAGCCGCAACGGTCGAACCTTGGTCTGCTGGCGCCAACGGGCCGCGGCGTCGCAGGCCGACTGCATGACCCAGCGCCCGAGCGTGATCATCTCGCCGGTTTCCTCGGCCACCGAGATGAACGTCCCCGGCTCCAGACGGCCGCGCCGCGGATGGCGCCAGCGCACCAGCGCTTCCAGACATGCCAGGCGGCCGGTCCGCAGGTCGACGATTGGCTGGTACTCGAGCATCATCTCGCCTCGGTCGCTGGCCCCCCGGAGCTCGGACTCCAGCTCCAGACGCTCGGTGACGGCGGTCCGCATCTCCGGCTGGAACAGCTCGTAGCGACCCCGCCCCTGCGCCTTGGCGTGGTACATGGCCAGGTCGGCGTCGGGGAGGACATCGGCGTGGGCGCGATCCACGATCGTGATCCCAATGCTGGCGCCCAGGTGGACGCGACGCCCGCCGACGGTGAATGGCTCGTCGAATGACTTGAGGATCCGGTCGGCGATGCGGCGGGCCGCCGCCTCGTCGGCGTCCTCGGCCAGGACGGCAAACTCATCTCCCCCGAACCGGGCTGGCGTGTCGCTCGGTCGGACGCACCCGGCCAGCCGCCCGGCCGCGGCCACCAGCAGCTCATCGCCGAAGCCATGGCCCAGGGAGTCGTTGACCGTCTTGAATCGGTCGATGTCCAGGAACAGCACCGCTGTGGTTGCGCCCGAGCTCTCGGCCCGCCGTCCCGCCTCGCGCAGCCGGTCACCGAACAGGGCCCGGTTGGGCAGGCCGGTCAGCGGGTCGTGGGTCGCCCGGTGCACCGCGTCCTGGACCATGCGGGCGTCGGTCAGGGCCATGCTGGCGTGCTCGGCAAATGTCTCCAGCGCGGCCTGCTCGGCCGCGGAATAGCGACGGCCGGGCTGGCGGCTGGCCACAGACAGGCTGCCCACCACCCCGTGGCGCTCACGCACGGGGGTGGCCATCACAGCCTTGAGCGAGTCCTTCATGGCGGGACTGGCCAGTGGCCAGCCGCCATATTCCTCTACCACCACCAGGCGATCCTGCTGGATGGCTTGCCCGGCCGCCCCGAGCTGAGGGGGCACCCGATGCGCCTTGTCAAGCGTGGGGCCGTCAACGCCCTGATGGGCCACGATGGTCGTCTGGCTCAGATCATCCGGATCGATCCGGCGCATCATCGCCACCTCGCTGGCTGTCAGCTCGGCCGCGCCGGCCACGATCGCGTCGAGCACCACCTCGCCCGGGCTGCGCCGCACGATCTGGCGCTGGATCGCCGACACCCGCTCCAGGAGCAGACGGCGGCCCACCATGTCTCGCACCAGCCCCAGCACCCGGGCCATGCCGCGCAGCAGGTCGAATTCCTCGCCGGACAGGGCGCGGTCGCTGCGGGCGATCAGCAGCCAGGCCAGGCGCTCGTCGTCCAGCGGATAGCGAGCTACGGCACAGCGGCCCAGCGGAGGGAGTTCGCACCAGAGCTCCTCGCGCTCGGCCAGTCGCTTCAGCTCATCCGTGGGTATCTGGTCAGGCGGAAATCCGATCGAGATCGTCTCGCAGCCCTCACGGATGACGGCCCCGATCTCGGCGTCCAGGACCTCGGCTACCCGCTCCAGGCCGCAGCGGGTGGCCGCCAACGGATCCGAGTGCACCGACAGGACCGCCAGGAACTCGGCCAGCTGCTGCGCAGGCCAACTCTCACTTGCCCCGACCGCCTGGACCACCAACTCACCCGAGCGCTAGGACAACGACCGTCTTGTTGTGGAAGCCCCTCAACCCGTGCGTCCGCGCGATTTCGCCGTGGGTATAGAAGCCGGCCAGCGGAGCGCCGGCCGCGGCGGTCTTGAGCGCTCGTACCCCTTCCCGGGCGCCCTCGTCGCCCAGTAGCTTGCGGCGCCCGATGCAGTCGAACACGATCACCGCGCGCGGCTCGGCGCCGCCCAGGTCGCCCACCGCCTCCTGGCAGGCCCGGACGGCGGCGCTGATCGTCGTCCCGGCGTCCTCGTGGAGCAGCCAGGCCAGCGAGCCCTGTGGCACCTCGGCCACGCACAGCAGCGCGCGGTCCTCGAAGTCGGCCGCACCGATGCAGCGAGCCTGGTCCGGCCCGCTGCTCCGGCTCAGCCCCAGGGGATGGGCCAGGGCAAAGTTCGTGAACGCATCCGGGTCCTGACGCGCTTCAGGGGGAGCGTCGAGCATCTTCAGGTAGGCGTCGAGCGCCGGCTGTCCGTCCAGCTCCAGCACGCGCCCGCCTTGGCTGCGGGAGACCACCATCGGCTCGCCGATGCGCGATAGGCCGTGCCGTACCCCGACGCCGAACGGCCCGTCGGTCATGAGCGAAGCCGCCACAACGGCGTCCTCGTGGACGTCGCGCCCGTGGAACTGACAGCTGGTCGAAGCCGAGGAGGAATTCTGGCTCGTGCAGCCGCCGACCAAGGGGACGCCCGCGCCCAGCTCGCCGTAAGCGCCACGGATAATCTCGTTCTGGTCCCCGGCCTGCGAGGCGGTGAGCAGCATCACCAGCTCCCGCGTGGCAGGGCTGTCGGCCCGCTCGAGCCCTTCGGCGGCCCGCTGTCCGGCCGCTCGCGGCCCGTCCTGGCTGGCTGCCGCGGCGGTGCTGACCCCGAAGCCGGTTCCCCCCAGAGCCAGCGCCAGGACGCCTTCCTCGCCGGGGCCATCGCTGCTGATGTGGCTGGGCACGGAGCATCCGATCAGCTTGGCCCCGGGGGCGCGCTCGGCCACCCCGGCCAGCAGTTCGGCGTTCGCATGGCCGGCGCAGGCGAAGAGCATCATCAGCTCGGCGGCGCGGCCCTCGAGGGCGCGATCGGCCACCTCTACCCCCGCAGCCCAGGGATCAGCTTCTAGAGAGCGCCCCACCCCGGCCCAGCGTGGTCCGGTCCGGGCGGCAAGCTCACGTCCTAAATCGACGGTCGCCACATGAGGAGTATCGGCATCCGAGGGAGCTGCTTTAGCCAGATTTACGGACGATTGGCCGGTCCGCGACTCGGGCCAACCGCATGGTCCGCCGAATCTGGCGCACCATGCGTCAACCTGGGGCATCGCGGCATCTGACTCACCGCCCGCCGCCAGCGCCTAGTGTTCCGCGCGGAGGTATGTCGAGTTGAGCCTGAGGCAACGTTGCGGGTGGGTGTTTCTAAGCGCGGCGCTGAGCACGTGGCTGGCGCCGTCTGCCGCCTCGGCGCAGCTCCTGGTCGGCGTCGGCCGGGCTGACATCACGCCATTGACCGGCGTGTACAAGGGCGGCTGGGCCTGCACGTGCGCCAAGGTGATCGGCCAGCAGGAGCGCCTGTACGCGCGCGTGATCGTGCTCCAGGAGGGCCACCAGAAGGTGGCCTTGGTGGCTGAGGACCTGTTCGCCCTGAGCGCCGGGATGGTCCGCGACGCGGCGGGACTGGTGACGCGCCTGGGGTTCTCCGAGCAGAACATCATCGACTCGGCCACCCACACGCACAGCTCCCAGTCGGGCTACATGAACTACTCCGGCGACAACCTGATCCTGCCCAGCACCGGCAATGCCGACCTGTCAAAGGCCACCGGCTCGCCGGCCGACCCGGTCATGTACAGCTTCATGACCCGTCAGCTGGCCCTGGCCATCCGCCGGGCCAACGCCAACCTGCGACCAGGAGCGGTGGGCTGGGGTGAGACCCAGCTGATTGGAGTCACCGAGAACCGCAGCCTGGGCGCGCACTTGGCCGACTCCGGGATCACCAGCGCCGGCGCCAACGGCGGCAGCGTGAGCCAGGATCCGCGCGGCTACCTGGGAACCATCGACCCGGCGGTCAACGTGATCCGGGTGGACCAGGACCGCCGCCTGCGCCGGCCGCGGGGTCGGAGTGCGGTCCGCCGCGTGCCCGTCGGGATGTTCGCCACGTTTGCCAACCACGGCACGATTGACCACGAAAACTTCTGGTACTTCGCGGGCGATCATCAGGGCGCGGCGGAACGCGTGGTCGAGGCGACGATCCGGGCCGCCGGCCACGTCCCCGGCTCGCAGGATGTGGTTAATGCGTTCGCCAACAGCGACGCCGGCGACATGACCGCTGGGATTCAAAACGTCGGCCCGGCCGACGCCGAGAAGGTGGGACGCCAGGAGGCGGCGGCCATGCTCGGCGCCTGGCGCCAGGCCGGGCGGGCAATGAGCAGCCACCCGACGCTGGTGCTGCGCTGGACCCGGACCTGCTTCTGCGGGCAGGCCACCAGCGACGGGTTCGTCACCGACTCGAACGCCTGGGTCGGCAAGGCCGCCGGTGCGGGCTCGGAAGAAGGGCGGACGATCTTCTACTACGAGGGCCTGGCCAACGAGGGCGACAAGCTGCCGGTTGACGCCGGCCCACAGGGGGACAAGATCCGCGTGCTCAACGCCACCGGATCGATCTCCCAGGCCGCCCCATTCACCGCGCTACGGATCGGCGACGGGCTGCTGGTGACGGTGCCGGCCGAGCCCACGGTGGGCGTCGGCAACGTGATCCGCGCCGCCGTGGACAAGTCGGTCGCCGGATCCGGGCTGCGGCACGTGGACATCGTCGGCTACGCCGGGGACTACTTGAACTACTTCACCACTCCGTCGGAGTACGAGCAGCAGGCCTACGAGGGCGGGTTCACCATGTACGGGGAGTACTCGTCGCTGATCCTGCGTGACACTCTTGCCCAACTGGCCCAGGACGCGGTCACCGGCCGGCCCGCCCCCTCGCCCTACGACTTTGACCCCAGCGCCGGGGTCCACGCCACCGGCCCGGACTACGGGGGCGGGGCGGCCAGCGGCACGGCCACGGGGCAACCCGCGGCCGCGGCGCGACTCGGCCACAGCTCGTTCGCCTGGACCAGCGGCGGGGCCAACGGGATCGACCGCCCGGTCGACCGCCCGTTCGTGACGATCCAGCGCCTCCTCGCCCGCCGCTGGCGACCGGCCACCGACGACCTGGGCATGCAGATCGAGTGGTCCTCGGATCAGAACGGCGCCTACAGCGCCGCCTGGGAGGTGCCACTGAGCCAGGCGCCCGGGACATATCGCTTCCGGGTCACGGCCAAGCGCTACACGCTGACCTCGAGGCCGTTCACGGTCCGGCGCGGCGCGATCCTCAGCCCGACCGCGGCCGGAGGCGCCGTGCGCCTGGGCTACCCGCAGCCCTACCTGCTCAACGACTGGACCTACCGGCCCCCGGCCGCCGCCGGCGGGACGATCGGGTTCGTGGTGGACGGCCATCGGCGCCTCGTGCGTCAGCGCGCCGGGAGCCGCTTCCCGATCCCGGGTGGCACCAGCGTGGTCATCCCCGCCGGCGGCGCCCGTGACAGCTACGGGAACACGAACCCCCGCCCGGTGACGGTGCGTTGAGCTCAGTGCTCGAGCTCGAAACTCCCCACGGCCCAGCCCGAGTCCATCTCCAGCTCGCCGACGATCCGGCCGGTACGCTCGTCCTGGGCCACGGTGCGGGCGGCGGAGTCGAGGCGCCTGATCTGCGCGCGGCGACCCGGGCGGCGCAGGGGGCCGGCTGCAGCGTCGCGCTGGTCGAGCAGCCTTACCGGGTGGCCGGCCGCCGGTCGCCCGCGCCGGCGTCGCAGCTGGATACGGTCTGGCTGGCAGTGATTGAGCAATTGCGAGCGGAGCAGCTGCGGGATCTCCCGCTGGTAGTCGGCGGGCGGTCAGCCGGGGCCCGGGTGGCCTGCCGTACCGTGGCCCAGACCGACGCCCGGGCCGTCCTCTGCCTGGCCTTCCCCGTGCACGCGCCCGGACGGGCGGATGACCCGGCGAAGAGTCGCTTGCCCGAGCTGGATGCTGTAGGGGTGCCCGTCCTGGTGGTGCAGGGCGACCGCGACCCGTTCGGCATGCCACCGGACGGGCCCAACCGGACGGTCATCCGCATACCGGGCAACCACTCGCTCCGGGACGCGGCCGCCGTCGAGGCGGCCGTGGCCCAATGGCTGCCGAGGTGCCTCTCGTGACCGAGGGCCGAATCGTCCGGGGAGACGACGGCGTGGCCCGCTGCTGGTGGGCCGACTCCCCTCCCGAGTTACGCGCCTACCACGACACCGAATGGGGCTTTCCCGTGTCTGACGACGTGCGGCTGTTCGAGAAGCTGGCCCTGGAGGGGTTTCAGGCCGGTCTGTCGTGGTTGACCATCCTGCGCAAACGGGAGGCATTCAGGCGCGCGTTCTGCGGATTTGAGTTCGAGCGCGTGGCCCGGTTTGACCAATCCGACGTGGGCCGGCTGCTGGCCGACGCGGAGATCGTGCGCAACCGGGCGAAGATCGAGGCGGTCATCAACAACGCCCGGCGGGCGGTCGAGTTCGTGCAGTCAGAGAGCTCGTTGGCTCACTACCTCTGGGGCTTCGAACCGGAGCCCGCGCCGGGAGAACTACGGTCGGTCACCCCCGAGTCCCAGGCCCTGGCCCGGGATCTGAAGCGTCGCGGCTGGCGGTTCGTCGGACCTACGACCGTGTACGCGTTCATGCAGGCGATGGGGCTGGTGAACGACCACATGAACGGCTGCGATACCGGGGGGCAGGTGGATCAGGCCCGCGCGCGCTTTGACCGTCCGTAGCGGCGCCGGACCGGCCCGCTGGGCGACGGGCGGGTGCCCGGCTCCTGGCCGGGCAGGGACTGCGAGCTGGGTTTGGGCGAGGGCGCCATCGTCGCCTCCTCGGTCGCGCACTCGGGATGTTGCGCCGGGTTCATCGGCGAGCGCAGCGCCAGGTTGGGGCGGGAGGCATCGGGCCGGGCGAAGTTGAGCGCAGTGGTCAGGTCGCCGACGGCGCCCCGGCGCCAGGCCGTCAGGTTAGGCACAGTGACGTTGCGGGCGCCCTGGGCCGTGAGCCAGGTCTCCAGGAAGCGCAGCTGCGAGGTGTGGTCGAACACGTCACGGGCCACGAACCCACCCCGGCTGAACGGGGACACGATCAGCGTGGGCACTCGGAACCCGAGCCCGATCGGGGCGGTATCGAACCCGGTGGCCGGCGTCCCGACGAATTCCCCCGGCGTGCCGGCGGCCGGCGTCGGGGGAGCCACGTGGTCGAAGAACCCGCCGTTCTCGTCGTAGGTGAAGAACACGACCGTTTTGGGCCAGCTGATCGGGTTGGCCACCAGGGCCTCGATGATCGCCTCCAGCGCTGCCTCCCCGTCCTGCGGCGCGGCCGCCGGATGCTCGAGCTGGTTGATGTGCGTGAGCACCCACGACACCTTGGGCAAGGTGCCGGCGGCGGCGTCGGTCAGGAAGTTCTCAAAGCTCTGGCCGAACAGCCCGGCGCTCAGCTTGGCCGCCCGCGCATTCTGGGCCGCGTCGCTCGAGTAGCCCGGGTAGTACTGCTTGAACAGGACCAGCGGGTTCTCCTGGTCGTCCCCGTCGGGCGTGGCGTAGTACTTCCACGACACCCCGGCGTCGGTCAGCACCTCCGGGTAGGTGGTCCAGCCCGGGTCGAAGATGCCGCGATCCTGCGGAGACCAGCTGATCGTGCTCTTGACCGGGCCGCCGTATTGGCCCCGCGGGTCGAGCATGCCGGTCAGCGCGTAAAGCCGGTTCGAGGTGGTAGAGCCCAGGACCGAGCAGTGGTAGGCGTCGCACAGCGTGAACGCGTCAGCCACGGCGTAGTAGTAGGGCAGATCGGACCGGGTGTAGTAGCCCATGAACGACCAGTCCTTGTCGCCGGCGTGGGTCCGACCCCATCCATTCATCGCGCCCCCGTTCCAGGTGTCGTGCTGCGGGCCCCAGCCATGCGTCGGATCGGGCGTGCACTCGCCGCCCCC
>DASZGO010000170.1:0-4771 GCA_035938755.1 Solirubrobacteraceae bacterium | reverse complement strand
ATGACCCAGGACCTCGGCCGCCGGCCGGCCACGGTGGAGGAGGCGCGCCGGCTCCTCGGAGTGCGGGAGCCGACGCGAGCATGAGCCTTCCGCTCGAGGGCCTCAAGATCCTCGATCTGACTCGCCTGTTGCCCGGCGGCTACGCGTCGCTGCTGCTGGCCGACTTCGGGGCCGATGTGATCAAGGTGGAGGACACGGGCATGGGTGATTACGTGCGGTGGTCGCCGCCCCACTATGAAGGCGCCGACGAGACCGCGGGGGGCGCCCTGTTCCTGGCGCTCAACCGTGCGAAGCGCTCGATCCGCGTCAACCTCAAGAGCAACGAGGGCAAGCAGGTCCTGCTCCGGCTGGTCCGCGGCGCCGACGTGCTGCTGGAGTCGTTCCGGCCCGGTGTGCTGGACCGTTTGGGCGTGGGCTACGAGCGGCTGCGGGAGGAGAACCCGGGGCTGGTCTACTGCGCAATCACCGGCTACGGCCAGGACGGGCCCAACCGTGATCGCTCCGGGCACGACATGAACTATCTGGGACTGAACGGGTTGCTGGGCCTGACCGGTCAACCGGACGGCCCGCCGGTTCAGTCCGCCGGACAGATCGCCGACATCGGCGGCGGTGGGCTGATGGCGGTGATCGGGGTGCTGGTGGCCCTGCGCGAGCGCGAGCGCTCCGGCGAGGGACAGTTCGTCGACTGCTCGATGTTCGACGGCGCGCTGTCCTGGCTGGCGATGGTGGCGGCCGACATGTTCGCCACGGGTCAGGTGCCGCGACGGGGGCTGCTCTACCTGGCCGGCGGGGTGGTGTGCTACCGGCCTTATAAGTGCTCCGACGGCTACGTCACCCTCGGCGCGCTGGAGCCGAAGTTCTTCTCGGCCTTCTGTCGGGGGGTGGGCCGCGAGGATCTGATCGAGCACCAATTCGACCCGCCGGGCTCGGAAGCCCACGACGCCCTGGAGCAGATCTTCGCGTCTCGCAGCCGGGAGGAGTGGCGCCAGTTCGCCTCGGAGAACGACTGCTGCCTGGAGCCGGTGCTCGACCTCGACGAGGTCATGGACTCGGAGCTGGTGGCCGCTCGCGAGATGGTGGTGGAGCTCGAGCAGCCAGGAGCCGAGCGCCCGGTCAAGCTGGTGGGCGCGCCGATCAAGCTGAGCCGCACCCCGGCGGACCCCACCCGGGCGCCTGGGCCGGCGCTGGGTGAGCACACCGAGGAGATCCTGCTGGCCGCGGGCTACACGCCCGAGCAGGTCGCGGAGCTGCAGGCCAGCGGCGCGGTCGCGGCGCCCTCCGCCTCGGCCACCGTACAGCCGTGACCGCCAGCCGGACGACTCGTGCGGCCTCCGGTCCAGCGAGCCAGCCGGATGACTCGGGCGCGGCCCAGTCAGGCGAGGCCGGAGGCCGAGCGGGCCGCAAGCCCGAGGGCGAGCGGAGGCCAGGCGCAAGCGGCCTGCTCAAGATGTCCGAGCTGGCCGAGCAGTCGGGGGTCAGCTCGGCCACGATCAAGCACTACCTGCGTGAGGGATTGCTGGGCTCAGCCGACGAGGTGGTCAGAACCAGCCGGAACATGGCCTATTACCCCCCGGAGTTCGTGGATCGGGTCAAGCTGATCAAGCGCCTTCAGGAGGAGCGGTTCATGCCGCTGAAGGTGATCCGTGAGCTGCTGGAGCTGGACCCCGACCGGGCGGCCCGGATGATCGAGCTGGAGGACCGGATCCTGGAGCTGGCCATCGAGGCTCGCGAGGCGGGACGAGTGTCGCGCAGCAAGGTACGCGAGACCTACGACATGCCCCAGAACGTGCTCGACCGGCTGGAAGGACTCGGCGTCCTCACGCCCAACGGCCACGGCTACGACCCTGACGATGTGGCGATCATCGCCGCCATCTCTCGCTTCCGGGCCGGGGGGTATGAGGAGGCGATCGGCTTCACGGTGTACGACACGCTGCGCTACCGGGAGGCGCTCGAGCCACTGGTCCACGAGGAGGTCCGGGTGCTGTTGGACCGCCTGGCCGGCCGGGTCGACGTGGAGCGTGCGGTGCAGATCATCTCCTCCGGTAGCGAGCCACTGCGCGAGCTGATCGGGGCGATGCACAGCAAGCTGCTCCTGGCCGAGCTGCGGCGCCAGCGAGGGACGGACTAGCGGCTCACCACCACACGTCGTGCTCTTCCATCACGCCGTAGCCCTGAGCCACCTCGATCCCGCCCGGCAGCTGCCCTGAGAAGGTCCCGAACGGTTGCCGGTAGCGGCTGCGCACCAGCAGCAGGTTCTCGTCCCGCTCGCGCACGGCTTCGGCGGTGAACAGCAGGTCGTCCACGCTCGACAGGTCGGCGGCGAAGCGACAGGGCGGGACCTCGCGGGGATCCCCGTCCACCCACACCGTCCGCTCGCTCCCGCTCCGCGAGTCGTTGACGCCGCTGACCAGATTCCAAGCCAACGATCGTCCGCTCGCGTCCTCGCCGACCCCCGCACACCAGTGCCACTGGGTGTGGCGTGGGTAGTACGCAGCCGTGTCGTCAATCACCGCCCGGGCGGCAAACGGACGCGCCGTCCCGTCGATCACCACCCGCCCGCTGGCCGGGACGCCGCCCTGCTTGCGGGTCCACGCGTATGCGTGGCCGGTGGGGCAGACCGTCTCCACGCCGGCGGCTTCGTCGAGGCGCAATTCGATCTGGACCTGTCGGTCGCGGACCTCGGCCACCCCGAGCCCGAGACGCACGCCGCCCCGACCCAGCACGGTGCGCTCGTGGAGCCGGCGCCCCGCGCGGTCCCACACCGCCCAGAAGCTTTGCCGGGTGGGGCCGATCCGCACCTGGGCCAGGCACAGCATGATCTCCGGGCCGTACACGCCGACATAGCGCCAGGCCTTCAGCGGCCGCAGACCGTAGCGCGGGGGCATCGGGCTGGGCGGCAGCGCCAATCCCGCCAGCTCAGGCGGACGAGCGCGACCGAAGGCCCCCCGGTGGGGCAGGAAGTATTCTGACTGACCAGTCAATCAATCATCCGGAGCACACGCCTGCGGTCCCGGCGCCCGGGACCCTGGGGCTGAATCTAGGAGCAATCTAGTGCGGGCAGCCGCCATCCAGCTCAACTCAACGGCCGATAGCGACCGCAATCTAGCCACCGCCGACCGACTGGTGCGGGACGCGGCGTCGCGAGGAGCCGAGGTGGTCGTGCTGCCTGAGAAGTGGAGCGTTCTGGGGACCAGCGAGCAGATGGCCGCAGGTGCCGAGCCGCTGGACGGGCGCGCGCTGAACTGGGCCAGAGCCACGGCTGAGGAGTTGGGGATCGACCTGATCGCCGGGTCGATCCTCGAGCGGGTGGCCGGCCGCGAGAAGTTCTCCAACACCAGCGTGCACGTGGGTCCAGATGGCGAGATCAAAGCGACGTACCGAAAGATCCACATGTTCGATGTGGAGGTAGACGGAGTCTCCTATGCCGAATCGGACCACGAGGAGCCGGGAAGCGAGGTCGTGGTCTCCGAGCTGGCCGACGGCACGCGGCTGGGGATGAGCGTGTGCTACGACGTCCGCTTCCCCGAGCTGTACGGGGTGCTCTCGGCTCGAGGCGCCGAGTTCATCGCCGTGCCCAGCGCGTTCACCTTGGCCACCACCCGGGATCACTGGGAGGTTCTGCTCCGCGCCCGGGCGATCGAGAACCAGTGCTTCGTCGTCGCCCCCAACCAGGTGGGCGAGCACTCGCCGACCATGCGGTCGGGCGGACGCTCGGCGATTGTGGATCCCTGGGGTCTGGTCCTGGCCATGGCCGCCGATCGCGAGGCGGCGATCGTGGCCGACCTGGACTTCACCGACCTTAAAGCGATACGGACCCGGCTGCCTTCGCTGGTTCATCGTCGAGCTGACGTGCACGCGTGATGGCGGCGCCGAACCAAACCGCGATCGACAAGCGCCGGGTGATCCTGGAGGCCGCTGTGCGGGTGTTTGCCCGCCAGGGCTTTCACACCTGCCGGGTGGCCGACATTGCCGACGAGGCCGGGGTGGCCTACGGCCTGGTCTACCACTACTTCTCCTCCAAAGACGAGATCCTGGACACGCTGTTCCAGGAGCGGTGGGACGCCATGCTGGCGGCGATCGCCGAGGCGGACGCCCAGCACCCGTCGGCCCGGGACAAGCTGCAGGCCATCGCCGACTTCATCATCGACTCATACCGCTACGACCCCGACCTGATGAAGGTGATCATCGTCGAGGTGACGCGCGCCGCAAACACGTTCGGCCGCACCCACCTGGCCCGGATCCGCGAGGCCTACGACCAGATCGCGGGGGTTGTGGAGCGGGCTCAGGCCGAGGGCCTCTTCCGGCGGGACATCGACCCTCCGTTCGCCGCGCTGGCGTTCTACGGGCTGGTTGAGCAGGTGCTGACCAGATGGATCTTCGAGTCAGAACCGGTGGACGAGCAGGAACTCGAACGGGCCAAGCGGCTGATCGTCGAGATGACCTGTCTGGGACTGGAGCGCTAGGCGTTTGGTGGCCGATCCCGACGGGGAGCCACCGGGTAGGTGGTCCCGATTAGAATCCGGCTCAATGACCGAGAGCCCGCTGGTCAAGCGACTGCTGTGGTCCGGCCTGATGGCGGCCACGGGCGCCACGGCGACGCTGATTGCGGCCCGGGTTTCGACGTTGATCTGGAAGCGCGTGTTCGACGAAGAGCCGCCCGAATGAGCGACGAGCCGCGCCCGGGCAGCTCCTGGGTACCCGCGCCGCCGGAACCGGAGAGCGAGCAGCCCACGCGTGAGGTGTCAGCGGTTCCGGTGACACCGCCGCCGCC
>DASZGO010000169.1:0-7961 GCA_035938755.1 Solirubrobacteraceae bacterium | reverse complement strand
CTCGGTCCAGACCGCGATCATCGGTCACTGCCTGTGCGTGCTGGGCGACGCCATGGCCATGCCGATCGGCTCGATGATCGAGAAGTTCCGGGACGAACTGGAGGCGGAGATCGAAGCCGCGCGCCTGCGGTCTGGCGCGGGCGCGTCGGAGGACATGATCCCGATCGGAGTCGCTGACCCCCAGCCGGATGACTCGGGCGCCGCCCTAATCGGCGAGGCCGGAGGCCGAGCGGGCGGCCAGCCCGAGGGGCCGATACCCGCGCACTGAATGCCCCGACCCGACCAGAAAACAATCCAGTTCACGATCGATGGCCGCGAGGTGGAGGCCGCCGACGGGACGATGCTGGTGGACGCGGCCAAGTTCGGTGACGTCGAGATCCCCTACTTCTGCTACCACCACAAGCTGGGAGAGCCCGTGGGCGCGTGCCGCATGTGCCTGGTGGAGATCGAGGGGATCCCCAAGCTCCAGACCTCCTGCTCCACGGCGGTCAAGGACGGGATGGTCGTCCACACCCAGACCGACCGGGTCAAGGCGGCCCAGAACTCAGTGGTCGAGTTCCTGCTGGTCAACCATCCGCTCGACTGCCCGGTGTGCGACAAGGGCGGCGAATGCCCGCTCCAGGACATCACATACGGATGGGGCCTGGGCCGCTCGAGGTTCATCGAGCCCAAGCGCCACTTCGTCAAGCCGCTGTCGCTCAGCCCGGTCATCGCCATCGACCGCGAGCGCTGCATCCTCTGCTACCGCTGCGTGCGCTTCTCCCAGGAGGTGGCCGAGGATTACCAGCTGATCTTCGCCGAGCGAGGGGCCGACACGTTCGTCTCCACCCACGACGGCCACCCGTACGTGGCGCCATTCAGCGGCAACATCACCGAGCTATGCCCGGTGGGGGCGCTGACCTCCAAGACCTACCGCTTCCGGGCCCGGCCCTGGGACATCGAGGGGGCAGCCGGGATCTGCATGCTGTGTCCCTCGCAATGCAACGTGGAGTTCACGGTGCGCGACGAGAAGGTGACGCGGGTACTGAGCCGCGACCCTGAGCACACGGGCGTCGACGACGGCTGGCTATGCGACAAGGGCCGCTACGCCTTCGAGGCCATCCACGTGGACGAGCGCATCACCGCCCCCCTCGTCCGCGACGGCGGCGAGCTGCGCGAGGTGTCGTGGGAGCGGGCGCTCGAGACCGCGGCCGGACTGGCCAAGCACCGGGGCCGGGTGGGCGCCCTGGTCGGCGGCCAGGCCACCAACGAGGAGGGCTTCCTGGTCCAGCGGCTCCTGCGCCAGGGCCTCGACTCCGGGAACCTGGACTGCCGCGCGGGCGCGGATGTGCCGGCGCACCTGGCGCGCGCGCTAGCCAACCCGGAGCTCCAGGCCCGCGTGCCTGACCTCGAGTTCGCCCACACCGTCCTGGTGCTGGGCTGCGAGCCGCTGGACGACGCCCCGATCCTCGATTTGTGGATCCGCAAGGGCGTGCGCCGGCGCGGGGTGCAGCTGGTGGTGGCCACCGACCGGCCCAGCGCGCTTGACTCGAACGCTCAGACGGTGATCCGATACGCGGCGGGAGAGCCGCTCGAATGCTTTGACCGAGTGGGTGAGCTGCTGCGGGAGGGCGGCGAGGACATCGTGATCGTGTGGGGCGATCGTCTGGGGGCCGACGCGCTGGTCCAGCTGCTCGCTCTGGCCGATGAGCTGGGGCTGGCCGGACGTGAGGGCGCAGGGCTGCTGGAGATCCCGAGCGGATCCAATGGCCGCGGCCTGCGCGAGGCTGGAGTGCTCCCGGATGCCGGACCCGGCTACGGACCGCCCGCCGAGCCCGGCCACGGGGCCGCGTCGCTGCCGGGCGCCGTCGCCGAGGGCGAGCTCACCGCCTTCTATCTCTTCGAGACCGACCCGGTGCGCGACCAGCCCGACCGGGCGGCCTGGGAGCAGGCGCTGCATCGCGCCGGGCTGGTCGTGGCGCACGCCGCGGTGCTGACCGAGGGCCTGCGCGAGCACGCCGACGTCGTGTTCCCCGCCGACTCTTACGCCGAGAAGGACGGGACCGCTGTGCACCCCGACGGGCGCGTGCAGCGGCTGCGCACCGCCATCGCCCACCCGGGTGAGGTGCGGCCCGGCTGGTGGGTGATCGCCGAGCTGGCCAAGCGGATCGGCCTGGACACCGGGGTGCTCACGAGTTCGATGGCGTTCCAACAGCTGGTCGAGGCGGTTTCGTTCTACGCCGGGCTGACGCTGGAGGAGATCGGCGGGCGCGGCGTCCGCTGGCCCGAGCGTGACGAGGCGGCGGCGTTCCCGGCCGGCGAGCCGGGGGGTGTGGGAGATTTTGCTCACCCCCCGAGCAAAATCTCCCACACCTCGGCCAATGGAACCCTCCGCCTGGGCACCTACCGCCCCATCTGGGCCTCCCCGGAGGTCGAGATCTCGCCCTCGCTCCAGTACACCGTGGCCCACCAGCAGGCTGAGCTCTCACCCGAGGACGCGCAGCGCCTGGGCATCTCCAGCGGCGACGCGCTGACCGTCAGCAGCGACGGCACGCGCCTCACCGCCACGGCCAGCGTCCGCAGCGGCGTCCCGCCGGGCACTGTGTTCCTGGCCACCGGGATCGCCAAGGACTCGGCCAACGCGCTGACCGAGCCCACCGTGGAGGTCACGAAGTCGTGATCGTCCTGGGTGACGTCTTCTACTTCGAGCCCTGGTGGATCCAGATCATCAAGGCGCTGGTGATCTTCGGGGTCGCATTCGCGATCCTGCCCATGCTCACGATCTACGAGCGCAAGCTGATCGGGCGCTTCCAGGGCCGTTACGGCCCCAACCGGGTCGGCCCGTTCGGGCTCGCGCAGCCCCTGGCCGAGATCCTCAAGTTCGCCACCAAGGAGCCGTTCCGTCCCAGCACCAGCGTGGGCTTCCTGTACCGGATCGCCCCCATGATCGCGATCGTCACCGGGATCGCGGCGCTGGCCATCGTGCCGTTCGGTCCCGTACAGCACATCTTCGGCCGCCGGGTCGGGATCTACGGGATCGACGTGTCCGTCGGCCCGCTGTACGCGTTCGCGTTCGCCGGCATCTCGTTCTACGGGATCATGCTCGGCGGCTGGGCCTCGGGCTCCAAGTACTCGTTCCTGGGCGCCATGCGGGGCGCCGCCCAGCTGATCTCCTACGAGGTGTCGCAGGGCCTGGCCCTGGTCGGGGTGCTGATCAGCGCCCAGACCCTGTCGCTGGTCGGGATCGTGAACGCCCAGAAGGGGATGTGGTACATCGTGCCCCAGGCGGCCGGCTTCATCATCTTTCTCGTCGCGTCGTTCGCCGAGACCAACCGGGCCCCGTTCGACCTGGTGGAGGCCGACGCCGAGCTGGTCCAGGGCTACTTCACCGAGTACGGCGGCACGCCGTTCGTGGCCTACCTGTTCGCCGAGTACGTGAACATGATCGTGGTCTCGGGAATCGCCGTGACCGTGTTCCTGGGCGGCTGGCTGCTGCCCGGGAATCCGAGCATCCCTGGGTGGATCGACCCGATCATCGTGATCGCGAAGATGATGCTGTTTCTGACCTTCTTCATCTGGATCCGGGCCACCCTGCCGCGGCTGCGCTATGACCAGCTGATGTCGCTGGGCTGGAAGATCCTGCTGCCGCTGGCCACCCTGAACCTGCTGGTCACCGCGATCGTCGTGGCGGTATGAGCGGCAATCAGCCGGATGACGCGGGCGGCGCGCATATGAGCGAGGCTGGAAGCCGAGCGCGCGGCAATCCCGGCGGGATCGTGTCCGAGGACGTGATCGAGGTCATCCGCGAGCCAGCGCACGGCCGCGCGGCCAGCACCTACCGGGCGTTCGGCGAGACGCTGCGCGGGCTGAAGACCACATTCGCGCGGATCGTCGAGGGCCCGCACACCATCCAGTACCCCGAGGAGAAGACGCCGGTGTATCCGCGCTTCCGCGGCCGCCACAAGCTCCACCGCTTCGAGACTGGGGATCCCGCCCACCCAGGCCTGGAGAAGTGCGTCGGCTGCTCGCTTTGCGCCGCCGCCTGCCCGGCCGACTGCATCCGGGTGGTGGCGGCCGAGAACACGCCCGAGCACCGCATCTCGCCCGGCGAGCGCTACGCCGCCGTGTACGAGATCAACCTCAGCCGCTGCATCTTCTGCGGCTACTGCGAGGTGGCGTGCCCGTTCGACGCGATCACCATGGGCCACGACTACGAGCTCTCGGACTACACGCGCTCGGACCTGATCTTCACCAAGGAGATGCTGCTGGCCGAGCCGATCGAGCGGACACCCCTGCGCACGGAGGACGAGTAGTGGCGGAGGCCCCCGCGTGAGTGTCGCCTTCTTCTTCATCGCCGCGATCGGCGCCATCACCGCCGCCGTCGGCGTGGTGGCGTTGCGCAACCCGTTCTATTCGGTGCTCGCCCTGGCGGCCCACCTGGTCTTCCTGGCCGGGCTGTTCCTGCTGCTGCGCGCGGAGTTCCTGGCCTTCGCCCAGGTCGTGGTGTACGCCGGGGCGGTGATGGTGCTCTACGTGTTCGTGGTCTCCTACGTGGGCGGCGGGGAGCAGCTGCCCAGCGGCGGGGCGCTCAAGTTGCTGGGACCCCTGTTCGCGTTGGCCCTGGCCATCGAGCTGTTCATCGCCACGCTCGGCTCAGCGCTCAAAGGGGTCAAGGGCAAGGGGGCTCCGTACGTATCGGGCTTCGGCACGCCGGACCACATCGGCTCGCTGTTTCTGACCAAATATCTGTTCCCGTTCGAGGCGGCCTCGATCCTGCTGCTGGTGGCGGCGGTCGGAGCCGTGGTCCTGGCCCGGCGGCGGCGCGGTCTGGAACACGACGCCGAGCTGGAGCGGGTCATCGACACCGTCCGGCCCGCCTACACGGGCACCATGGCCGAAGCGGCCGACGCCGGTCCCGCAGCGGGCGGGCAGCCTGAGGTCGAGCCCGTCGGCCCCCGCGGCTACGAGGGGGGTTGGTAATGGCCATCGGCTGGTATCTGGCCGTGTCGGCGATCATCTTCTGCATCGGGGCCGGGGGCGTGCTGGCCCGGCGCAACCCGCTGGTCGTCCTGCTCTGCCTGGAGCTGATGCTCAACGGGGCCAACCTGGCCCTGGTGGCCTTCGCCCGGATGTGGGGCGGCGAGGACGGGCAGATATTTGCGCTGATCGTGATGGTGGTCGCAGCCTGTGAGGTGACGGTAGGCCTGGGCCTGATCGTGGCCATCTACCGCCGCCAGCTCCCCGTCGACGTGGACGAGCTCTCCGAACTCCACGGATGACCACCACCACCCTCGCCTGGCTCGTCCTGCTCTTCCCGCTGCTCGGGACGGTGGTCATCGCCCTGGGCTACCGAGCGTGGCCCGGCCGGACCGCGGGCTGGATCGGCACCGCGGCGATCGGCGCCGCGTTCGCGTTCAGCGTGGCGGTTCTCATCTCGCTGCTGGGCAACGACCCGTCGCACCGCGAGCTCACCGCCACGCTGTGGAACTACGACTTCAGCGCAGGAGTCGACGCCAAGGTGCAGATCCTGGTCGACCCCCTGTCGGTGTTCATGATCCTGATCGTCTCCGGGGTCTCGACGCTGATCCACCTGTACTCGGTGTCCTACATGACCCAGGATCGCGGCTACGCCAGGTACTTCAGCTACCTGAACTACTTCGTGTTCTCGATGCTGCTGCTGGTTCTGGCCGGCAACTTCCTGGTGCTGATCGTGGGCTGGGCGTTCGTGGGCGCGGCCTCCTATCTCCTGATCTCGTTCTGGTATCGCCGCACCACGGCCACCCGGGCCGGGCTCAAGGCGTTCGTGATCAACGTGGTGGGCGACATCGGACTGGTGCTGGCCACGTTCTTCCTGTTCAAGCACACCGGGACGGTGGGCTTCCTCAAGACGTTCAGCTCCACCCCTCACGTGTTCGCCCACAACGACGGCGACCTGATCGCCGCCTGCATCTTCCTGCTGGTGGGCGCGTTCGCCAAGTCGGCCCAGTTCCCGCTCCACACCTGGCTCCCGGACGCCATGGAGGGCCCCACCCCGGTCTCGGCGCTGATCCACGCGGCGACGATGGTGACCGCCGGGGTGTACCTGATCGCACGCATGCATCCGCTGTTCGAGCAGGCCCCCACCGCGGCCGACCTCGGCGCCATCGGCGGCGCCATCACTCTGATCCTGGCGGCCACGGTCGCACTGGTTCAGACCGACCTCAAGCGGGTCATCGCCTACTCGACCATGTCCCAGATCGGTTACATGATCATGGGCGTGTCGGTGGGCGCCTACTCGGCCGGGCTGTTCCACCTCATGACCCACGCGTTCTTCAAGGCGCTGCTGTTCATGGGCGCGGGCTCGGTCATCGGCGCCATGGCCGGCAACCAGTCGCTGGACCGGATGGGCGGCTTCCGCAAGGCGCTGCCGTTCACGTTCGTGTGCTTTTTGGTGGGCGGCCTGGCCCTATCGGGCCTGCCGCCGTTTTCAGGTTGGCTGTCCAAGGACGACATCCTCGGTTACCTCGACCACCGCGGCCACGGGTTTGAAGTCCTCGGCTGGGTCGGCTACGTCGGGGCGTTCCTCACCGCGATCTACACGTTCCGCATGATCTTCCGGACCTTCTTCGGCGAGCCGGTCGAGGAGGCACGCGAGCTGGAGCAGGGGCATCTGGCCCACGCCGATGTCCCCCGCAACCCGCTGACCGGCGAGGAGGAGGACACGGACGTCGGCTTCCCCGGCCCGGACCACTTCATCGCCGAGCGGGAATGGCCCATGAAGATCGCCATGGGCACCCTGGCCGTGCTGGCCCTGGTGGCCGGCGCGATTCAGATCCCCGGCGTCGACGACGAGGTGACCAAGTTCCTCGATCCCTCGTTCGCCGGCTCTCGCCTGTACGCCGCGCAGGTGCCGACCAGCCCGGCCTGGGTGGGGCTGGTCATCGGGGCGCTGATCGGTGGGGTGGGGATCGGCCTCGCCGCGCGGATCTGGCTGCGTGACCCCGCGATCGCGGTGCGCCTCCGGGAGCGCTTCGCCCCGGTCTACCAGTTCCTGGTCCACAAGTGGTACATGGACGAGCTGATCAACACGCTGATCGTCCGACCCGTGCTGTGGTTCGGGCGCTTCGTGGACACCGTGCTCGAGCCGGACGTGATCGGCGGCGTGCTCACCGGGGGCACGACGAGCGTGGTCCGGGCCGGTTCGGCCCTGGTCCGCTGGGCCCAGACGGGGTTCCTGCGCTACTACGCGGCGGTGATGATCATCGCCGTCTCCGGGGTGGCCGCCTACTTCCTGGCCTCGAGCTCGTGACCCTGTCGATCCTCATCTGGCTGCCCGTGATCGTCGCCACGCTGGCCGCGTTGCTGATGCCGCCCCGCTGGGTGGGCCGGGCCACGGCCCTCGGCTCGCTGGCCACGCTCGGCATCGCCATCTCCTACATGGCGCGGTTCAAGCTCGGCCAGGCCGGGCTTCAGTTCGTCACGGACCGGGTGTGGATCTCCTCCCTGGGCATCCACTACAAGCTCGGCCTGGACGGCCTGAACATCTCGCTGATCCTGCTGGCCTGCATCCTGTTCTCGGCTTCGCTGGTCTGGGCCGCGCTGCGGGACTGGGAGCGGCCGCGGATCTTCTACTTCCACTTCGGCGTGGCCCAGAGCGCCGTGCTGGGCGCGTTCTGCGCCCAGGATCTGGCCCTGTTCGTGGCCTTCTTCGACCTGATGCTGATCCCGTTCTACTTCCTCACGGGGATGTGGGGCACCGGTGACCGCGTCCGGGCCACGACCAAGCTCGTGGTCTACACGCTGGTCGGCTCGTTCTTCATGCTGGCGGCGGCGGTGGCCACGGGCGTGCTGGCCTCCAGTCAGCACGGCACCCCAATCACGTTCGTGATCTCCTCGCTCCAGCAGCTGCCGCTGTCCCACACCAGCCAGGAGTGGATCTTCCTGTGCTTCGCCCTGGCCTTCCTGATCAAGATGCCGGTGGTCCCGTTCCACGGCTGGCTGGC
>DASZGO010000168.1:0-5414 GCA_035938755.1 Solirubrobacteraceae bacterium | reverse complement strand
TCGCCGGCCACCAGGAACCCGGCGAAGAAGTGGGTCATGAGCGCCAGCGCCGACCACACGACCCACACCACGACGTGGCGGCGGCTGGGGTCACGGCGAGCCCGCAGGAACCACAGGAACGAGGCTCCGCACAGCGCAGTGAGCAGCATGTAGGACCGGGCCTCCTGCGAGTACCAGATCAGGAACGGGTTCACCGTCACGAACGCGGCGGCCAGCAGACCGACCCGCCGCGATACCAGCTCGCGCCCGCACTGGTAGGCCAGCGGCACCAGGAGGATTCCCGCGATCACCGACACCGAGCGCAGCGCGATCACGCTGGCGCCGAAGATCTTGGCCCACACCCAGATCAGCCCGAAGTACAGGGGCGGCGTGGTCTCGATGTTCAGCACCACGTGGACCATCGACCCGAACGGCAGCCGGGCCTCGTATGCGGTCAGCGCCTCATCGGTCCAGATGCTCTGGTTGTTGATGACCAGGATCCGGATCGCGGTGGCCACGGCGATCAGCCCGAGCAGGCACCAGACCTCCCAGGGCAGCGGGCGCACCCGCTCCTTCCACCACTGGCCGAGCAGCTCCCGCCCCCGGGTTGCCGGGAACTCGGCCGTACTCACGGCGCCAGGACCTCCCGGAGCGCAGCCACCACGTCGTCCTGGTCGGCGTCGGTGATCTTCGGGCTGAGCGGCAGGCTGAGCGTACGATCGGAGATGTCAGAGGCCACCGGGAAGTCCGACGGCTCCAGGCCGTACTTGTCTCGGTAATAGGGATGCAGGTGCACGCCGCGGTAGTGCACGCCTGTGCCGATGCGCCGCGCGTTCAAAGCGCTCAGCAGCTCGTCGCGGGATACTGGAGCCTCGGGGCTGACCAGCACCTGGTAGAGGTGGCGGGCGTGCCGGGTGTTGGGCTCGGGTTCGGCCGGGGTCTGGAGCGGCAGATCGGCCAGTAGGCGGTCATAGCGATCCCAGAGCTCCGCCCGCCGGTCGATCCAGCCGTCCAGGCGGGGGAGCTGGTGCAGCCCCAGCGCGGCCTGCACGTCGGTCATGTTGAACTTGAAGCCCGGCCGCACGACTTCGTAGTGGCGAAACCCGGTATCCGAGAACCGCTGCCAGGCCCCGAGCGAGAGACCGTGCAGCGCCAGTCGCTCCACCTCCTCGGCCACGGCTTCGTCCTCGGTGACCAGGGCGCCGCCCTCGATCGAGGTGATGTTCTTGGTGACGTAGAACGAGAAGGCTGCCGTATTACCCATGCCCCCGATCCGGGTTCCGTGCCACTCGGTCCCGATGGCGTGGGCTGCATCCTCGATCACCTGCAGCCCGTGCTCGTCGCGCAGCGCGTGGAGGCGGTCCATGTCCACCGGCCGACCCGCCAGATGCACCGGCATGATGGCCTTGGTCCGGGGGGTGATCGCCGCCGCGGCGGCGTCCAGGTCGATCAGCCCGGTGTTCGGCTCGGAGTCCACAAGCACCGTGCTCGCGCCGGCGTGCTCCACCGCGTTGGCCGAGGCCACGAATGTCATCGCCGGAACCAGCACCTCGTCGCCGGGACCGATCCCCAGCACCTGGAGGGACAGGATCAGCGCCGCCGTGCAAGAGGACACGCAACGGCAGTAGGGCACCGACACGTACTCCGCCAGCTGCTGCTCGAACCGCTGAACCTTCGGCCCGGTACCCACCCAGCCCGAGCGCATCGAGTCCACGACCTCGGCGATCTCCTCCTCGCCGATGACCGGGCTACCAAAGATCAGAAAGCTGTCCCGCAATGTCCGTATATCCATTCGCTGATGGCTGTTTAGTCGTCGCCCCGGGCTACCTGCTCCCCTTGCGCCCGCGAGCATAAGAAAAGCATAAAGTCCGGCGGCGACGCCTGCTGTGAGAGTCGGTTTAGCCGAGACCGGCTTCCCGGGTGTGCCAGCATCGTGTCATGAGTTCGACCACGGCTCGGCTACCCCCTGGCCCCTCGCTGCCGCGGCTGGTGCAGACGGCCGGGTTTGTGTTCGGCGGCGCCCGTTTCCTGGAGGCCTGCCGCCGGCGCTACGGGAACATCGTGACTTTCCGGACGGTGTTCGACAGCTCGTTCGTGATGCTGTTCGACCCGGGGCAGATCAAGCAGCTGTTCCAGGGTTCCCCGCATCGCCTGCACGCGGGTGAGGCCAACGCGCTACTCGGCCGGGTCCTGGGAGAGCGGTCGGTCCTGCTGCTGGACGGCGACGAGCATCTGCGCCACCGCCGGCTGATGCTGCCCCCGTTCCACGGCCAGCGGATTGCCGAGTTTGCCGCGGTGATGCGCCAGGCCGCCGACGCCGAGATCGATTCGTGGCCGGTGGGCGAGCCGTTTCCGGTCTTCGGCAGCATGCAGTCGCTGACCCTGCAGGTGATCGTCCAGGCGGTGTTTGGGTACCAGCCGGGGCCTGAGGCAGCTGAGCTCCAACGCCGGCTGCGCAACATGGTGGCCCCGGTGGCCCGGCCGCGCGGGTTGATGCTGATGGCGCTGCTCGGCCGGTTGGGTAACCGCACCGAGGCCACCCGCCAGTTCGAGACCGCCCGCCGCGAAGTGGACGAAGTGCTGTTCGAGGAGATCGCGCGCCGCCGGGGTGAGAGTGACCTGGCCGAGCGCGATGACGTGTTTTCCGCGCTGCTGCTGGCCGAGGACGAAGACGGGCAGCGGCTGTCCGACGCAGAGGTCCGCGACGAGCTGATCACGCTGCTGCTGGCCGGGCACGAGACGACGGCCACCGGCCTGGCCTGGACGCTCGACCTGCTGCTGCACTCCCCGCCGGTGCTGGAGCGCGCGGTCCAGGCTGACGACGAGTACCTGGACGCGGTGGTCAAGGAGTCGCTGCGCGTCCGGCCGGTGATCCCCGGGGTGGGCCGCGTCGTGCGGGAGGAGCCGTTCCAGCTGGACGGCTACGAGATCCCGCCCGGGTACGAGATCAACCCCTCGATCCGCGTGGTCCACCGCCGGAGCGATCTGTATCCCGACCCGGCCGCCTTCCGTCCGGAGCGGTTCCTGGGCCCCGAGGCGCCGGACACCTACACCTGGATCCCGTTCGGCGGGGGAACCCGCCGCTGCCTGGGCGCCAGCTTCGCCCTGATGGAGATGAGGGTCGTGCTGCGCCGGGTGCTGGAGCGCGCCCGGCTGCGGGCCGCCGATCCCCAGCCCGAAGAGCCGGTGTTCCGAGGCATCACGCTGGCGCCGCGCCACGGGGTGCGGGTGGTCTTAGACGGGCCGCCGGCTCCAGCGGGCTGAGGCGACCTGCCGGCGATCGCTAGGTCGGGCTGCGACGCCGTCCGGTCCCGATCCCGAAGGAATACTGGGCGCCGACCAGTAATCAACGATCTCTCGTGCAGTGCTCGCCGAGCAGAACGAGGGCGTTGGCGAATTTCAGCCACCGGGCGTGAGGTGCGCCCGCCGGCGATGGGGGCCTATACGTAGTGGAGGAGCGCCCTGGATAGGGCGCTCCTCCACCTTACGTCAGTCGTTTGGTGTGGTTGGCGTTAGCCAGCGTGACAGCCCTGCTTCTCGAACTTCGCTGCCGTGGTGTAGGTCACGGTCGGCAGGTAAGAGCCCATCACGTGCTTGATCGTTGTGGGATCGGCGATGTTCTGCACTGCGCTCGCGAACGCCGGATGCGCGACGGTTGCGAGGTTGCGCATGATCATCAGGGTTGAGCGCGGCCGGGTGTAGCCGTCGCCGGTGGTGCCCCAGTTCATCCACGCCACGCCGCACTTGTCGGTGGCGTTCGCGGGGCGGTCCTGCGGGAGGCTGATCACGACCGTGTAGTCACGCTGAGCGTTGATCGGGGTTTCCTGATCGGCCAGGCACGGTCCGGTCGTCTTGCCGCTGGTCGGCCCTTCGCTGTTACAAAGGGACCAGTAGCGCAGCTGGGTGCCGCCCTGCATGCGGGGATCGCCGGCGTAGGTCGCCGGGGTGGTCGGGAGCTTGCCGTGCAGGACGGCGATGTTGTGTCCGCTGTGGTTGGGACCGAACGTCCGGTCAAGCCACGTGAGCACGTACCCGTTGGCGGGGTTCGCCCCGAGTCCGGTCGCGGTCAGCGGCAGCGTCGAGATCATGCTCTGATCCGAGGTCCCTGCGTAGTAGGGCGCCAGAATCCAGGCCGGGCCGAAGTACTTGTACCAGACGGCCGGGCTGGTGGCCGGATGCTCGGGTGAGGAGCTCTTCGCCAGCAGCTGCTGGATCTTGCTCTCCGGGAACAGGAGCGGGTTGACGTTGGTGACGTTGTACGCGCCCGGCTTGGTCTGAAGGGCCGTGCACGCGGCCTGCCCGTCCGTCGTCGTCCCATCTGGGGCGGCGTAGCTCGCGGTGGGATCTCCGGCGCCGCCGGTGAAGTCCCGACCGCGATCGGGAAGATACACGCGCTCGCCGAGCACGAACGTCGTGGACGCCGAGGACGACTGGCCGGCCGCACCCGCGTACAGCGTGTTGGGCTGGCGTTGGCTGGGACCCGGGTCAGGTTGATCGACGATCGTCACCGTGTAGGAGCGATGCCTGGCGTTACGGTCAGCACCGGGCAGGAACGGGTTGGTCGACCCTGGGTCGGGCTTGATGTTCACGTCGTAGAGGTAGTAGCGCAGCTGCAAGAGCGTCGAGGTGATCGTGAACGAGAAGAACCGCGAGTGCGGGAACTGGCCGTGCAGCACGATCTTCCCGCCGGCCGGGATCGTGTCGGTCGACACCGGATAGTCGGTGTGCGACTCTGGCCAGATGATGTTCCGGGTCTCCTGGGTGTACGAGGTGCCCCAGAAGCATGCCAGCGAGTGCACGCCTGCCAGGTGCGTCGGGATGCTGTAGACGGTGCGCTGCGAGCCCTGCGCGGCAGCTTGCGGCTGCGCAGCGGCCACGCCGCCTGACGCCGCTATGGCGCTCACGGCAATCGCCGTGCCGATCAGTCTTGACTTTCTCATCCGGTCCCTCCTTGGGCCTTGGGATCGAGCCGTGCCCGAAGGCCGCTCCTAGTTATTGAAAACAGTATAAACAGTTATTGAATGACTTGTCAATACCATTGAAACCACGTTCAATAACCGCTAGGGTGCAGGTCGATGGCGACCAGACCCAGAACCCGACTCGCGCCCGACGCTCGTCGCGACGAGATCCTCGAGAACGCACGCCGGCTGTTCGGCGCCCGAAGCTACGCCGCCGTCTCAGCCAGCGAGATCGCGCGCGCGGCGGGCGTCACACCCGCGCTCGTGAGCCACTACTTCCCCGGCGGCAAGCGAGACCTGTTCCTCGCCCTGGTCGCACAGCTCCGCGAGCAGGTCCCGCAAACAATCCGTGTCGACCCCGGCCTGCCGGTACGCAAGCGAGTCAACGCGACGGTCGACAACTGGCTTGACTGGCTCGAGGCCAACCCCGAGATCTGGCTGGCCACCGCCGCGCAGGGCGACTACATCGCCGACCCC
>DASZGO010000167.1:0-7095 GCA_035938755.1 Solirubrobacteraceae bacterium | reverse complement strand
AGCGCGATCTCATACACGCCCTGCGAATCGGCCCGGGTGGCCAGCGCCACGTGGAACTGTCGATCGCGGGGGGCCTTGCGCCACAGGAGGACTCGCAGGCCGCCCACGCGCCGGCCGTGCAGGCTCCCGGAGATCACCACCTGCTCGTCGAGCAGCGAGGGGTTGGGGCTCGAGCTGATTGAGATCGAGCGGACGCTGCGCCGGGGCGGGGCGGGACGATGTGAGCCGCCCGGGAGACCAGCGGCACCCGAGGGGGCAGCCGGCGAGCTGGCGGCCAGCGCCAGCCCGGCAGCCAGGCCAAGCAGCAGTGGCAGGGCGGCAAGAAAACGTCGCATAGGTCTTCTGCCGTTTACCGACGGCGAAGGTTTCGCGTGGATAACGCCCTCGGGCGCCCGAAGTTGCGATTCACAACCCGAGTGCGTCGCGGGCGGCCGCCAGCGCAGCCGGATCGGGCTCGGAATCTAGCGGCAGTCCCATTGTCGTCCGCGCGCCGCGCTCCCAGTTGTAGAAACCCAGATCGAGCGCCTCCAGCGGCAGCTGGCAGGCCTGCGCCAGCTCCCGGGCTCGGCGCTCGAGCAGATGCGGATCGCCGATGCCGAGGGCCCGCTTAGCGGCCAGGGTTACCTCGTCGGTGCCCCCGAGCATCAGCCCTGCGGCCTCCAGCTCGATCGCTCCCAGACGCCCGAGCGTGACCAGCAGGTCGAACCTGGCTCCGCGATGCAGCCCCGGGAGGGACAGCCGCTCATAGATCCGCCCGAACCGACGCTCCGCCGTCCACGACGCCTCCCCAGTCAGCGCAGCGGTTTGCGATCCCGCCCGCTCGGCCCAGGCGCGGTAAGCGACCAGCGTGGCCGTCCCCCTGTCCGGGTCGTGGGCGGTCCGCGGACCGAGGGGCACGTCCTCGAGTACGGGCAGCTCACCGGTGTGCCACGGCGTTCGCACCGACCGGATGCCCGCGAATGGATCCTCGCCATCCACCGGGCAGAGGTAGGCGATGAGGAAGGCCAGCCAGGCGCGCGCCTCGGGGTCCGAGCCGGAGGCCACCTCCGCGTACAGCCCGGGCGGAGCCTGCTCCAGCGCGATGAGCCGGGCCGCGGAAAACGCCAGCTCGTCGGCCAGCCGTTGCGCCTCGGCACCCGACTTCAGCCCGGGGACCAGCGAGCTGCGATAGCCGTCGTCCACCGAGGTACGTATCCGCCGCACGGTCACCCCGGCGCGGGGCGAGGAACGGTCGCCGCGAGGACGCCCGGAACGCGGGGGCGTCGGGCGGGGCTCCACTCGTCCGGCGCGCGACGAGATGATCGGCCTGGCCTCGACGTCCTGCTCCCGCGAGCAGATCGGGCAGTTCTGGATCAGGCGGTTGTGTCGGCAGAAGCTGGGCACGCCTGGAGTCTGCCTGCTAGCGGCTGCGCGCGCGTCGCAGCCGGTGACGGCGCGGCCGGGGACAGAGGTGCCCGGGGGGCCCGGATCCTTCCAGGCCCCCCGGGAGAGTCAGGGAAGTGGGGGCGCAGTTCCCTGACCGATAGGAACGAGTTGCCTCGTCCCACGTTTTGCCAATCACATCGCGAACCCCCAAGCACGTAGCCCGCTGCGATCTTAACGCTTCCCAAACATCGGCGGATTCAAACCGCACCTTGCGAGCTTTGAACCGGGCCTCGGCACCGGGCAGAAGGAGCGTGCGGTGCCGGCTAGCGGCCCTGCGCTCCGGGGCCGGTGAAGAACTCCTCCCCGGGCCGGACGGTGCCCGCGGCCTCGGCCTCATGGCGCAGCGTGCGGTCGGACTCGCCGCTCCAGGCGCCTACGGCCAGCATCTCCCGGTCAGCTTCCATCGGTGTACCACCCAGGTCCTTGTTGACGATCCGCGCGCACTTGCGGCCATCGGCGATGGCGGTGACGATCAGCGACTGACCGATGCGGGCGTCGCCGCAGGCGTAGATCTTCTTGACCGAGGTCCGGTACGTCTGGCGGGTGCGGATGTTCCCCCGACGATCCAGCTCCAGGCCCAGCTGCTCGACCAGGCCCTCGTGCTCAGGGTGCTCAAACCCGATCGCGATCAAAGCCAGGTCGGCCTCCAGGACGAACTCGCTTCCGGGCACCGGGGTCAGGTCACGAGACGAGGTCCCGGTGACCTGCCGCGCGTAAACATGGGACAGGGCGCCGTCCTTGCCGCCGAAGCCAGTGACCTCGGTCCCCCACCGCCGGCGGCCCCCCTCGTCCAGCGCGTAGGTCGTCGCGGTGCGCTTGGGCGGCAGCGGCCAGGGGTGCCGGGGGTCGTGCCCGTGCTCGGGCAGGGCCGCGTACACGTCGAGCATGATCACGCTGCGAGCTTCCTCGCGGTGGGAGTTGGAGATGCAGTCCATCCCAGTGTCGCCGCCGCCGATCACGATCACTCGCTTGTCCTGGGCGCTGATCTCGGTCCCCGGCGCAGCGGGTCGCGACGGCCGGCCCTCCTGGGCGGCCACCCACCGGTTGCGCTGGTAGAGGTAGTCCATGGCCAGCTCGATGCCCTTGAGCTGGCGCCCCGGCACGTCGAGATCCCGGGATACCCGCGAACCGATCGTGACCACCACCGCGTCGTGCTCGCCGGTCAGCGCCTGGGCATCCACGTCCCGGCCCACGTCCTTGTTGTAGACGAACTGAACGCCCTCCTGCTCCATGATCCCCACTCGGCGGTCGATGACCCACTTCTCGAGCTTGGCGTCCGGGACGCCGAAGCGCATGAGACCGCCGGGGCCCTCATCACGCTCATACACCGTCACCGTGTGACCGCCCCGGTTGAGCTCGGCGGCGACCGCCAGCCCGGCCGGACCGGATCCCACCACCGCCACCGTCCGGCCGGTCCGCCGGTCGGGCGGCTCAGGCGTAATCCAGCCTTCCTCAAACGCCCGCTCGGCGATGGCCATCTCGATCTGCTCGATGGTCACCGGATCGTCGTTGATGGCCAGCACACAAGCGGACTCGCACGGCGCCGGGCAGATGCGCCCCGTGAACTCGGGGAAGTTGTTGGTCACGTGCAGCTGCTCGGAGGCCTCCCGCCACTTGCCGCGGTAGACGAGATCGTTCCAGTCGGGGATCAGGTTGCCCAGCGGGCAGCCCTCGTGGCAGAACGGGATCCCGCAGTCCATGCAGCGCGCGCCCTGGCGCTGCAGCTCCTCCTCAGGCTGCAGCTCGAAGTACTGCTTGAAGTCGTGCACGCGCTGACGCGGGTCGCGCTTGTCAAAGCCGACCCGGTGGATCGTCAGGAATGCACCGAGCTCACCCATGGGGCCGACGAGAGTACCAACCGCAGCCGGCAGTCCAATAGAGTCGCGACCGCATGGAAGGGAGTGCAGTGAGGTGCGTGGGCACAGCGCTGGTCGCTGGTGCGCTGCTCTGCGGGCCGGCGGTGGCCCTCGGCGACCCTCCCGGGCCACCAACGACGATCAGCGTCCGGGCCACCCCAACCCAGATCCACAGCGGCGGCCGAGCCCACATCTTCGGCGCGGTCATCGGCGCCCCCCCGGGCAGCGAGGTCCGGCTGTTCGCCAGCCCCTACCCGTTCCCCATCCCCAACAAGTTCACCACCACGACCATCCGCCCGGACGGATCGTATTCGTTCACGGTCAACCCGGACCGGGACACGCGCTACCGGGTCGACGTCGCCGGGACCCCGGCCACTGCGCTGACCGAGGTCCAGGTGATCGGCCGCACCATCACCAAGATCAAGGCGCTGCCGCTGGGCCGGGAGCGGGTCACGGTCGTCGTCTTCCACCCGCGCGGGCTGCACTTCTCCGGCCGGGTGAGCTGGTGGTTTGCCTCCGGACGCGGACGCTTCGCCCGGGTCCGGCCTACCCGCGCGCACCGGCTGAGCGCTCAGGTGGTCGTGCTGTCCACCACCGTCGCGCTCCCGGCCGGGCGGTTTCGCTGGCGAGCCTGCCTGCGCGCGAGCGACGGGTTGGCGCTGGCCAACCCTCGCCGGTTCGCCCGGTGCCCAGGCCGCGGCTATCACGGTGGTGGCTCTCTGCCCTACGGGTTTCCCGGGCCCGGGGCCATCGCCAGCGCCGAGCGGTACCTGTCCGGCCGGGCCGGTCGCACCGCCATTGCGGTGATCGACTCCGAGGGCCGCCTGTCCGGGGTGCATGAGCATTGGACCTTCATCACCGGGAGCGTGGTCAAGGCGATGCTGCTCGTGGCCTATCTGCGCATGCTGAATGAGCGGGGCCAGCACACGGTCGATCCGGACAGCAACTCGTTCCTGTATCCGATGATCAACGTCTCGGACAATTCGGCGGCCACGAAGACCTGGTCGATCGTGGGCGACGGCCGCCTGTATGCGGTGGCCCATCTGGCCGGCATGACCGAGTTCTCGATCTCCGGCATCTGGGCCAACGCGCAGCTCAGCGCCGCCGACCAGGCCAAGTTCTTCTTCAAGATGGACTCGCTGATCCCCAGAGAGTTCGTGGGCTACGCCCGCTACCTGCTGTCCACGATCGCGGGCTACGAGAGCTGGGGGATCCCCGCCATCGCCCGGCCCCTGGGATACCAGGTGTTCTTCAAGGGCGGATGGCGCGGCACCTCACTGGGGCAGCTCGTACATCAGATCGGGCGGCTGGAGGGCCACCATCACACCTTCTCCCTGGCTGTGATGACCGACGGCGATCCTGACATGAACTACGGGATCGACACTATCCAGGGAGTGACCGGGGCGCTCCTGCACTAGCGCCTCAGCCGGTGAGGGTCAGGCGCCTCGACGAGCTGGCGTGCTGACCAGATGCGCTCGCCACCGCCAGCTTTAGGAGCACCGAGAGCGTCGTTCGGATCGGCCCGCACGACCACCAGCGCTACGACGCCCCCCAGCACGCGGTTCAGCACCGCCTGAGACTAGCTCGGAGGCGTCAGGCCGGCTGCGGGTCGCTGGCGGCGGCCTCGGCCTCCGCCGCCTGTTCGGCCAGCACGCGCTTGAAGTCACGCGGCATCACCTTGACGAACCGATCGCGTGCCCCGCGGGCCCAGGAACTCAGGATGTTGCGCCCCACCAGCGAACCGGTTCGTGCTACGTGCTCGGAGATCAGCGCCTTGAGCTCTGCCTCGCCGGCCTCGTCCAGCTCCTCGAGGTCCACCAGCTCCAGGTTGCAGCGGTCGGCGAACTGGCGGTCCTTGTCGTACACGTAAGCGATCCCGCCGCTCATGCCGGCGGCGAAGTTACGGCCAGTCGGCCCCAGCACCACTACGCGCCCGCCGGTCATGTACTCGCAGCCGTGGTCGCCAACGCCTTCGACCACCGCATAGGCACCCGAGTTGCGCACGGCGAACCGTTCCCCGGCCAGCCCCCGGAAGAACGCTCGGCCCGCGATGGCGCCGTACAGGACGGTGTTGCCCACGATCATGTTCTCCTCGGCCAGGAACATCGCCTTCTCGGGCGGGCGGACCGCGATGATTCCGCCGGACAGGCCCTTGCCCGTGTAATCGTTGGTCTCCCCGCGGAGCGAGAACGAGACACCCGGGGCCAGCCAGGCGCCGAAGCTCTGACCGGCCGAGCCGGAGAACGCGATCTCGATCGCGCCCTCGGACAGGCCCCGTAGGCCCCGCTGGCGGGCGATCTCTCCGGACAGGATCCCCCCCACCGCGCGGTTGACGTTGCGCACGGGGATCGGACCCAACCTGACCTGGTCGCCGTCGTCGATGGCCGGCGCGCACTTGCGCAGCAGTTCCCAGTCGAGCGCGTCGTCCAGCACCGGCACCTGGGGACGAGTACGGGAGCGGGGAGTGTCAGGCGGCAGCTCCATGTTCTGCAGCACCATCGTCAGGTCGACCCGCTGCGCCTTCCAGTGCTCCACCGCCTCCACGGTGTCCAGCAGCTCGGTCCGCCCGATCATGTCCTGCACCCGCCGGAGGCCCAGCGAGGCCATGATCTCCCGCACCTCCTCGGCCACCATCATCATGTAGCCGGTCACGTGCTCAGGGGTGCCCTTGAACCGCCGGCGGAGCTCGGGGTCCTGGGTGGCCACGCCCACCGGACAGGTGTTGAGGTGGCAGACCCGCATCATGATGCAGCCCACGGCGATCAGCGGCGCGGTCGAGAAGCCAAACTCGTCGGCTCCCAGCAGGGCCGCCACCACCACGTCCCGCCCGGTACGCATGCCCCCGTCCACCTCGACAGTGATCCGCGAGCGCAGGTCGTTGAGCAGCAGCGTCTGCTGGGTCTCGGCCAGCCCGATCTCCCAAGGCACTCCGGCCCCGTGGATCGAGGACTGGGGCGAGGCGCCGGTCCCGCCGTCGAACCCGGCGATCGTCACGTGGTCGGCGTTCGCCTTGGCCACCCCGGAGGCCACCGTGCCCACCCCCACCTCGGAGACCAGCTTGACCGACACCGACGCCGTGGGATTGGCGCAGCGCAGGTCGTAGATCAGCTGCTTGAGGTCCTCGATCGAATAGATGTCGTGATGTGGCGGGGGCGAGATCAGCCCCACGCCCGGTGTCGAGTTGCGGATCTTGGCGATGTAGGAGTCGACCTTGTGGCCGGGCAGCTGTCCGCCCTCGCCCGGCTTGGCGCCCTGGGCCATCTTGATCTGGATCTGATCGGCGTTGACCAGGTAATGGACGTGGACCCCGAACCGGCCCGACGCGATCTGCTTGATCGACGAGCGCCGGAGGTCTCCATTGGCATCCGGCACGTAGCGCTCGGGGTCCTCCCCACCCTCGCCGGTGTTGGAGCGCGCGCCCAGCCGGTTCATGCCGATGGCCAGGGTCTCGTGGGCCTCGCGGCTCAGCGCCCCTAGGCTCATCGCGCCGGTGGTGAACCGCTTCACGATCTCGGTGGCCGGCTCGACCTCCTCCAGCGGCACCGCCGGGCCCGCGGGGCACAGCCTCATCAGGCCTCGCAGCAGGCCCTTGCGGACAGCGGTGTCGTTGATCATCTCCGCGTATTCCTTGTAGGTGGTGCGCGGGTCGGCCCCGTTCGAACCGGCTCCGTTGTGCGTTCCCACGGCGTGCTGGAGCTTGGCCACCGTGTCGGGATTCCACACGTGGAGCTCGCCATCGCGGCGCCACTGGAGCACGCCGCCCACGGGCAGCAGCTCACGGTCGGTCCGCGGATAGGCCCGGAAGTGGCGCTCC
>DASZGO010000166.1:0-8576 GCA_035938755.1 Solirubrobacteraceae bacterium | reverse complement strand
GGCCCCGGCGGCACTGCCTCGGGGTCCACCACCGCCCAGTCGACCACCTCGGGCGCAGCTAAGCCGGCGTCAGCTGGTCGCAAGGGCAAGACGTCCAAGGTTCCGTAGGGCGGGAGCGGAGTCGTTCTCGACATCCGCCTGATCCGCCGCGACCCGGACGCCGTCCGCGCCGGGCTGGCCCGGCGCGGGGGGGAGCCGCTGGCCGTCCTCGACCGGGTGTTGGATTTCGACGAGCGCTGGCGGGCCATCCGGACCGAGCTCGAGGAGCTCCAGGCCGAGCAGAACCGGGCCAGCCGGGGGCGCAAGGGGCCGCCCAGCGCCGAGGAGCGTGAACTGCTGGCCGAGCTGGCGGCTCGCGGCCGTGCGCTGAGCGACCAGGAGAGCCAGCTGGCAGCCCAGCGAGAGGCCGAGCTCTCCCTGCTGCCGAACCTGCCGGCCGCCGATGCGCCGAACGAGGACACCGTGCTGCGTGAGGTGGGGGAGGCCGGGCGCACCGGCCGGGACCATCTGGAACTGGCCGGCCAGCGGATCGACATGGAGCGGGGCGTGCGTCTGTCCGGGTCGCGGTTCGCGTATCTGCGTGGAGAGCTGGTGCTGGTCGAGCTGGCGCTGGTCCGATACGCGTTCGAGCGCCTCTCGGCCGAGGGGTTTGAGCCGGTGATTCCGCCCGTGCTGGTCCGCGAGCGGGCTCTCTACGGGACGGGTTTTCTGCCCGATACCGAGCAGCAGATCTACCGGCTGGCCGACGATGACCTGTACCTGGTGGGCACATCAGAAGTCGCGCTGGCCTCGCTGCACGCCGATGAGATCCTGTCCGGCGAGCAGCTCCCACTGCGCTACGCCGGGTTCTCCACCTGCTTTCGCCGCGAAGCCGGTGCCGCGGGGCGCGACACCCGGGGGATCTTCCGGGTCCACCAGTTCGACAAGGTCGAGATGTTCAGCTTCGTCTCGCCGGAGGACAGCGCCAGAGAGCACGAGCGTTTGCTGGGCATCGAGGAGTCCATACTCAGCGAGCTGGCGATCCCGTATCGGGTGGTGGCGATCGCCGTGGATGATCTCGGCGCCTCCGCGGCCAAGAAGTACGACCTGGAAGCCTGGCTCCCCGGCCAGGACCGCTACCGCGAGCTGACCTCGTGCTCCAACACCACGGACTTCCAGGCCCGGCGCCTGGACATCCGCTTTCGGCCGGCCGGCGACGGCGGCCGGCCTGAGACCGTCCACACATTGAACGGCACCGCGGTCGCGGTCGGGCGCACGATCATCGCCCTGCTGGAGAACGGTCAGCAGGCCGACGGCTCGGTGGTCCTGCCTGAGGCGCTGGTGGGATTCGGGGCGCCGGAGCGATTGGCCCCGGCCGCGTAGCAACAGCCACCCCCGTTCACCGGCTAACCCGGTCAGGCTCGCCGGGGGCGTGGCTGGCCGAGCCCACCGGCGCCAAACCCACTCCGATTATCGCGGCGCCTGAACGCCCACGCGCTGTAGCCGAAGTAGCGGGTCACGGTGGCGGCCAGGCTGGACAGGATCAGCACGGCCAACTGCCAGCCCCGGGAGGCCATGGGGTCGATCCGATGCAGCAGGTCGAGGGCCCCAGTCGTGAGGCCCAGCGTCAGGACGTAAACCAGCCCCCCGGCCAGAAACTGCCGTAGCGCTCCTCGACGCCCCCACAGCCCGAACGTGAACCGCCGGTTGGCGGCTGTGTTGGCAATCGCGGTCACCGTCAAGGCCAGCGCGTTGGCGGCCGAAGCCCCCACCACCCCGGCCAGCAGCGCGAACAGCAGCGCGTAGGCCAGCGTCGACAGGATCCCGATGGCCAGGAACCGAGCCGGGCGGGCCGCCGCGACCAGGCGGGCCATCCCTCTGAGGTCGGCCAGCGCCGTGGACACGATGTCCACCCGGGAATCGGGATCCTCGATCCAGTCCACCGGCACTTCGTGGATGCGCAGGCCGGCTCGCTGGGCGTTGACCAGCAGCTCGGTGTCAAAGAACCAGGCCTGGTCCCGGATCGCCAGGAGCAGGTCGGCCACGACGTCCCTGCGCACCGCCTTGAAGCCGCACTGGGCGTCGCTGAACCGAGCTCGCAGCACCAGCCGCAGCAGCCGGTTGTAGGAGCGCGAGATGAACTCGCGCTTCCGCCCGCGCGTGACCCGAGCCCCCCGGCTCAGCCGTGACCCAATGGCGAGCTGGCTGTGGCCGGACAGCAGCGGGGCGACCAGCGGCAACAGCGCGCGCAGGTCGGTTGACAGATCGACGTCCATATATGCCACCACCCGGGCCTGGCTCCGGCTCCAAGCAGCCCGCAGCGCGCGGCCGCGGCCCTTCTGGTCCAGCCGCAGGTAGGCCACATCCGGGAGGCGGTCAGTCAGTTGCTGTCCGATCTCCGGCGTGAGGTCGGAGCTGGCGTTGTCGGCGATCACGATCCGCCAGGCGAACGGCAGGTGGCGGCCCAGAAAGCGATGCAGGCGATGGATCGACTGGGCCAGCACCCGCTCCTCGTTGTAGACCGGGACCACGATCTCGATGTCCGGCCGGGAGAGGGGCTGGCAAAGGAGCTCCCGCTCCTCGGTCAGCCTCGGCGTGAACGTGGCGGACATGGCGGGCACGGTGGCCCACCAGCCGAAGAGAACTGAGAGATCGATCTAAAAGCGCTGTAGGAGTCGGGGTCGGTGGCGCGCCAGCCTGCCCCCCGGTTCACCGGCTAACGCTTGCGCCGGCGGCCAGCCGGCGGGCGATCTCCGCGGCCGGTGCCTCCTCGGCCAGCGCATGTGCCTCCCCGGCCCACAGGTTCACCAACTCCGGGTTGCCCGCCTGGCGCGCCTGCTGGCGCATCGGCGCTGTCACGTAATGGATCTCCGGGTAGGCGATTGGCGCTCCGGCACTGTGCTGGTCCAGGAACTGGTTGCGGATGCCGCGGGCCAGGCGGCCGGTGAACGCTCGGGTCAGCGCGGTCTCCCGCTGGGTCTTGACCGCGGCCCGGTGCGCGCCGGTGGTGCCGGCTTCGGGACAGAGCAGGAACGCGGTCCCGATCTGAGCCGCCATGGCGCCCGTGGACAGAGCGGCGGCCAGCGCCCGGGGTGTTCCGATCCCGCCGCTGGCCACCATCGGCAGCGACGCCGCCTGCGGCACCAACGAGAGCAACGCCAGGAGTCCGTAGACCGGGAGATCCGGACGGTCGACGAACGAGCCCCGGTGACCGCCGGCCTCTCCGCCCTGCAACACCAACACGTCGGCCCCCGCGGTTTCGGCCTGGCTGGCTTCCTCGGGCGAGGTCACGGTGACCCAGACCTCCGAGCCGGCTCGGCGGAACCGGTCGATCACCTCCCGATCCGGGCACCCGAAGGTGAACGAGACGACCGGCACCGGATCACCTAGGAGCAGGTCGAGCTTGGCTGACCAGTCATCGTCGCCGTATCGCGGCTCGCCGAGCGGAACGCCTTCGGTGTCGGCCCACGCCCTCAGGCCCTCCACGAACCCGCGGTAGGTCGCTGGGTCAGCCGGCGGACCGGGCACGAACACGTTCACCCCGATCTGCCCAGTGGTCAGCGACCGGGTGGTCTCGATCCGCTGAGCCAGGTCGCCCGCGCTCAGATATCCCGCGGCGACGAAGCCCAGGCCCCCGGCGTCGGCCACGGCGGCTGCGATTTCGGGGGTCGACGGGCCGCCGGCCAGCGGCGCCAACACGATGGGGATCTTGAGCTGATCGAGAATCAAAGCTGAGGGCTAGCGGCGGGTAACTTGATGAGCGTTCAGCTAGTTAGATATACTAGTGAGGCGATGATCCTTGAACACGACCGGCAGGTGGTTGAGGTTGTGGTCAGGCCATTGTCCCCAAGCGACGGGAGTCTGGTCCGGGAGGCGTTCAGATCGCTCAGCGCCCGGACGCGCGAGCTTCGGTGGGGAGTGCCTCTGGTTGATCAGGAGAAAGCCCTCGCCTGGGTCGGGCTGCTGGAGACCGACCGTCATTTTGCCGTCGTTGCTTGCGTCGCCGAAACTGGCCAACCGGTCGGCGTGGGTCGGTGTGTGGTCGGTGATGAGGCCGTCGAGCTCGCTCTCACCGTGGTCGATGGGTGGCAGGGCCACGGCGTTGGAGGCTTGCTCCTCCAGGCGCTGATCCGAGAAGCGTGTGACCGAGGGATCTCGACCCTGACAGCCTGGGTGTCGGCGGAAAATCAATCCGCCATCCGCCTGCTGCAACGGGTCAGAGGTCGACGACTGGTACACCGAGGCAGCGGGATGGTCGAAGGCCAGATCCCGATGGCTGGTTGTGGGGATGCCTGAAGGTCCCGTCATCTACTTCGACCTCGCCTCGCCCTACGCGTACCTGGCCGTCGAGCGCGGCGAGAGCGTGCTTGGCCACCCGGTCGAGCTCGAGCCGGTGCTGCTCGGGGCGATGTTCCCGCGCCGCGGATGGGGATCCTGGGCGCTCACCAACCAGCGCCAGGCCGGGATGAACGAGGTCGAGGAGCGGGCGCGGCGCTACGGCCTGCCGCCACTGGCCTGGCGGTCTGACTGGCCGGCGAACTCGTTGGCCGCCGACCGAGCCGCGACCTGGGCCAAGTTAAACGGGGCCGCCCGACCGTTTGCCCACGCCGTGTACCACCGCCATTTCGCGCAGGCCGCTGACATCGCCGACCTTGAGGTGTTGGCGGAGGCGGCCGAGGAGGTCGGACTCGACCCGGATCAGCTCAGGGAGGCCGTCACGCAGCAGCAGATCAAGGACGCGCTTCGGCAAGCCACCGATGGCGCCTGGCAGGCCGGGGTACGTGGCGTGCCGTCTATCCGCGTAGCCGACCGCATCTTTTATGGAGACGACAAGCTGGAAGACGCGGCGGCCGAGCTAGCCGGCCAGTAGGTGCATGAGCTGGGAGACGGCCAGCTCCACCTGACGTTTCCGCGCCGCGGGCTTCTTCAGCTCACGCCTGACCGCGCGCATGAGCGTGTTTGAGAATGACATGGGGGCGAACGTCAGCGAGATGAACAGGAGCACCGCATCCGCGACGGCAAACTCGGTGAGGCCACGGTCGGCGCCGGCCGACTGCAACGCAGCAAACGCGTCCTCCATCGCCGTCGACCTGCTCTTGCGGCGCCGAATCGATGCGCCCCCCGACAGCTCCTCGCGCATGATCAGCTTGAGGAACGTCGGGCGCGCGGCCAGGAAAGCCATGTAGTCCTCGGCGGCCGAGGCGAGCGCCGCGCGCAGCTCATCCAACCCGGATCCGGCGCGGCACCACTCGTGCACAGGGTCGAACGCGGCTCTGGTCGCCTGGTCGCGAGCCGTGAACGTCCGCTCGATGACCTCCGAATACAGCTGCTCCTTGGAGCCAAAGAAATAGTTGGGGGCGCCCCGGGAAAGGCCGGCCGCGGCCGCGATGTCGTTGAGGCTGGCGCCCTGGTAGCCCTGCTCGGCAAACAAACGCTCGGCTGCGGCTAGAAGTCCCTCCCGACTGCGCTCGGCGTCACGGGTCTTCTCCGGGGCGGGCGCGACCACGGGCGCTGATGCTATTGGCCGGGTGGTGCTTGGTTACGTCAGCGCCGGGGTTCCCGCGTCACGCGCAGCGAGTTCCGCAGCGGATACCGCGCGCGTGAGCAGGTCCCAGAGCGTCGCTCGCTCCTCGGCGTCGAGACCTTGGAGAACGTCGCCCTCGATCTCCTCCAGGACGCGGGCGGCGTGCTCGAGGGCTTCACGGCCGGCGGCCGTGATGTATACGAGGTGACGCCGCCGGTCCTCGCTGTCCCGACGACGGATGATGTACCCGTCGTCCTCCAGATCGTTGAGCAGCAGCACCACGTTCTTGGCATCCATGCACAGCGTCCCGCCCAGCTCCTGCTGCGGGGTGCCGTCGTGGTCGCCCAGATAGCTGAGCGCCATTAGTAGGCGCAGATCCATGCCCACCCGCTCAGGACTGGTACGCCGCATGATCTGCTTGGCCAACCTCGGCACCAGGATCATCGATGTGGCGGTCTCAGGATTCACGGCGGCAACTATACCGCAGATTCCGGATCATTTGCAAGTGGGGGATCATACGTCTTGAGTAATTGATACTTGCAACAGGGATGATACTTGCTAAGGTGTTGATCTGTGCAACGGAAAGGAACGCGATGAGCACCAACACCCAAGCCGCCACGACCAAGCCACAGCCCAACCGCTGGGCCGTTCTCGCCGTGCTGGGTGTGGCGCAACTGATGGTGGTGCTCGATGCCACCGTGGTGAACGTCGCGTTGCCCTCCGCCCAGCACGCGCTGCACTTCTCCACCGGCAGCCGGCAGTGGATCATCACCGCCTACGCGCTGGCGTTCGGAAGCCTCCTGTTGCTGGGCGGCAAGCTCGGCGACCTGTTCGGTCGCAAATGGACTTTGATTGCCGGACTGAGCGGGTTCGCGGTGGCGTCGGCGATCGGCGGTCTGTCGCAATCGTTCGGAATGCTGGTCGCTGCTCGGGCACTCCAGGGCGTGTTCGGCGCCCTGCTGGCTCCGTCGGCCCTAGGGCTCTTGACCGTGACCTTCCAGGGTTCGAAGGACCGAGCCAAAGCGTTCGGCATCTTTAGCGCGATCGCGGCCGGCGGCGCCTCGCTGGGGCTGGTGCTCGGCGGCGCGCTCACCCAGGCCATCTCCTGGCGTTGGAGCCTTTACGTCAACCTCGCGATCGCGGTCCCGACAGCGATTGCCGCGCTCAGGCTGCTGAGCAGCGAGCGTCAGCCCTCCCGTCCCCGGCTCGACCTTCCTGGCGTGGCCGTCGGCTCGCTGGGTCTGTTTGCGCTCGTGTTCGGCTTCTCCAACGCGGAAACCAGCTCGTGGTCAAATCCGCTCACGGTGTTCGCACTCAGTGCCAGCGCGGTGCTGCTGGCGAGCTTCCTCGCGCTCGAGCGCCGGGTCGAGCACCCCCTTCTGCCGCTGCACATCGTGTGGGACCGGGCGCGCGGAGGCGCGTACGCGACGATCGCGCTGGCCGGCTCGGCTGTGTTCGCAGTGTTCCTGTTCCTGACCTACTACCTACAGCAGAACCTCGGCTTCTCGCCCCTGAAGACCGGCGTGGCCTTCCTGCCGATGACGGTGATGATCGTCCTCACGGCAACCACGGTGCAGACCAGGCTGTTGGCCCGCACGGGTGCTAAACCGATCGTCATCACCGGGATGGCGCTCGGGATCAGCGCCATGATCTTCTTCACGCGCCTGACGCCGCACGCCAGCTATGTCAGCCACGTTCTTCCCGGATTGCTGCTCACCGGCGTGGGCATGGGTTCCATCTTCGCGCCCGCGTTCTCCACCGCAACTCTCGGGGTCAAGACCGGTGAGGCGGGCATCGCCTCCGCAATGGTCAACACCTCACAGCAGGTCGGGGGCTCGGTCGGGACCGCCCTGCTGAGCACGATCTTCGCCAGCGCGGCGGCCAGCTACGCCGCCGCCCACACCAAGGCCGCGGGCATAACCAGCGCGGCAGCGATCCACGGCTACACCACGGCGTTCGAATGGGCCGCCGCGCTGTTCGGCGTGGGCCTGCTCGTGGCGCTAATCGTCCTTCCCACAGATGGTGCCGCCCGCGCTCGCACGGCCCAGTCCGACGCCAGCGCAGAGCTCGCTGTCGGCGCGCAGGGCGCGTAAACAGACACACCCAGGAGACTCACATGAGTAAAGACACGAACCAGACACAGCCACAGACACCGACAGAGACACCGGCCATCCGGCCACGACCCCTCCGGCGCTGGTCGGTGGCGGAGCTCATCACTCAAGCTATGGCCCGTCGTGATGCCGACGCCAGCGCTGGTGTGACCCCCGTACCCTGCTGACGCGGGCGAGTAGCTACGTGTCGTACAGCGCGCCGTCGATCACCCGCCGAGCAGCGACAGGCTCAGGAAGGGCGACGCGCACGGCGGTCTCGGGGTTCGGAGACCGGGCTTGGAACCCTGGTCGTGGCGTGACGTACATAGTGAGTACGAGCTCTTCGGCGGTGTGGTAGAGGTCAGGCGCAAGCACCCGACCGTCTGCCCTTTGGGCGCCTGAGAACGTCTGCTCGGTTAGCAGAACCCGCAGCACGGTCTGGTTCGGATCGAGCTCGTGGGCTGGATCTAGGCGCCAAGACGACGCTCGGATCCCGTCGCGCGTGGCCCGTAGTGGCCGCGACCTGCTCGTCCCAATCAAGCTCCAGGTAGCGCGACGCCGGTCTTTGCCCACGGCGACGGTGAGCAGCTGGGGCGGCTGGCCCCGTGCGAAGAGGACCTCATCCTCGGTACGGGCGAGCACTCGCCAGCCCTCGAGACTTGGTGGCGCCGCCGGTCTCGCCGTGTCTCGCGTCCACGGCGTGCGGAAGGCACGCTGTCCCGCCGTCCGGTCGCTGAGCTGCGCGATCAGCACGCCCACGGCAGGATCGTCCGGGTCAAGCAACCCGGGCGAGCCGGCCAGCGCGGCCGGCGCGAACGGCAGCCCACCTCCATCGCTGATCAGCTCGGGATGGCGCGTTACCACGTGCGGCTCAAGCACCGCCGAGCGCTCCCAGTCACGTTCGCTAGGCAGTCTCGGGACCCGCCGCACGAGGCGGCCGAGGCGGCTCACGGCAGGCTCCACACACTCGCGAGCCTATCGTC
>DASZGO010000165.1:0-2820 GCA_035938755.1 Solirubrobacteraceae bacterium | reverse complement strand
CCCTGGTCCACCAGATGGTGCATGAGCCGGACTGCTGCCTCCTCGTCGACGCTCCCATCAGCGCCAAACGGAGTCACCATGGGAACCAGGATCGCGCCGAGCTCGACAGCCATTGACTGCCATTATCCCAGCATGAGCCTCAGGAACGCAGGCGCCGCGCTCGCGGTGCTGGTCGCGAGCGGGGCGCTGGCGGCCTGCGGCAGCTCGAGCTCGACTTCCACGGCCGCCCGAGCGCCGCGCACGTCCGCCCCACCGGCCAGCCCGGCGCGGCCCAAGCCGCCCGTGGCCCCGGGCACGGGGCAACCCGGCCACGCCAAGGTCCCGATCCTCATGTATCACGTGATCAATCCTCCGGTCGCGGGCGTCAGGTACCCCGGGCTGTACGTGCCGGCCCCCGAGTTCGCCGCCCAGATGCAGGCCCTGAAAGCCGCCGGCTGGCACGCGGTGACCATGGACCAGCTCCACGCCAACTGGACCCGCGGCGTGCCCCTGGGGCCAGGCAAGCCGATCGTGCTGAGCTTCGACAACGGCTACGCGTCGCAGTACACGAACGCCCTGCCGGTGCTCAAACGGCTGGGCTGGGTGGGGGTGGAGAACATCCAGCTGACCGGCCTGCCGGAGTCCCAAGGGGGCCTCACCGAGGCCCAGGTGCGCGGTCTCCTGGCTGGCGGCTGGGAGCTCGACACCCAGGGGATGAGCCACGCCGAGCTCACCGCCCTCAGCTCCACCGGGCTGCACAAGGAGGTGGTCACCGCGCGGCGGCTCCTGCGCCAGCGCTACGGCGTCCCGGTGAACTGGTTCTGCTATCCGTCGGGTCACTACGACGCCAGCGTGATCGCCGAGGTCAAGGCGGCCGGCTTCGTGGGCTCGACCACCGTGGCGCCCGGGTGGGCCAGCCGGGCGGACAGTCGGTATACCCTCCCCCGCCTGCGCGTGCTCGGCGGCACCAGCCCCTCGGCCCTGCTGGCCCAGATCGCCAGCGCTGAGAGTTCTAACGCACCGCCGCCCGAGTACCTGCCCGGGCACGCTTAGCCATGCACCTCGGCGAATCGCTGCCGCCCGAGCTGGCGTTCATCGCCTACCTGGTGCTGTACACGCGGCGGGCCATGACGCTGCACAGCGAGGGCCGGCCGGTGCCGAAGTGGCGCATCGTGTCCTTCGTGTTCGGCGTGACCACAATGACCGCAGTTCAGGTCGGGCCGCTGGACACCCTGTCCGACGACGTGTTGGTGGCCCACATGGCCCAGCACATCTTCATTGGCGACATCGCGTCGCTGTTCGTCGTGCTGGGGCTGACCGGGCCGGTGTTGGCCCCCCTGTTGCACTTCCGTCTGACCCGGCCCGTGCGGGTCCTGGCCTCCCCCGCCGTCGCGCTAGCGCTGTGGGGCCTCAACCTCTACGGCTGGCACATCCCGTTCATGTATCAGGCCGCGATCAACCACGACCTGGTCCATGCCGTCGAGCACATCTGCTTCTTCTGGTTCGGCTGCCTGCTCTGGCTGGCCCTGATCGGGCCTCTGCCCAAGCCGGCCTGGTTCACGGGCTGGGCCAAGCTCCTGTACGTGATCGGGGTGCGATTCGTGGGGGCCGTGCTGGGCAACGTCCTGATCTGGGCCAGCACGGTCTTCTATCCCGTGTACAAGCCCACCGACGCGGCCCGCGGCTTGAACCCGCTTTCGGACCAGAACCTGGCGGGCGGGCTGATGATGGTCGAGGAGATGATCCTGACCACGCTGATCCTGGCCTGGATGTTCTACCTGTTCGCCAAGCAGGACGAGGAGCGCCAGGAGCTCATGGATCTGGCCGCCGAGCACGGGATCGACCTGAGCGACGAACGGGCCGCCCGCGCCGCCGCCTCGGGGCAGACCGACCGTCTGCGGGAGCGCCTGCTCAGCGGATCCTCGGGGCCGGCGTCCGGCGACGGATAGTCTTTGGCTGGCTAACCAGCAAAGGAGAGGACGGACACATGCCCAGCCTTCTGGATCTGACCGTTCAGGGCGACGTGGCCACGATCACGGACGAGTCGCAGCTGCCGCAGATCAAGCTGATGACGCCGGTTGAGCTCTACCGCCTGTGGGAGCGCCAGAACTGGGCCGCACACGCCATCAGCCTCGACCAGGACCGCCGTGACTGGGAGTCTCTATCCGAGGAGGAGCACGACGAGATGATGTGGGGCCTGGCGGCGTTTTTCGTCGGCGAGGAGCGCGTGACCAACCAGTTCTCCGGGCTGGTCATGGCCGCCGAGGACAAGCATGAGGAGGCGTTCCTGCTCACCCAGCAGGTGGACGAGGCGCGGCACGCCCAGCACTTCAACCGGGTGTTCGAGCAGGTGTTCGCCTACGACGGTTCGTTCGAGCAGCGCCTGATCAAGGCCCGGGAGGACCTGAACGACGATTACTTCACTCTGTTCGACGGCCACCTCGTCGAGTCCCATCAGGCCCTGCTGTCCGACCCGTCGAGCATCGAGGCCAAGGTCGATTTCGTGACCCTCTACCACATGGTGATCGAGGGCACGCTGGCCCTCACCGGCCAGTATTTCCAGACCGGCAATTTGGAGGCGCGCGGCATCCTGTCCGGCCACCTGGAGGGCTTCAGGAAGATCTCCCAGGACGAGCATCGGCACGTGGCCTACGGCACCTGGTTCCTCCAGCAGAAGGCGCGCGATCCTGAGCTGGCCAAGCGCGTTCAGGACAAGCTGGCCGAGACACTCCCCGCCGCGGCCGGCGTGCTCGTGCCCCCGGGCTACAAGCTCGGCGACGAGTACGAGTACCTTGGCTACACCAGCGACGAGATGAACGACTTTGCGTTCACCGCCCTGTC
>DASZGO010000164.1:0-1972 GCA_035938755.1 Solirubrobacteraceae bacterium | reverse complement strand
GAGCCCCACATGTCGGTTGATGCGCGCGACAACCTGGTGTCCGGATGGCGGCGTGCGCTGGAGCGCGCCGGCGACTGGGCGGAACACTGAGAGCGGCGCGTCACCGGGTCCGCTGAACGGGGTACTGACTTAACGTGACCGACGTCGAGCTCAAGCCCCAGGTCTACAAGGACCCGCGGCCCAAGGAGTATTTCGATCAGTTCCACGCGCGGGCGCGTCGGGGGCCGGCCGGGTGGACGTACGAGCTCACGCGCTCCCTCGTGGTCCCGTACTTGCTGTTTTTCTTCCGGACCCGCGCCATATCCACGGAGAACGTGCCTAACGGGCCGGTGATCCTGGCCCCTAACCACGGCTCATTCATGGACCACTTCTTTGCCGGTGCCTTCCCGCGCCGTCGGGTTCGGTTCATGGCCAAGTCACAGCTGTTCGGCAACCCGGTGGCCACCTACATCTTCAGCCACGGCGGCGTGTTCCCGGTTCGGCGTGGGCATCACGACGAGGAGGCGTTCCAGACTGCGTTCACGCTGCTGGAGCGCGGTGAGCTGGTGGTCATGTACCCGGAGGGGGGACGCTCCCGCACCGGGAAGATCGCCGACGAGGCCAAGCCAGGGATTGGACGCCTGGCCCTGCAGTCAGGCGCTCCCGTGGTCCCAGTCGCGATTCTCAACTCCTACCAGGTGCGCAATTGGAAGCGTCTGCAGTTCCCCAAGGTGCTCGTGCAGTACGGCGAGCCGTTTCGGTTCGAGATTGAGGCGGACCCCAGCCGAGAGCGCCAGCAGGAGGTGGCGGATTACATCCTGGACCGCATCCGGGAGGTGCATGCGAACCTGGGGCGGCTGGGCTACCGCCGATCGTTGCGCGAGGCTCGCCGGCGGCGCCGGAGCCGGGGCCAGCCGGCGTGGGGTAGCTCCGGGCCGGGTTAGGCGGTGGCGATCGCCGCTGGCTTCTCCAGCCCCAGCTCCTCGATCGCCGTCTCGCGCATCTTGAACTTCTGCACCTTGCCGGTCACGGTCATCGGGAAGGCGTCGACGCACTTCACGTAGCGGGGGATTTTGTAGTGGGCGATCTTGCCCCGGCAGAACTCCCGTACGTCTTCGTCGGACAAGCTCGCCCCCTCCCGGCAGATCACCCAGGCCATCAGCTCCTCGCCGTAGCGCTCGTCCGGCACGCCGACCACCTGTACGTCCTCCACGTGCGGATGCGTATAGAGGAACTCCTCGATTTCCGAGGGATAGATGTTCTCGCCACCCCGGATGACAATGTCCTTGATCCGCCCCACCACGCGCACGTATCCCTCGTCATCCATCGTGGCCAGGTCTCCGGAGTGCATCCAGCCGCCGGGGTCGATGGCCTCGGCGGTCCGCTCCTCGTCGTTCCAGTAGCCGCGCATGACCAGGTAACCGCGGGCGCAGAACTCGCCGGACTCGCCGCGCGGCTGGAGCTGGCCACTCGCCGGATCGATGATCTTGATCTCGGTGTGCGGCATCACCTGACCCACGGTCTCGCAGCGGTGCTCGAGTGTGTCGTCGACCCGGACGAACGTGGACACCGGCGAGGTCTCGGTCTGCCCGAACGCGATCGAGATCTGCTCGATGCCCATGCCGGAGCCGACGCGCTTCATCACCTCGGTTGGGCAGGGCGAGCCCGCCATGATTCCGGTCCGCAGCGTCCCCAGATCGAACTGGTCAAACCGCGCGTGGCCCAGCTCGGCGATGAACATGGTCGGGACGCCGTACAGGCTGGTGCAGCGCTCGGCTTGACACGCCGTCAGCGTGGCCTGAGGATCGAACGTCTCAGCCGGATAGACGATGCAGGCGCCGCTGCTGGTGCAGGCCAGGTTCCCGATCACCATCCCAAAGCAGTGATACAGCGGCACCGGCACGCACACTCGATCGCGCTCGGTGTAAGCCAGCAGCCGCGCCAGGAAGTGCCCGTTGTTGAGCAGGTTGTGGTGGGTGAGAGTGGCGCCCTT
>DASZGO010000163.1:0-1689 GCA_035938755.1 Solirubrobacteraceae bacterium | reverse complement strand
GCAAAGCGTTGACGGTGGACAACCGATGGCGGCCGACCGATTGACCAGTACGATCGACCTTGCCATCGCTTGCCTGAAAGGCGGTCACGTATGCCCAACGATCAGACGACTGTCGTCGTCGAACGGTACCTGGACGCTCTGGCCGGCGACGCCCCGGCTGATCACGTGATCTGCGACTTGATCGCCAGCGCCGTCGGCCGGCTGCGCCTGCTGTCGTCGGCCTTGCTGTACCACGGCTACCCCCGGCTCACCCGACCGCCCCTCAATCTGGAGTCGGACGAGTTGCTGGGCGCGGTGGTCGCGCGACTGCTTAAGGCCCTGCGCGAGGTCCGGCCGGGGTCGGCTCGGGATTTCTTCGCTCTTGCCACACAGCATATGCGCTGGGAGCTGAATGACCTGGCCCGCCGCTTAGATAACCAGCCCAACATCCTCCAGCTACACGAGGACGCGGTCACCGCGCCGGAGAGTTCCGGCTCAGGACTGAGCCCGGTCGCCCAGCGCATCCTGGCCGCGATCGACACTTTGCCCGAGGCGGAGCGCGAAGTGCTCAGCCTGGTGCGCTTCCACGGGCTGGCGTATGACGAGGCCGCGGAACTGCTCGGTGTGTCAACCAAAACCGTCCAGCGGCGGCTGAAGGGCGCGCTGATCTCGCTGGTAGAACAACTGCCCGACCTGCGGCCTGACGGTGGGAACACCGGCGCGGGGTGAGGTTTCGCACTATGCCCATCGAGCACCGCATCCGTCACCTCCTCGAGGACGCACTGAACTCGAACCGGACGCCGGACGAGGTGTGCCGGGGCTGCCCCGAACTGTTGGACGAGGTGCGCCGACAATGGCAGCGGGTCCAGAGCGTTGAGGCCCAGATGGAGGACCTGTTTCCACCACGGGACGCCAAGCGCCAGGGCGACGATGCTCACCAGGACGGTGGGACCGCACTACCCCGGATTGAGGGGTACGAAATCGAGGTCGTGCTCGCCCACGGCGGGATGGGTGTCGTATACCGGGCGCGCCACTTGAAGCTGAATCGCCTGGTGGCCCTCAAGATGATTCTCGCGGGCGCACATGCCAGCCGACCGGATCGGGCCCGGTTCCAGCGGGAGGCCGAGACCATCGCCGCTTTGCGCCACCCGAACGTCGTCCAGATACACGACTATGGGGAGGCCGGCGGTTGTCCTTACTTCACGATGGAGTTGGTTGAGGGAGGCACCTTGGCCGACAAGCTGGCTGGCGCCCCGCTCCCCGCGCGGCCCGCGGCCGAACTCGTCGCCGCCCTGGCCGGGGCCGTCCAGGCCGCCCACGGTTGCGGGATTGTCCACCGGGACCTGAAGCCGGCGAACGTCCTGCTCACCGCCGACGGGACGCCCAAGGTCACTGACTTCGGACTGGCCAGGTACGTCGAGGCCGGGCCCGAGCTCACCCTGAGCGGCACCCGGATCGGAACCCCGAGCTACATGGCCCCAGAGCAGGCGCTGGGCCGGTCGCGTGCGATCGGGCCGGCGACTGACGTTTATGCCCTGGGGGCGATCCTGTACGAACTGCTCACCGGGCGCCCGCCGTTCAAGGGGGACTCGGCCGCGGAAACCGAGCGGCAGGTGATCGCCATCGACCCGGCGCCTCCGTCGCATCTGAATGCAGGGGTTCCGCGCGACCTGGAGACCATCTGTCTGAAGTGCCTCCACAAGGACCCGG
>DASZGO010000162.1:0-9936 GCA_035938755.1 Solirubrobacteraceae bacterium | reverse complement strand
GGTGGCTCGCGACTCGCAAGTGCTGGGCGTCATCTACCTGAAGGACACGATCAAGGAGGGGATGCGCCAGCGGTTCGATCAGCTCCGGGCGATGGGCATCCGGACGATCATGATCACCGGCGACAACCGCCTGACCGCGGCCAAGATCGCGTCGGAGTCCGGGGTGGACGACTTCCTGGCCGAGGCCACGCCGGAGGCCAAGCTGTCCCTGATCAAGGAGCAGCAGGCCGACGGCCGGTTGGTGGCCATGACGGGCGACGGCACCAACGACGCCCCAGCGCTGGCCCAGGCCGACGTGGGCGTGGCCATGAACACGGGGACCCAGGCCGCCCGCGAGGCGGGCAACATGGTCGATCTGGACTCCAACCCGACGAAGCTGATCGAGATCGTAGAGGTGGGCAAGCAGCTCCTGATTACCCGCGGCGCGCTGACCACGTTCTCGATCGCCAACGACGTGGCCAAGTACTTCGCAATCCTGCCGGCGATCTTCGCCGTCACCTGGGCGGCCTCGAAGGGCGGGCAGAGCCCTCTGCACGTGCTCAACATCATGAGTCTCGGCACCCCAAAGTCGGCCGTGATCTCCGCCATCATCTTCAATGCCCTCATCATCCCGCTGCTGATCCCGCTGGCCCTCAGGGGGGTGAGGTACCGGCCGATCGGCGCCAGCGCTCTGCTTCGTCGCAACCTGTGGATCTACGGCGTGGGTGGGATCATCGCTCCATTCGCCGGGATCAAGCTGATCGACCTGATCGTGCATAACCTGCTTGGAGCATGAGCGATGTGCCCAGCTTCCACGACGCGCCCGGTCCGGAGACCGCGGGCGAGCGTCGGGGGAGCCTCCGGGTGTTCCTGGGGATGGCTGCGGGCGTGGGCAAGACGTTCCGCATGCTGCTCGAAGGCCACGCCGAGCAGGAGGCGGGACGGGACGTGGTGATCGGACTGCTGGAGACCCATAGACGCGTGGAGACGGCGCAGGCGGCCGAGGGGCTGCCGATCATCCCTCGCCGCCGGGTGCACTACCGGGATGCGGTGCTCGAGGAGATGGACCTGCCGGCGATCCTCGCCCGCGCCCCTGAGCTTTGCCTGATCGACGAGCTGGCCCACACCAATGCGCCGGGGGTAGAGCACGCCAAGCGCTACGAGGACGTGGACGACGTGCTGGCGTCGGGCATCGATGTGCTGTCCACGGTGAACGTCCAGCACCTGGAATCGTTGAACGATCAGATCACCGAGCTCAGCGGGATCCGCGTGCGCGAGACGATTCCCGACGACGTGCTCGCCCGGGCCGATCAGATCGTGATGATCGACCTTCCCCCGGAGGCGCTGATCGAGCGGCTGCGGGCGGGCAAGGTGTATCCCACCGAGCGGATCGATGCCGCGCTGAACAACTTCTTCAAGATCGAGAACCTGTCCGCGCTGCGCGAGGTGGCGCTGCGCGAGGTGGCCCAGGAGGTCGGATCCAAGCGCATCACCACGGCCGAGCCCGTGGGCACGCGGGACGAGACGATCGCCCGCGAGGCGCCGCTGGCCATCAGCGAGCGACTGCTGGCCCTGGTCGAGCCCTATCCAGGCACCCAACGACTGGTCCGGCGGGCCTGGCGCTCGGCCCAGCGACTGGGGGCCCAGCTGGACCTGCTGTGGATCCGCCCGCCGGGGCCCGCGCTGTCCGACGAACAGGAGCGCTCGCTGCGCGCGCTGCGAGAGCTGGCCTCGGTCCTGGGGGCTCGGCTCATGGTCGAGGAGTCCGACGACGTGGCTGCGGCCGTGGCCGAGGTGGCCCGGCAGCGGCGGACCACCTATGTCCTGATGGGTCGCAGCCGGCCGGCTCGCGGGCTGGCCCGGGTCCGCACCCCGCTGCCCCAGCGACTGATGGAGCTGCTGCCTGGGGTAGACGTGCGCATCGTGGCCGACCGGGCCCAGCGGAGCTCCGAGGAGAAGCGATGAGCGGGCTCATCATCGCCGGCGTGGCCGTCGGCTGCTTGGCTGTCGGGCTGTCGGCCGGATACTGGCTACCGCCCCACGGCCGGCGCCCCCGGATCGAGCGTCCCCGCACGGTAGGGCGGATCCTGTTGCCGTTCACCGGTCAGTCCATCTCCCGGCGAGCGTTCGAAGCCGCGGCGCGGTTGGCCAAGGCAGAGGACGCGACCGTGGTCCCGGCGTTCCTGGCCCGGGTGCCGCGGCAGCTACCGGTTGACTCGCCGCTGCCGGCCCAGTGCTCACAGGGCATGCCGCTGCTGGAGGCGATTGAGCAGCGGTTGAGCTCGCAGGGCATTCCCGTGGACTCGCGCGTGATCCGGGGACGTACGTACCGGGACGCGCTGCGGCGCCTACTCGAGCAAGAGCACTTCGACCGCATCATCGTGTCGGCCACCGACAGCCCGCGCACCGGCTTGAGCAGCGAGGACCTGGAGTGGCTGCTGGAGAAGGTCCCCGCTGAGGTGTTGATCCTGCGTCCGGCGCCCGAGGACACGCGCGAGATCTCCGCCGCGGCGGTGGCCGGGCACTTTTGAAGCCTGCGCCCCACCGGGTAACACTCCCGGGGTGAGCGTTCTGAAAAAGGCCGACGCCGCGCAGAAGCGGGCCAAGCCCGCCAGCATCGCGCTGGCCACGTTCAAGAAGTTCTCCGAGGACAACTCGACCAGCCTGGCCGCGATGATCGCGTTTTGGGCGTTCTTCTCGATCTTCCCGCTGTTCTTGGTGCTGGTCAGCGTCCTCGGTTGGGTCCTGCCGGCCAGCGACAAGACCAACGTGCTCAGACACGTGGCCCAGATGTTCCCGCTGCTCGACCCCCAGAAGATCCAAGGCCTCAAGGGCGCGTGGTGGGCCGTGGTGGTGGGTGGGGCCACCGCGCTGTGGAGCGGACTGGGCGTGGTGCGAGCCGTCCAGACCGCGTTCAACTCGGTGTGGGCGATTCCTCGGCCGGCTCGGCCCGGGATGGTCAAGCAGGTGCTGCGCAGCCTCAAGGTCCTGGCCACGGTTGGGGTCGGCCTGGTGGTGACCACGCTGATCTCGGGCTTCGTCATCAGCTCGTCGCAGGACATCCACCTGGCGGTGGGCGGGCGCGTCGGAGGCTGGATCCTGTCGATAGCCCTGGACGTGGGCCTGTTCGTGGCCGCGTTCCGGATGCTCACCGACCGCGACGTAACCATCCGCGACGTACTGCCCGGGGCCCTCCTGTCCGGCGTGGTGTTCTTCCTGCTCCAGCAGCTGTCGGCGTTCATCATCGCCCGTCACCTGAAGAGCGCCCAATCGACGTACGGGTCGTTCGCAACGGTGATCACGATCCTGTGGTGGTTCTACCTGCAGTCGATCGTCACGCTCCTGGGCGCGCAGCTCAATGTGGTGCTCAAGGAGCACCTGTACCCGCGGTCGCTGGTCGATGAGCCGCAGACCGAGGCTGACCGTCGGGCGCTCCAGGGTCAGTCAGGCTGATCGCCGGCGCTCGGGGGCAGCGACTCCAAGCTCTCGAGCTCGAAGCGCAGGATCTCCACCAGCCGGCTGCCGGGGATCACCTCCTCCAGCATCTCCAGCGCCAGTCGGTAGCGCCGGAGCTTGGTCTCGGCTCGCAGAGGCTCGATCTTGCCGTTGGCCAGGAGCATGCGCAGCTCCCGCACCTTGCTGATCTTGTCGGCGGCGAACACGGCGGCCGCGTCGCGATCCGCGGCGCGAACCCGCTCGCGCGCGTCGGCCTTGCGGGCCTCCTCGTCCTCGATCGACATGTCGTCGCTGACCGTGTCCACGAGATGGCAGACCTCGGGGCCAAACCGCCGCTTCAGCTCGCCCGCCTCGACGTCGGTGTTTTCGAGCACGTCGTGCAGGACCGCCGCGGCCACCACGTGATCGGGGTAGTCGGAGCGCTCGAGCAGCGCGGCGACCTCCAGGGGGTGGACCAGGAACGGTGCGCCGTCCGCGTCCCGCCGCTGGTCGCCGTGGCGCTCGCGGGCGAAAGCGATGGCCTGTTGGGCGAGCGGAAGGTCCCGGACGAAGCTGAGGTCTACGTCGGTCAGGGACATGCGGCCCAGCCGGGAAGCTAGCAGCCGACCGGAGGGACTCACGTCACGTAAGCGCCAAACGCTGGATTAGCTTGCCGGGCTCGCGCCGGTAGAGCCGACCCGCGGAGTCCATGGCCTGGCCGCGCAGGCGCTTGCGCCGGGACGCGATCAGCTTCCCCAGGCGCTTTCGCTCGGGCGCCGTCAGCAGACCGGGATCGCCGGCCGCGCGCTGGACCAGGATCGCCAGGTCGTGGTCTGAGCCCAGCAGATCCGACAGCTCGTGAGCTCGCCGGGACAGCGCCTGGGCCCGTTTGGGGTTGGCGTCTCGCAGCAGCTGCGCGGCGTACCACAGATCCTTGCTGCGCTTGCGCAGCTCGTGCAGGTTCTCCACGCTGGGGTCACGGCGGGCGGCCCGGAGCGCCCGGCGGCCGCGACGATAGATCCGCTCAAAGCCCGGGGCCAGCTGCACGGCCCCGCCCTCCTCGGGCAGCGCCCAGCCCTCCACGCGATCGCGCGCCCGCTCCAGCTGCGGTACCACGGCCTTGATCTCCGGCCGGGCCTGGCCGTTGTTCTGGCCGGATCCGGCTTGTTCGTCCAGCGCCTGGCGCAACCGGGGGAAGCTGGCCGGCGGCGCCAGCTCGTCCAGCGTCTCGAGTAGGACCTGGGCGTCGCGGAGCTTGGACAGATCCCGGCCCGCGTCCCGCAGCGCGGCGTTCTCCCGGCGGTAGCGCTGGCCGCCGACGAGGTCCCGGCCCAGCCGCAGCGCGGCCCGGCTTCGCTTGAGCGCCTTGCGGGCATCGTGCACGGCGTCGCCCGCGGCGGCGTCGTCGGCGGTCAGCCACTCGACCGCGTTGGCCAGCTGTCCGGCCACCACGCGCTTCAGGCCGGGACCCGCGGCCTCGTCACGGCCCAACCGGTAGCGGCGCGCCTGCTTGCGGTGGGCTCGCTCCACACCCCGAGGTTGCCCGCCTAAGCCGGTGCCGGAACCTGCTCCTTGAGCTTGCGCAGCTCCTGCCGGGCGATCGTCCGCTTGTGCACCTCGTCCGGACCGTCGGCGAAGCGCAGCGTGCGCAGGTGGGCATACATGCTGGCCAGCGGGAAGTCGTCGGACACGCCTCCGCCGCCGTGGACCTGGATCGCCCGGTCGATCACCTTGAGCGCCGCCGTGGGCGCCGCCACTTTGATCGCCGCGATCTCGGTCCGGGCGTGCTTGTTGCCCACTGTGTCCATCAGCCAGGCCGCGTTGAGCGTCAGCAGCCGGGCCATGTTGATCTCGATCCGCGACTCGGCGATCCAGTCCTGGATGTTCGCCCGCTCGGACAGCGGCTGCCCGAACGTGACCCGGGAGACGGCGCGCTGGCACATCAGCTCGAGCGCCCGCTCGGCCGCCCCGATGGTCCGCATGCAGTGGTGAATCCGGCCCGGCCCCAGCCTGGCCTGGGCGATCAGGAAGCCGTCGCCCTCGTTGGCGATCAGGTTGGATGCGGGCACCCGCACGTCCTCGAACAGGATCTCGGCGTGGCTCTCCTGGTCCACGTAGCCGAACACCCGCAGGTTGCGCAGGATCTTCACCCCAGGCGTGTCGGGCTCCACCAGGATCATCGACTGCTGTTTGAATTGGCTTCCGCCCACCCCGTCGGGATCGGTCTTGCCCATCACGATCATGATCTTGCAGCGGTCGCGCATCGCCCCGGAGGACCACCACTTGCGCCCGTTGAGCACGTACTCGTCGCCGTCGCGTTCGATCCGCAGCTGGATGTTGGTGGCGTCGGACGAGGCCACGTCAGGCTCGGTCATGATGAACGCCGAGCGGATCTCGCCTTCCAGCAGCGGCAGCAGCCAGCGGTCCTTCTGCTCCGGGCTGCCGAACAGGGTCAGCACCTCCATGTTGCCGGTGTCCGGCGCCGCGCAGTTGGTGGCCTCGGAGGCGATGTGGCTGCGGCCCATGATCTCGGCCAGAGGGGCATAGTCGAGGTTGCTCAGGCCACCGGTGCCGTCCGGCGCCTCGTGGGGCAGGAACATGTTCCACAGCCCCTGCTCGCGGGCGTGCTCTTTGAGCTCCTCCATGATCGGCGGATGACCGTGCGGATTGCCGAGCTCGGCCAGCTGCTCCTCGTAGACGCTCTCATTGGGATCGATGTACTCGTCCATGAACGAGAGGAGACGTTCCCGAAGCTCTTTGCAGCGGTCTGAGTACTCGAAGTCCACGTGTTCTCTCCTTAATTGGGCAGCGTCACGGATCGTATTCCTTTAGGGTGGCCAGGTCATGGAGCTGACCGACCGCAACGTGGTGATCACCGGCGCGGGAAGTGGGATCGGCGCCGCGCTGGCCCGGCGGTTTGCGGCAGAGAACCCCCGCTCGCTGGTGCTGGCCGACCTCAACCTGGACAACGTCCAGGCGGTGGCCGAACAGGTGGGTGGCACGGCGCTACAGACCGACGTCGGTCAGCCGGCCGAGATCGAGGCGCTGGTGGCTCGCGCGCGCGAGGTCGGCGGTCCCGTGGACGTGTTCTTCTCCAACGCGGGCATCCCCGGCCCCGACGGCGGTCCCCCCGAGGCCTCCGACGAGGCGTGGGATCAGGCCTGGCGGGTCAACGTGATGGCCCACGTGTGGGCGGCCCGGGCGCTGCTGCCCGAAATGCTTGAGCGCCGCGACGGCTACCTGCTGAGCACCGCCTCGGCCGCGGGCATCCTGACCCAGGTCGGAGCGCTGGTCTACTCGGTGACCAAGCACGCCGCCGTGGCCGTGGCTGAGTGGCTGAACATCAACTACGCCCACGCGGGGATCAAGGTCTCCTGCCTGTGTCCGCTGGGTGTGCGCACGCCCATGCTCGAGCTGGCGCTGGAGGACAAGGTCGGGTCGGCGGCGCTCATGCAGGACGAGCTGCTGGAGCCCGAGGACGTGGCCGAGGCGGTGGTGGACGGGATCCGCGCCGAGCGCCTCCTCATCTTCCCCCACCCCCAGCTCTCCAAGTACATGACGTTCAAAGCCTCAGACAACGAGCGCTGGCTGGCCGGGATGAAGCGCATGGTGGCGCGGGCCCGGACCAACGGCCGCGAGGCTTCTTAGCCCTACGGGTGCAGGCGCAGGATCCGGCGGAAACGCTGGAAGAAGCGCCCGGACGGGGTGGCGCCGTTGGCGGCGAAGCCCGTGGCGCCGAGGAGCACGGCGGCGATCCCCACCACCAGCACCAGGATGGCCAGTACGTCCGGCCAGCGCCGCTCCAGGAAACCGCGAGCCCGTCCCAGCAGCTGCTCCGAACGGTCCGGGGCCACGGTCAGCGTGACCACGATGCCCACCAGCGGGAGCACGAAGCACACGTTGAACAGGATCAGATATCCGAGCTGGCGGACGACGTCGAAGCCCGAGCCGACGATGGCCGCGATCGCCGCGAAGTAGGGAAACGCCGTCGGGAGCTCGACCGCGGTGATGGCGGCGCCGAGGATGGCGCTCGAGCGGCGTTCGGGATCGACCTTGGGCAAGCCTCGCTCGACCAAGCGCTTGCGCCCGAGCCACAGCAACCCCGCGGCCGTGATGAGCAGCACTCCGGCCACGATCTCGCCCACTTGGCGGACCGTGCGGTGGGGGTGGGGGACGATCGAGCGCAGCAGCTGGCCGGGCCCAAGCGCGATCAGCGCGCCGCCGACCAGGTAGACGGCGAAAACCCCGAGCGTGAACTCGATCACCCGGGCCCGGGGCCGCTTCTCCGAGGCCAGGAACAGCGCCGGGGCAATGGTCGTCGGGTTGAGCGAGTCGACGAGCCCGATCGAGATCACCAGGCCGGCCAAGCGCACCATGCGGGCATTCTTCCTGCTCAGGCGAAGTGAAGTTCTTCTCCCTGGTCTTCGTCGACCGGCTGCTCGCAGGTAGGGCACCACCAACGAGCCTCCATCGGGGTGCCGCACACGGCGTGACGGGGCGCGGTGCCGCCGGCGTGGCGGGCCCCCCAACCGGCCAACAGGCGCAGCACGCCGGACAGCTCGCGACCGGCCGAAGTCAGCTCGTAGCCGAAGCGCGCCGGCCGCTCGGAGTACGGGCGGGCCGCGACCAACCCGTTGCGCTCCAGCGCGCGCAAGCGCTGACTGAGCACGTTGGGCGCGATGCCCCGGACCTCCTCCTGGAGCTCGCCGAACCGGCGCGGGCCGTCCAGCAGGGCGGCGATGACCAGCAGCGTCCAGCGGTCACCCACCGCGGCCGCCGCCTCGGCCAGCGCGTTCACGGGGCTGTCATTGGCCCCAGGCTGGGAACTCTCCACGGTGTGGATCGTAAACGCACTCACCGTTGCTAGGATAGTCACTTGCAAGTTGCAAGGAACAATCGGAGAGGCGTATTGCATGTCTGTCATTACTGAACTTGAGGAATCGATCCAGGCCGCGGCGGACCAGACCGGTTCTGCGGTGGTGGGAATCGGGCGCGGCTGGCGCGGTGGCTCCGGCGTCATCGTGCGCCCGGGCCTGGTGCTGACCAGCGCCCACAACCTCCGCCACGAGGAGGCCACGGTGGTGTTCTCCGACGACCGGCGCGAGACCGGCTCGGTGGCCGGGTCCGACGAGGACGTGGACGTGACCCTGATCGCCGTCGAGACCGGCGACATCACCCCCGTGCGCTGGGAGTCGCCGGTGAGCGACGTGCCCCTGGGCCGCGCCGTGTTTGCGCTGGCCAATCCCGGGGGCCGCGGGCTTCGGGTAACCCCGGGGTTCGTGTCCAGCACCACCCGGAGCTTCCGGGGGCGGCGCGGGCGGCGGATCGCCGGGGCGATCGAGCACACCGCGCCGCTGCCCCGAGGATCCTCGGGCGGCCCGCTCGTAGACGCCTCCGGTCTGCTGCTGGGAATCAACACCGTCCGGGTGGACCCCGGACTGATCCTGGCCGTGCCGGCCGGGCCGGCGCTCAGCCAGCGTGTCGACGCGATCGCGCGAGGCGAGCAGCCGAAGTCGGTGCGCCTCGGCGTGGCGCTGGCTCCGCCTCGAGTGGCTCGCCGGCTGCGCGGGGCCGTGGGCCTGCCCGAGCGCGAGGGACTGCTGATCCGGGCCGTCGAGCGCGGCAGCGCGGCCGACCGGGCCGGCCTACAACGCGGTGACCTGATCGTGTCCGCGCAGGGCCAGACCACCGAGCGGCTGGACGTCCTGTACGAGGCACTCGACGCGGCCAGCGAGGCCGACAGCCTGGAGCTCGACATCGTCCGCGGGACCGATCAGCAGACGGTAAGCGTGGGCCTGCGGGAGGAGGACCGGTCATGAGCGTGACTGATGCGCGAATCCCTGATGCTGCCGAGGCCGAGGCGCTCGACGCCTACTCCGAGGTCGTGGTCAACGTGGCCGAGCGGCTGGCGCCCTCCGTGGCCAACCTGCGGATCCTCCGGCGCACCCGCGGAGGCACGGTCCCCGCGGGCGCCGGAAGCGGCGTGGCGCTGACCCCGGACGGCTTCCTGCTCACCTCGGCCCACGTGGTCAGCTCGAACCGGGGCGGGGCCAGCGGCCGGCCGGGCCGGGCGGCGTTCGTGGACGGGCGCGAGCTCAACTTCCAGGTGGTCGGCCTGGACCGGTTGTCCGATCTGGCCGTGCTGCGGGTGGATGGGGACGATCTGGCGCCGGCCGAACTGGGCGACGCTGAAGCGCTCCGGGTGGGACAGCTCGTGGTGGCGATCGGCAACCCGCACGGCTTTGCCGGATCGGTGACCGCTGGCGTGGTGTCGGCGCTCGGCCGCTCACTGCCCGCCCGCTCCGGGCGCACGGTCCGCTTCATCGACAATGTGATCCAGACCGACGCGGCGCTCAACCCCGGCAACTCGGGCGGAGCGCTGGTGAACAGCCACGGCCGGGTGGTGGGGATCAACACCGCCGTGGCCGGCGTCGGGCTGGGACTGGCCGTCCCGATCAACACCGCCACGCGCCAGATCATCGGCGCTCTGATGCGCGACGGCCGCGTCCGCCGGGCCTACAT
>DASZGO010000161.1:0-1732 GCA_035938755.1 Solirubrobacteraceae bacterium | reverse complement strand
GTGGGGGGCACTGGTTGCAGAGTAGCCGCTGCCCGGAAGCCGGGCTAGTGCGCTGCCGACAAAAGATCCTGGTCGGCGTTATGCCGCCGTTACATGCCCAGCAGGCTCTGCACGCGTAGCGCGACGGCGAGGTTCAAGCGTGTTTCCGAATCCTCGAGGTCCACGCCGCTGATCTCTCGAATCCGATCGAGCCGGTAGCGGAGCGTGTTCGGATGCACCCGCAGGCGCTTGGCCGCCTCCTGCTGCTCACCCGTCTCAAGGTACGCACGCAGCGTCGAGACCAGGCTTCCGTTGCGCGCGCGATCGTGCTCGACCAGCGGACCCAGCAGCCTCTGCGCGTAGTCGATAAGGCGCTCGTCCGCGACGGCGGCAAGCAGGCCGGTCAGTCCGAGCTCGGGCACAGCGACCACCTGGCCCCACCGCTTGAAACGGGCCAGCGACTCCATCACCGAGACAACCTCGCGCTGCGCCGCGGCCACGCCCGCCGGTGCCTCGGTCGGCCCGCTGAACCCGACCGACACCGAGAATCCCGGCTTCCAGTCGGCGATCGTCTGCCGCACCTGGATCCCTAGCGCGTGCACGCGCGACTGGTGATCGCCCGGCTCCGTGCCGATCGGCAGCAGGCACACCACGCTGTCCGACCGCCCCTGCACGAGAGATCTCGGATAGCTGGTTCGCACCACCGCTGTAACCCGGCGGAGGAACTCGCGCTTGAGCGCCTGGATGGCGTCCTCGGAGATCTGCCGCGCGCGGTTGAATCCGCTGAAGTCGTCGATGTCGACCATCATCACCACGTGGTTCCCGTGGAGCGGGTAACCGAGGTGCCGCGCCCGCCGCTGGGCGGCGGCGTCATCCCCGTAGGTGCCGAACAGCAGGTCGCCCAGGAACTCGCCTCGGACCCGGCCTTCCACCTCCGACAGCTCACGTTCCTTGGCGATCGATAGCGCCAGCACCAGGGCGGCTTGCTCCAGCGCGAGGAAGGCGAGCTCGTCGTGGTGGGCCGGGTGGTCGAGGACCGAGATGTAGCCGAGCACCTGGTTGGAGGTGAGGATGGGGGCGATCAGGCGCTCCCGCGACATGCCCACATGGGGATAGGCGGGCACCTTGATCGGGCCGCGTTTGGCCTCCAGCTCGCGCAGCATGCGCTGGATCTGGGGGTCGAACAGGACACGCTGCGGCGTGCCCTGGTGCTGGATCGTTTCCTTGCGGTGCGGGTCCCCGCCGCCGCCGGCGTGGGCCAGGAGGTGAAAGCTGGCGTCCTCGATCACGACCGCGCTCTCGAGCAGGTCCGCCAGGGTGCGGCAGATCTCGTTGACGCCCTTGCCGTCCAGGACGAGCTCCGTGAAGCGGCGATGAACCTCGAACGACTGCTTCAGCCGCCAGTGCTCGGCGTTGATGATCCTCTCGAGAAGGGGGGCCATGATGTCGATCAGCTGCACGCCGGAGGCGACGGTGAAGAGGGGGACGCTGAGGCGGTCGGCCTCGCTCAGCATCTCGGGCGCGAGCTTGCGCAGGTACGGCTGCGGCCTTACCACCAGACCCACGCCTCCCGACTCCGCGATCCGGCCGACCAACCGGATCTGCGCCATCCGGTCGTCTTTGATCGGGAACCCGGTCGTCAGCAGCAGGTCGCCGGCGCGAGGCAGGATGTCCGGCGTCTCCATCAGGCGCACCCACTCGATCTGGCGGTCGAGACCGTCCTCACCGGCGACGAGCTTGGCGCTGGCGAACG
>DASZGO010000160.1:0-4628 GCA_035938755.1 Solirubrobacteraceae bacterium | reverse complement strand
GTGCTGATCATCGGCATTCTGGCCGCGATCGCCATCCCCACGTTCCTCAACCAGCGTGGTAAGGCCTATGACGCGTCCGCGAAGTCGCAAGTGAAGACCGCTCAGACGGCCATCGAGACGTACGGGACCGACCATAACGGCGATTTCACCGGTGCCAACTTGGCCGCCCTGGTCGGGATCGAGCCGACGCTGGCCAACCAGGCCGGCGGCCCGTCTCTGACCACGGTGACCCCTAACGGGACCGTCGGGTACACGCTCACGTCGACCGCCAACACTACGGGTGACACGTTCACGCTCGTCAGCACCTCTGGAAGCGTCGCGCGAACCTGCGCTGCCGGTGCCGGCGGCGGACAGCCTGGCGGCTGCACAGGCGGTACCTGGTAGTCAGGACCGCAAGCAGCTGAACTATCAAACCCGGGCGGGCCAACTGGCCCGCCCGGCTGTTTTCTGGAGACTGTGATGACCGCCGCCGATAACTTGCTGATGGGACTCGTGCTCGCCGGATTGGGGGGGCTCGTCGTCGGATCCTTCCTCAACGTCGTGGCCTACCGGGTGCCGCGGCACGAGTCGCTGGTCACTCCGGGCTCGCACTGCCCCGGCTGCCAGACGCCCATCAAGCCTTACGACAATCTGCCGGTATTCGGGTGGCTATTGCTGCACGGCCGCTGCCGGTCCTGCCATGAGCCGATCTCGGCCCGCTATCCGCTGGTCGAGGCGCTGACGGCGGTGCTAGCCGTAGCGGTGGTGCTGGTCAAGCATTCAGTCCATGACGTGGCGTTGGGCCTGGTACTGGTGGTCGTGCTCGTCCCCGTGGCGCTGATCGACCTGGAGCACCGGATCATTCCCAACCGGATCCTGGCTCCGGCGGCCGGGGCGGCGATCGTCATCGGCCTGGCCACGCATCCGGCGGGGGTGCCCGAGCAGCTGATCGCCGGAGCGGCGGCCGCGGGATTCCTGCTCGTGTTCGTGCTCGCCTACCCGCGAGGCATGGGCATGGGCGATGTGAAGCTGGCCGGGATGCTCGGCTTGTTCCTGGGCCGCTCGGTCGCCGTGGCCTTACTGGTTGGCGTGGTGGCGGGAGTGGTGGTGGGCGCGGCGGTGATGGCGCGTGTCGGGGTGGCCCGGGGCCGCAAGACGGCTGTCCCGTTCGGGCCGTTTCTGGCGCTGGGGGGCGTGGTGGGGCTCCTAGCCGGTCCGCACCTGGTCCACGTGTATCTGCACTCCGTGGTCTGAATTCGAGCTGGCCGGTCATAAACGTCCATGCCACGGGCCTCGGCTTCAACCAGCGCCGGTCCGAAGTCGATCTGAGGATTAACGATGCCTAGTCTGCAAAAGGACACCGTCGGGCTCGACATCGAGCCGGGTTATGTCGCCGCCGTCCAGGGGACGCCGGGTCGGGTCGCAGTCAGTAACGCGGCCTACGCGAGCCTCCCCGCGGGCGCGGTACGCGACGGAGAGGTGATGGACGTGGAGGGCGTCGCGTCCGTGTTGCGTGAGCTGTTCACCCAGCACAAGCTGCCCAAGCGCGTCCGCATTGGGGTGGCCAACCAGCGAATCGCCATGCGGATGGTCGACCTGCCGCCGATCACCGATGCCAAGCAGATCGCCTCGGCGGTCCGGTTCAGCGCCCAAGAGCACATCCCCATGCCGCTCGACCAGGCGGTGCTGGAGCACCAGATTCTGGGTCCGGTGCAGACACCGGACGGCGCGCGGACCCGGGTGGTCGTGGTGGCGGCCCGGCGGGACATGATCGACCGCCTGCTGGAAGCCATCCGGCGCGCCGGTCTTCAGCCCCAAGGCATCGACCTGTCCGCGTTCGCAATGATCCGGGCCCTGCATCGCGGCGACGGCTCCGGGACGGTCGCCTACCTGAATGTGGGCGGGGTGACCAACCTGGCCATCGCGACCGGCACCACGTGCGTGTTCACCCGCGTGGTGGGCGCCGGAACCGAATCGATTGCCAGCGAGCTGGCCGAGCGGCGTGGGCTCACCCTCGAGCACGCCGAGGCCTGGCTGGTGCACGTCGGGGTCCAGGCGTCGGTGGAGGACGTCGAAGGTGATTCGGAGATCGTGACCGAGGCCCGCGCCGTGCTGAGCGAAGGGGCGCGTCGGATCGCCGACGAAGTGCGCAACTCGCTCGACTTCCAGGCCATGCGTGAGGGTGCAGACGCCGCCGGGTCGGCTGTGCTCACCGGACCGGCCGTGGCCATCCCGGGGTTCGGCCAAGAGATCGGCAGCGCACTTGGCCTCCCGTTCGAGATAGGGGTGGTGGCCGAGGCCCGCGCCGGCGGGTTCGGGGGCATCGAGCCGGGCAAGCTTGCCGTGGCCGCTGGCCTGACCGTGGAGGAGGTCCGGTCATGAGAGCGGTCAACCTCCTGCCCGGCGACTACCGGCGCGTTAAGGGCACCGGCAAGGGCAACCTCCGTGGCCCCGGCTACGTCGTCCTGGGGCTGCTGGCCCTGGCCGTGGGGCTGGTGACGATCTACGTCATCACGAGCAACTCGGTGACCGACCAGAAGTCCAAGCTGGCTTCGGTGCAACGCCAGCTGCCGGTGGTTCAAGCCCTGGCCTCCCAGCTCGGCCCGTACAGCCAGTTCGCCAGCCTGGCCCAGGCTCGGGCCCAGACCGTAAGCCAGATCGCCTCCGGACGCTTCGACTGGGCCGCCACGATGGACGACCTGGCCAAGGTGGTGCCGGCCAACACGTCGCTCCAGTCGCTGTCCGCCACCGCCGGAACGGGGTCATCCAGCGGCTCCACGACGGCGGCGAGTGGCATCCGCAGTGCCCTGCCCAACCCGGCGTTCGAGCTCCGCGGGTGCACAGCTTCCCAGGATGACGTGGCTCGGCTGATGTCCCGGCTCCGGCTGATGAACGGGGTCGTGCGAGTCACGCTGAGCAACGCATCCAAGCAGGGTGCGGCCGCGGCGGCCGGAGCGCCGGCGCCTGCGCCGAGTTCCGGCGCGAGCGGCACTGGTGCCAGCTGCCCCCGTGCGGCTTCGAGCTTCGATCTCGTGGTGTTCTTCACGGGGCCGCCCGCGGGCACTCCCAGTGCGCCGGGAACGCCCGGTGCGCCGAGTCCGACACCGCCCGTGGCGGCCCAGGCCAGCGCGGCCAGCCAGACCGCGTCGGGCACCCAAACCACGCCAAGCGCCGCTCCCACACAATCCTCGGGGAGCCAGCCGTGAGTGTCCGCGATCGCACGGTGATCGTTGTCCTGGCGCTGGTGGCTGCGGTGGCCGCCTCCTGGCTGCTGGTCATCCAGCCCAAGCGCTCCGAGCTGTCCAATCTCCAGCATCAGGTGAGCTCGGCGCAGAGCCAGCTGGCTTCGGCCCAGTCGGAGCTGGCCTCAGGCCAGAGCGCGCGCAACCAGTTTCGGGCGAGCTACGCCGCGATGGTCCGGTTGGGCGAGGCCGTCCCCACCGACGACAACGTCGGTTCGCTGATCTACCAGCTGCAGGCCGCGGCCAGCGCCACTGGTGTCGACTTCCAAGCTCTGTCGCTGTCCTCCCAGACCGGGGGATCAGCGTCCGGCCCGGGCCAGGCTCCGCTGCCACCCGGGGTGACCGTGGGGCCGGCTGGATTCCCCAGCGAGCCGTTCTCGTTTACCTTCGGCGGCAGCTTCTTCCACCTGGCCGACTTCTTCGCCAAGCTTCAGCGGTTCGTCGGCCAGACCCGCGGCGGCTTGCAGGTCCGGGGACGGTTGCTGACACTCAACTCGATCCAGCTGGGGCCGGGAGCCGGCGGCTTCCCGCAGATCAACGCCACCGTCTCGGCCACCGCGTACCTGCTGCCGCAGGCGCAGGGACTGGCGGCCGGCGCGACCCCGCTGGGGCCTGCGGCGACCACCACCCAGCCGGCCAGCACGTCGGGATCGAGCGGGCAACCCGCCCCTTCGACCCCCTCGAGCAGCAGCCTGCCACCCCCGGCCGCGGTGGTAGCGGGAGTGCAGCCGTGAGCACGGCCGCCGTCACCAACCTGGCCCGTAACGCCTGGACCGACCTGCGTGAGAAGCGGCTGTGGCCGCTGGCCCTGGTGCTCCTGGCGGCCGTGGTCGGCGTGCCGCTGCTGCTGTTGCATTCGGCGCCACCGGCCCCGGGTCCGATCCCGGTCGCGGCCAGCGGGCCCGCTGCGCCGGGCGTACCGGCGGTGAGCGTCCAGAGCAGCCCCGGCCAGGCCAAGCTGCCGAACCATGGCCTGGATCCGTTCGGTCAGCCGCCAAGCGGCGCACCCGTTACGGGCAGCGCAACTGGGACCGCATCCAGCACTGGTACTGCTGCCGCCGGCGCCACGGGTGGTCAGGGCTCGACCACGGGTGCCACGACCGGGTCCCTGTCAGCGACCACCACCCCAGGGTCGGCGGTCAGCGGACCAGTCCCGGCGGGCGGAGCTCCGCCGCCACCAGTCCCGGCTCGCAAGCCGGCCCCGGCGCCTAGTGGCCTGTCACCGCTCCAGTCCTACAGCGTGGCCGTCTCGATCACCGACGCCGCGGGTGGGGTCAAGCTGCTCGACCCGCTGCAGCGCCTCAGCTTGCTGCCGAGTCCCCGGCAGCCGCTGCTGGTCGAGCTGGGCGTGCTTCAGGGCGGCCACCGGGTGCTGTTTGCGGTGGCTCCCGGCACGGTGCTGCGCGG
>DASZGO010000159.1:0-4156 GCA_035938755.1 Solirubrobacteraceae bacterium | reverse complement strand
CGCCTTAAGCCACCCGGCTACAACGCCCTCGTCAACGCGGTCAGCCACCACCGCAAGGGGACCGTGCTGTTGAGCATGGGCTCGATCGACGCCGGCGGCGTGCGCGCCTACCTCCAGCTCCGCATCACCATCACGAGACTGTCACGCTAGCTCCGGCGCACCTCGAGACGCCAACACGCTTCGCTACCGGCTCAGGCGCTTCGAAGAGCTCACCCGTTGCGACCTCAAAGACCCCCACCAGAGGATCGAGGTCTGGTGGGCGCTCGAGAAGGCCCGCCTCGACGCCGCCGCCGCCACCAAAACCTCCTGACGAGAGATCGAGCGCCCAGCAAGTCCCCGCACACGCCATCCGGGATGCTCGACAGCGGGCCTGAGACGGTCGAGCACGGACCAGTGGGGAGATGTCACGAACCGGTTCGCACGACAGAGACTTGATACTTGTCCGGACACAGTGCGAACATATGTTCGTGCGCTGGAACAACCTGAGCATGGACGAGGAGGAGCGGACCCGCCTGCCGGGCTACCGCGACGAGGCCGTGGTGCGCCATTTCGAGGCGCCGGGCGCGATTAAAACCAGGTTCTACGAGGTTCGCGCCAAGTCGATTCTCAACAGGGTCCCAGAGGCATCGCGGATGCCGTTCCGGTGGACGATCAACGCTTACAGGGGATGCACGCACGCCTGCGAGTTCTGCCTCTGGGGTGGCACGCCCGTCCTGACGGCCGACGGCAGGCACAAGCCGATCGAGGCGATCGAGGTGGGAGACGAGATCTACGGGACCGCCGACGGCAGTAAGTACCGCAAGTACGCACGGACTGTGGTGCTGGACAAGTGGATCACGATCAAGCCTGCCTATCGGCTCGTGCTGGAGGACGGCACCGAGCTGATCACCAGCGGCGACCACCGGTTCCTCAGCAACCGCGGGTGGAGGCACGTGCTCAACAGCACGCGGTCCGAACCGGATCGCCCGCACCTGACCACACGAAACAGCCTCGTCGGCACCGGGGGATTCGCGGAGCAACCGGTGGAGAACCGGGACTATCGCCAGGGCTATCTCTGCGGGATCCTCCGTGGGGACGGGCACGTTGGGTCGTACTCGCATGTCCGACCCGGCCGCAACGGCGATGTGCACCGGTTCCGCCTCGCGCTGACCGATATCGAGGCTCTCAGACGGGCTCGGGATTATCTGGCCGCCGAAGTGATTGCCACGTCCGAGCGTGTATTCAGTGCTGCCGCCGGGTCGCACCGGGTGGTACGCCAGATCGGCGCATGCTCTCGACGTTTGGTCGAGCGGGCCGCGGCTCTGGTCCAATGGCCAGCCCGGCCGAGCCTCGACTGGCGCCGCGGGTTCCTGGCGGGGATCTTCGATGCCGAAGGGTCGAGGAGCGACTTCGCTCTCCGGATCAGCAACAAGGACCCTGAGATTCTCGGCTGGATAGACCGTTGCGCGAAGAGGCTCGGGTTTGACGTGGTCGCTGAGCCCTCCCGGCCGAACGGACTGGGTGTCATGCGCATTCGCGGCGGCCTATCCGAGCACCTGCGCTTCTTCCACCTGACCGATCCGGCGATCACCCGCAAGCGAACCATCGAAGGGGAGATGGTCAAGACCTTCGCGAACCTGAAGGTCTCCGCCATCGAGCCGCTCGGCCGGGCGCTGCCCCTTTACGACATCACCACCGGCACGGGCGACTTCATCGCCAACGGTGTGGTCAGCCACAACTGCTTCGCTCGCCCCACGCACACCTATCTGGGCTTCAACGCCGCCGAAGATTTCGAGCGGGAGATCGTGGTCAAGGTGAACGCGCCGGAGCTCCTGCGGGCTGAGCTGACGCGGCCGTCGTGGGAAGGCGAGCACGTGGCCCTGGGCACCAACACCGACCCGTATCAGTGGGTGGAGGGCCGGTACAAGCTGATGCGGGGGATCTGGGAGGCCATGCGGGACGCCGGGAACCCCTGCTCGGTGCTGACCAAATCGCCGTTGCTGCTGCGCGACCTCGACCTGTTCAAGCAGATCGACCAGCGGACCGAGTTCAGCGCCGCGCTGTCCGTGCCCACGCTGGATGAGAAGGCCTGGCGGTCGACCGAGCCGCACACGCCGAATCCCCGGGCGCGGCTGGAGGCGGTGGCCGAGCTTGCCCAGGCGGGAATCCGCACGGGAGTACTGGTGGCGCCGCTCATGCCGGGGGTGAACGACGACCCGGACCAGGTGCGGCCGATCCTGGAGATGGCAGCCGAGGCCGGAGCGGCTTATGTGAGCGGTATCGCACTTCATCTCAGAGGTGAGGTCCGTCAGCTGTGGTTCGATTGGCTCGAGGAGCACCGGCCGGATCTGGTCGAGCGCTACCGCGAGCTGTACCGGCGGGGGGCCTACGCGCCGGCGGCGGAGCGGCGGCGGCTATCTGAGCTGGTCAGCGCGGGATTTTCGGCCCGCGCCGCCAAACGGCCGACGGTCGGGCACGAGAGCCGGACGATTTTCGAGCGCGGAGGGCGCGTCGATCCCGCCGCTGCCACGGGCCATTCAGCGGCGAGTAGACATAACGATCACACACCCTTTAGCCCGGCCCAAGGCAGGCTCTTTTAAGCTAGGGAGCGTGTACAACCGACTGAGAGAGAAGCGAGATGCTGGGTTCGACCGAATGTTCGAAACCCGCAGCGAAGCTTGGGAGCGCGCGGGGCTGGCGGCGGATGTGAGCCAGAGCGTGGTTCGCAGGGCGCGGCGCCAAGCCGCGGTCCTGCTGCCTCTGCTGACCGGGATCCTGGTGGTCTACGCGTTGCGCAAGGACATCCTGGGGATCGGGCCGCACAGCGCCTGGCAGACGCCGATCCGAGCCGCCACGGTGATCCTCCTGGTGGCCCTGGGCTGGGCCATCGCTCGAGACATCGGCCAGGCGGCGTCGCCCATGTTCTTCCGGCGTATGGATCCGTCCACTGCCGGCACGGTGGGATTCCTGATCCGCCTGGTGGCCATCGCCATCACGCTCCTGGCCGCGCTGAGCATCGCGCAAGTCAAGCCCACCACGCTCGTGGGTGGCGCTGCATTCACTGCGGTGGTCCTCGGTCTGGCCGCCCAGCAGACGCTGGGCAACCTGTTCGCCGGCATGGTGCTGATCAGCGCCCGGCCGTTCCGGGTCGGCGAGCGGGTGCGGCTACAGGCCGGCGTTGTGGCTGGAAGCATCGAGGGCGTCGTCAGCTCGCAGGGGCTGCTCTACACCACCCTGGCCCAGGGAGCTGAGCGGGTAATGATCCCCAACAACGTGGTGCTGGCGTCGGCCGTGATGCCGCTGCGAGAGCCGGACTCAATCGATGTGCGGATTCGCCTCAACGCTGGAATCCGGCCGAGCCAGGTTCAGGCCATCCTCGACGAGCAGATCCGCACGCCGACCCGGAACCGGGCCAAGGTGCTGCTCGAGGAGATCGACTCAGACGACGTCGTGGTCAGGGTCCAGGCCACCCCGGACCACGCCGACGACGGCGCCAAGCTGGCCGACGAGGTGATTACGGCACTCAGCTCGGTCACCGGCGAGCACGAGATCGTCCGGGACTAGCGCTAAACCGGTCAAGTCTTGTGCTCCTGCCCGGCCGCCACGTCGCTGGCGATCCGGTCGCTGCCCATGCGACGGCTGGCCGCCGAAGCCAGCGCCGGCGCCACGCTGGCCAGGCCGGCACCGAGTCGAAGCGCCATCGGTGCCACTGGGATCTCGGCCCGATTGCGCTCGACGGCTTGCAGGACGGCGGCGGCCACTTGCTCCGGAGTACGCGTGCCCACGCCCCGCGGAAGCTCGACGTCGGCCGCGGCGAACATCCCCGCGTCGCGAATGAACCCGGGGAGCACCACCGAGACCCCCACGCCGTAGGGCCGGAGGTCTTCCCGTGCCCCCAGCGCGAAGCCACGGAGGCCAAATTTCGTGGCCGAGTAGATGGCCGAGGCCGGCGAGGCCACCTTGCCGGCCAGCGAGGAGATGAACACCAGGTGCCCGCGGCGCCGAGCCACCATGGGTGGGGCCAGCGCCCGAGCCAGCGCAATCGGCGCCCGCAGGTTGACCTCCAGCAGCTTGTCGATCTTCTGCTGATCGAACTCGGTGAACAGCCCGCTGGCCGGATGCGCCGCGTTGGCGATCAGCACGTCCACCTCGCCGGCTTCTGTAACCAAGCGCTCGA
>DASZGO010000158.1:0-2456 GCA_035938755.1 Solirubrobacteraceae bacterium | reverse complement strand
GCGGGTCGCTGCCCGGACTCGAGCACCTTCATGCCCCGGGTGAGCTGACGAGCCGTCAGCTCATGTCCCTGGCGGAGGCTCACCGCGGCCACCGCCAGCTCGTGGTCGCCGCCCCCGCGCACGCCATAGGCCACGGCCAGGTCGACGGCGGCCAGCGCACCCAGCGCGTCGCGGATCTGAGTGCTGAACACCGGGCCGTGCTTAGTCCGAATGACCTCGCTCACGCCGTCGACTCGCCAGTAGTCACCGTCGGCGTCCTTGCGGAACAGGTCGCCGGTGATCACCCAGGCGTCCTGGGCCGCGAACACCCCGCGCAGCGGCACCATGCCCAGCAGATCAGTGGGCCGGACCCGGGCCAGCAGCATCCCCACCTCATCCACCGCGCATTCCCGCGCGAATCCGTCGGGGCCCAGCACCAACCCCCCGGCCACGATGTCGTACTCGGCGATCCGCACGTCCGCGCTGCCCGGCAGCGGCCGCCCCATCGCCCCCACCTTGACATCTCGGACGTTGACCAGGATTGCGCCGACCTCGGTCGAGGCATAGAACTCCAGCACGCGCGCCGGGTCAAAGCGCTGCTCCACCTGGCGCCACAGTCTCTTGGGCATCCCCGAGCCGATGAACAGGCGGATCGAATGGTGGCGCTCCCCGGGCTGCGGCGGGGCCACGACCAGGTCGTGGAGCATGGTCCAGGTGTAGGAGGCGACCGTGGCGCCATACCGTCTGGCCTCCTCCCAAAATGTGGCCGCGTCGAACTGCCGGGCCATGGCCAGGCGGGCACCGCCGGCGATCGCCCCGCCCAGAGTCATCATCAGCGCCGAGGGGTGATACGGCGGCGTGACGCTGTACACGGTGTCCTGGTCCCCGAGAGCAGCGGAAGACGCGGTGCCAAACGCCGACAGGGTCCAGCGCCCGTTGGTGATCCGGCTCATCCGGGTACCCGCCCCCTCGCCGGTGAACACGATGAACGCGAGGTCGCTGGCGCGTCCCGCATTAGCTCGATACCAGCGGGGCAGGCTGACCCGGTCGGGGTCGATCTGCTCCATGTCGACGGCCAGCGGCTCGTCGAGCTCCCGAGGGCCTCCGCCGCCTCCCAGGACGAACACGTGCCCGCCCGCCACCCCGGAGGCCAGCCCGGCGCGCTCGGGGTCGGCGATGATCTGGTTGACCTGCCCCAGCTCGGCCTCGCGGGCCACGTCGCCGTCGGGGCGCATCATCACCGCCACCGCGCCCAGCCGGCTGATCGCGCAGGTCAAGGCCAGCGCGGTGGGCCGCGTGCCCATCAGCACGCCCACGTGCTGCCCCTGGCGCACACCGATGTCGATCAACCCTCGCACCACGTTGTCGATCCGCCGGTTGATGTCGGAGGCGGTGTACGCGCGATCTTCGAACAGGAAGAACACCTCATCGGGGCTGCTCGCCCCGCGTTCTTGGACCAGCAGACCCAGCGAGATACGAGTTCCGGGTTGAATCTGCTCCAGCCGGGCCAGCCGCGGCAGCTGACCGGCCGCCTCGCGGGCCAGCTCGCGCACGCTGCGAGCCGCGCGGGAGGCCGTGCTCGACAGCGACCGGGTCATGCCGGCCCCCACCCCGGCCGCCAGTTCCAAGCCGTATCCCACCCGGCCGCGCACCGGCGAGGCCAGCTCGACCGCTGTGTCCTCGTCGGGAACTGGCGTCACTCCTTCGGGCAGCCCATGTCCGTTCTGACTCCACTGGGCCCACTGAGCCACCGCGGGCCAGGTCACCGAGCTGGCGGTGGATCCGACCACGAGCCCAAAGTGGCCGGCGTGTAGGGACAGCTCGTAGATGTCGGCCCGGGGCGCGGCCAAACGAATCGCCCGCACGCCGGCCGCCGGGGCGATCTGATCCACGCTTCCCACCACGGTGAGAATCGGGCACGTGATGTCGGCCAGCGTGACCAGCCGGTCCTCGATCACGAACCCGCCCTCGAGCATCCGGTTGTGGGCGATGAACTGGCGCAGGAAATCGGCCATCGCCGGCCCCGGCCAGGCCACCCAGCCCTCACCCTCCAGGAACCGCCGCTGCCCTTGGCGGCGCAGGATGGCTTCGCGGTCGTGCAGCTGGAGGATGAAGTCCATCTGGTTGCGCAGCGACTTCACCGGGTCGAGCAGGCGGAATCCGAGCCGGCTGGCCCACGCGGGGAGGGCCCAGCGCCCGAACCCCTCGGCCAGCAGATCGGCCAGCTCGCCCACCAGCTGCTCGGGCAAGCCGAACGGCATGCCGAGCCGCGTGTCCACGGGGCTGCCGAACGTGATCAGCGTGTGGATCCCGGCGCTCCGGCGGTAGGCCGCGGTCTGGTAGCAGAACATCCCGCCCTGCGAGTAGCCGCCCAGGTGGACGTCCTGGCCGGTGTGCCGCCGGACTTGATCCACGGCCTCGGACACCGCCAGGACGTGGTCGGCCAGTGTCCGCTCCAGCCCCCCCTGCTGACGCTC
>DASZGO010000157.1:0-1995 GCA_035938755.1 Solirubrobacteraceae bacterium | reverse complement strand
GACCCCGGGTCGGTGAGTGTGGTGGGCGACCACGAGCTCCGGGGCTGGGTCAGGTCCGACGTCGGCTACACGCTGTACTTCGACGCCCAGTTCGACCGCCCGTTTTCGGCCGCGACCGGTGCGTCGGGCGGCAACGCGCTCGGCTCCGCCACGTTCGACACCACTAGCCAGCCCACCGTCACCATGCGCGTGGGGATCAGCTACGTCGATTCGGCCGGGGCGCAGAACAACCTGGCGGCGGAGATCCCGGCGTCGCGCAGCTTTGCCAGCGTGCGCCGGGCCGCCCGCGCAGCCTGGAACCGCCATCTCGACCACGTCGCCGTGACCGGCGGTACTCGTGCCCAGCAGCAGACCTTCTACGACAACCTGTACCGCGCGCTGCTGATGCCGTCGGTGCTCGACGACGCCGATGGTCGCTACCTGGGCCTGGATGGGGCGGTCCACCAGGTGACCGCCGGGCACCACCACTACACGGCGCTCTCGCTGTGGGACACCTACCGCAGCCAGACCCCGCTGCTGGAGCTGATCGAGCCGGCCGTGGCTCACGACGTCCTGGTCTCGCTGCTCGACGACGCCGACCAGAACCGTGGCGTGATCCCGAGGTGGGTGCAGGCCAACATCGACCGCGGGATCATGGGCGGCGACTCGGGCTCGGCCACCCTGGCCGACGGAGCGGCCGCCGGGCTGCTCAGCGCCACCGACACGCAGCGCGCGCTCAGCGATCTGCTGCACCAGGCCACCACGCTGCCGCCGGTGTGGCCGCGGGAGCATCTCGACGCCTACCTGAAGTACGGCTACGTGCCCCGAGACGTCGCCGGCATCGGCGCCGCGCTGACCGAGGAGTACAACATCGACGACCACGCGGTGGCTCAGCTGGCCCAGGCCCTGGGGGATGGCACGGACGCGGGCACGCTGTCCGCGCGCGCGGGCTACTGGCGCAACCTGGTCGACCCGGCCAACCACTTCATCCAGCCCCGCAACAGCGACGGAAGCTGGGCCCATCCGTCCCAGGTCTCGGAGCCCACCGGGATCACCGGCCTGAGCGCTCCGGTGTCGCTGCCCTACAGCCCTGTCTTCGAGGACGGCTACCAGGAGGGCACCGGCTGGCAGTACCTATGGTCGGTGCCGCACGACGTGGCCGGACTGGCCCAGGCGATTGGCGGGGCCAAGGTGGCTGTGCGCCGCCTCGATCGCTTCTTCTCGACCGCGCTCAACCAGCCGCTGGCGCCGGCCGTTCCATTGGCCCACCAGTTCTCGGGCTTCTTCGGCGTCTACTTCATCGGCAACCAGTACACGTCGGTCAACGAGCCTGATCTGTGGACACCTTGGTACTACGACTGGTTCGGCCAGCCCTGGAAGACCCAGAAGGTGGCGCGGGCCGAGATGGAGGCCTACAACCAGACGCCCGAGGGCCTCCCCGGCAACGACGACACCGGCGAGATGTCGGCCTGGTACGTGCTGGCCGCCCTGGGCCTGTACCACGTGGCCCCCGGTACCGACGCCTGGGAACTGTCGAGCCCGCTGTTCCCCCAGGCCAGCCTGCGCGGTCTGACCATCAACGCGTCCGGCGCCGGCAACGCTCGGCCGTACGTGCACGGCGTTCAGCTGAATGGGACCGCGCACAACCGCACGTTCCTCACCACCTGCCAGCTCCGGACCGGCGGGAAGCTTGACTTCTCGCTCGGGCCGCTGGCCGACCACCACTGGGGCACCGGACCCGGCGCCGCACCGCCATCGCAGACCACACCTACGGCCGACGTCGAGCGCTGCGCGGCCAGCCTGGCCGGAACAGGACCGGCGTGATCGCGGCCCTGGTGGCGGCGGCGGCCGCCGCCCTGTCGCTGGGCGCGCCGGGGGCCGGCCCCAGCACCGCTCGCGCCGGCGACGCCACCGCCCGGGTGTCCGGCGCCGAGGTGGTCCTCAGAGACAGCCGGATCGTCCACCGCTGGGGCATCGATGGCGCCGGTCACGTGTGGACGATGCAGCTGTCCGACC
>DASZGO010000156.1:0-4224 GCA_035938755.1 Solirubrobacteraceae bacterium | reverse complement strand
CCGGGCGTAGAACGCGGCCACCGCCTCCCGGAACTCGACGCGGCCGCGGTTGGTCGGATAGGTGTGGGTGCTCGGATCCTCCACCGCCCGCTGGGCTGCAGCCACGATCTCTGGGAACGTGGGGGTGTCGGGATCCCCGATCCCCAGGCTGATGACGTCGACCCCGGCTGCCCGCTTGGCCGCGATCTTGCGCTCCAGCTCGGCGAATAGATACGGCGGTATCCGCTCCAGGCGGCTACTCGAGCGCATCGAGCTCCTCCACGAACTCAGCAGCCAGCGCGCCTCGGAACACTGGCACCGCCCAGCCGGTCAACTCGATGTCCAGGTCCGGGCTCACGGCCACCTCAAGCTCACCGCCGTCCAGCACCACGGTGACCGGCGAGCTGGCGCCGGACAGCATGTGGGCCACCGCGGCCCCGATCGCCCCGGTCCCGCTCGAGGCGGTCTCCCCCGCCCCGCGCTCGAAGATCCGCGCCCGGATCCGGTTGGCCGCCAGCACGGCATACCACGACACGTTGGTGCGGTTGGGAAACAGCTCGTGCCGTTCGATCGACGGCCCGATCTCAGTCAGGTCTAGCGCGGCCAGCTGGGATTCGCTGTCCATCCGGATCGAGCACTGCGGGTTCCCCACCTTTACGTGCTGAAAGCTCCACCGCCGCCCCGCGGCCGAGAGCTCGCCGCGCCCGTCGGGCCCGCCGGCGGGGTAATCGCGACTGGTCAGGTGGGCTTGACCCATCTCCACCGAGCAGGTCGTCGAGCTGAGGATCGTGGGGCGCAGCTCGCCCGCGGCGGTGCGCAGCCGGAACCCTTCCGAGCCGGCCCGGCCGTGGCGATGTAGGTACATGATGGCCTCCCGGGCCCCGTTTCCCGACACCTCGGCCTCAGACCCGTCGGGGTTGAACACGCGTAGCCGGGGTGGCGCGTCCGGGGTCTCGCCGTCGCACAGGAGCAGGATCCCGTCCGCGAACACGCCGGTGTGGGCCGCGCATATGGCCCGGATGCGCGCCGGCGTCAGATCAAACGGGAGCTGCCCCGACTCGACGATCAGGTAATCGTTGCCCAGCGCTTGCCACTTCTCGAAGTCCACGCGCGGCCAGTCTAGATAGCGTCGGCGGCGTCATGACCGCCAGCGCCTATGCCCATCCACGCGGCCGAGTGTCGACGGCGTACGTCCGCTTGCGCGCCCGGCCACTGGTGGCGCTGGCTCTGGTCTGCCTCGCGTCCACCGCCGTGCGGCTGGCCTGGTTGCCCGCGCCGTGCCACGAGCCCTGCCGCGCCGGCACCCAGCACGTGCTGATCTTCGACGAGGTCTACTACGTGAACGCCGCCCGGGTGATCGCGGGAATCCGCCCGTCGGCCGGCTCCAACTACGGCTTGGCACCACTGGGCGACGACCCCAACGGGGAGCACCCGCAACTGGCCAAGCTCGTCATGGCCGGGTCGATCGAGCTGCTGGGCGACAATCCGTGGGGCTGGCGGATACCCAGCATCCTCCTGGGCACGGTCGCGCTGCTGGGGATGTTCGCGTTGGTCCGCGGTATCGGTGGCCGCCCCTGGCTGGCCGTCGGAGCCACGGCCCTGATGGCCTCGGACAACCTGCTGCTGGTTCACAGCCGGATCGGCACCCTCGACGTGTTCACGGTCGCGGCGATGCTGTGGGGGGTGGCCCTGTATGTGCGGGGGCGCTGGCTGCTGGCGGGGGCGACCATCGGGGTGGCAATGTGCACCAAGCTGGTGGGGGGCGATGCGCTGCTCGTGCTGGCCGCGCTGGAGGCGCTCGCGCTGTGGCAGGACCGCCAGCGGGTCGTGGCCCGGCTGGGCTGGTTGGCCGGCTGCGTCGCGACCAGCGCCGGCGTGTTCGTGGGGTTGCTGGCCCTTCTGGACCGGATCGCGCCGCCCTACGACGACGCCAACCGGACGCTGATAGGCGGCGGCGTGTTCGGCCACATCCAGCACATGCTGAGCTACGCCGACTCCTTGACCAGCCCCCAAGGGCCCCAGGGAATCGCCTCCTATCCCATCGGCTGGCTGGTCGACTACAAGCCGATCCCGTACCTGGTGGTGGTGCCTGAGCACCCGAGCGCGGATCTGCACAACGTCCACCCGGCGGTCCATTTCTTGGGCCTGATCGGGCCGCCGCTGCTAGTGGCGGCGCTGCCCGGGCTCGCGCTGGCGGTGGTGTGGCTGGTGCGCCGCCGGCTGCGGGCCGAGCTGTCCATCCCCCAGCTGATCGTGGCCTGGTTCGCCGGCACCTTCCTGCCCTTCTTCCTGGCCAGCGTCGCGCTCAGCCGCACCAGCTATCTGTACTACATGGTGATCGTCATGCCCAGCCTGTACCTTGCCGCGGTGTGGCTGGCCGAGCGCCTGTGGCACCGGCGAAGACTCGTGGGGGCCTGGGTCGGGCTCGTCGCCGTGGGGGCGGTCGTCGCGTATCCGCTCACGCCATTGCCGTTCTAAGGAACCGCTCGATCACCCGCCCGGCCACCGCTCCCGGCTCCAGCGCCGACACGTCGATCGTCTCGATACCGGCCAGTTTGCGCATCCAGGTGAGCTGGCGCCGCGCGTAGTTGCGCGTCCGGCGCTTCATCCCCTCGACGTCTCCCACCAGCAGCTCCTCGAACCCCAACGCCTTACGCGCTGTGGCCGAGGCGCCGGCCGCGTTGGCCCGGCGCACCTCCTCGCCGACACCCGCCGCGATCATCTGCTCCACGCGCCGGTCGATCCGCTCATAGAGCAGCTGGCGATCCATTACCAGCCCAACCAGGAGCGTGGGGTGGCGCATGGCGTCGGTCCACAGCTCGGACTCCTCGGACGGCGGCTCAAGCTCGCCCGTGTCAAGTAGCTCCAGCGCCCGCACAATCCGTTGCCGGTCACCGGGCTCGATCGTCTCCGCGGCCCACGGCGCCCGCTCGGCCAGGAGCTGGTGCAGCGCCGCCGGCCCCCTGCGCTCAAGTTCATCGGTCCAGCGCTCGCGCAATCCCTCGGGCGGCGGCGGGCGGAGGCTCAGCTCGGTCAGCGCCGCCCGCAGATAGAGCCCAGTTCCGCCCACCACGATCGGGAGTTGCCCGGACGCGATCAGGCCATCGATCTCCGCGTGGGCCAGCTCGGCGTACTGGCCCGCACTGAACGTGGAGTCGACCGGCACGACCGACAGCAGCCGGTGCTCGAGCTGGGCCCGCGCCGCGGCGTCGGCCGCTCCGGTGAGGATCTCCAGGCCCTCGTACACCTGGAGCGCATCGGCCGAGACGGCCACGGGATCGTCTCCTCGCCGCCGCAGCTGGCGGGCCAGCTCGATGGCCACCGCCGTCTTCCCCACTCCGGTCGGGCCGAACAGCGCGATCAGCTCGGCGCGCGCCATCGCCGCAGTATCCTCCCGCCACCTTGACCCCGCTGAGCGGCAGAGTGTTGTTGACCGGCGCCACCGGCGGCATCGGGAACGCGATTGCCCGGGCGGTCGCCGCCCGCGGCGCGCAGCTGGTGCTGACCGGCCGCCGGATGGAGGCGCTGGAGCCGCTGGCCGCCGAGCTGGGCGCCGCTGTGGTGGCCTGCGATCTGGCCGAGCGCGACCAGGTCGAGCGCTTGGTTACAGAAGCCGGCGAGGTGGACGTGCTGATCGCCAACGCGGCGCATCCGGCCAGCGGGCTGTTCACCGAGTTCGCTCAGCAGAAGATCGACAAGCTGTTAGAGGTCAACCTGCGGGCGCCGATTGCGCTGGCACGGGCGCTGGCCCCGCCCATGGTGGCTCGGCGCCGCGGGCACCTGGTGTTCATCTCCTCGCTGGCCGGCAAGGTCGCCTCACCGGCCTCGGCCATCTACTCGGCCACGAAGTTCGGCCTCCGTGGCTTCGCCCTTGGGGCGCGGGAGGACCTCCGGCCCCACGGCGTCGGGGTCTCGGTGGTGCTCCCCGGGTTCATTCGCGACGCGGGGATGTTCGCCGAGGCCGACGTCGAGCTCCCGCGGGGCGTGGGCACCCGTACTCCGGAGCAGGTGGCCGCCGCCGTCCTGCAAGCCATCGAGCGCAATCGGGCCGAGATCCCCGTGGCACCGATGGCGCTTCGACTCGGTGCCGGCCTGGCCAGCGTGGCGCCGGCGCTGGCTTCGGCGGCCAGCCGTCGCATGGGCAGCGACCGGATCGCCAGCGACGTGGCGGCCGCGCAGCAGCACAAGACTTGAGCGGCTTAGGGTAAGTCCCGGACGATCTCGTGCTCGCCGGTGACCGCGCTG
>DASZGO010000155.1:0-5515 GCA_035938755.1 Solirubrobacteraceae bacterium | reverse complement strand
GATGTTGCTCAGCGTGGCCGAGGAGGAGGGCCGCCTGGCGCTGGAGGATCCCGAGTTTCCGCCCCAGCGCCTACTCGCCAGCTCCTGGGCGCTCCTGGACGCCCTGTGGTCGGCGTGAGGAGCCGCCGCTAGCTGGCCGTTCACCAGACCACTGGTCCAGGACCAGCCTGCCCGTCCAGCCGTCGGGGTTGTCGAGCTGGAGTCAGCTGCGAATTCTCGACAGCCGGTCGAGCACCTGGCGGTGAGATTCCTCGTCGCGCGCGGCTATCTCAGCCAGGAGCTCAGCCTGGTGAGCCTCGTCGAGATGGGCCAGGAGGTCGGTGGCCTCATCCTCCAGCCCCGCCGCCTCGGCCACGTCGATCAGGCCGATCAGCCGCTCGCTGCCAAGCAGCTCGGCCAGCTCAGGCAATCGGTGCTTGGCGTCCATCACAAACGCGGCCCGCAGTAGGTCCTGGTCGCCCAGCACCGCGAGGGCCGACTGCAGCGCCTCACGCGACAGCTGCCCCACGGCTTGCCCCATGGTCACATAGTCGTTCCGAGCCACCAGCACCTGCGCGATCTCCGTGATCTGCTCGGGCGAGATGCCGGCGATCACCTCGCTGGTGCGTCGCGGGTCGAGTTCGCACGCGGTCTCGGCGAGAAACTGAGCCGACAGCCGTTCGGCGATGGCCAGAGCCCGCGCGGGTTCGATTAGTCCGGCCATCCGCCCGGTCAGGATGGGGCCGAATGCCCGCTCGGCAATCAGCGCCGTAACCGCCACCGGCAGGAGCTTGCTGGCTACGGCCAGCTTCTCCAGCGTCTTGACGTGGGCGCTGAACAGCATGTCCGTGACCTGCTCGCGCAGTTCGCGGACCTCCAGTGAGGGCACGTTCTCCAGGTAGGACAGGCGCTCCGGCTGACAGTGCAGCAGCCTGGCCAGCTTGAGGATCTCGGCCTGGATATTCGGATCGTCGCTCACCGGGCGCGTCAGCTCACGATCTTCCGGATCGGTCCGCGCAGGAGCCAGGGAATCTGGGCGTACGCCTTCTCGCCGGCCGCCTGAAGCTCAGTCGCTTGGGCATGCCGAGCGGCAGCTAGTACCTCCACGAGATCCCGGAGCTCGGTCTCCGAGAGGCGGCTGAGGCCCGACGGAGGCGTGGCCCGCAGCTGCTCCTCCAGCGCATCCATGGCTTCGCGTCGGCTCATCCTTGCCGGCACATCCTGCCATGCCGAGTGGCGGGCAGTTGACGGCCCGGGCCCGGCGGCCCGGCGGCCGGTAGGGTGCGGATCGTGCCTGAGGCGTTCATCCTCGACGCGATCAGAAGCCCGTTTGGGCGCTACGGCGGCGGCCTGTCCGCGGTGCGTCCGGACGACCTGGCGGCCCACGTGGTCGGCACGCTGCTGGCCCGGCATCCAGATCTGAACCCGGCGCGGGTGGACGATGTGCTGTTCGGCGATGCCAACCAGGCCGGCGAGGACAACCGCAACGTGGCCCGGATGGCCTGGCTCCTCAATGGTCTGCCCACCAGCGTTCCCGGCTCGACCACCAACCGGCTGTGCGGATCGAGTCTGGACGCCGCTATGCAGGCCAGCCGGATGATCGATTGCGGCGACGCCTCGGTGGTGTTGGTAGGCGGCGTGGAGTCGATGAGCCGAGCTCCCTGGGTGATGCTCAAGACCGAGCGGCCGTTCCCGCGTGATCACCAGACGCTCCACTCGACCACGCTGGGCTGGCGGATGGTCAACCCGAACATGCCTGAGCAGTGGACGATCTCGCTGGGCGCCAGCGCCGAGAAGCTGGCCGGCCTGTACGACATCTCCCGTGAGGCCCAGGACGAGTTTGCTCTACGCAGCCATCAGCGGGCCCAGGCGGCCTGGGAGTCCGGGTTCTACGAGGGTTGGGTGGTGCCCGTGCCGGGCACCGAGCTGGAGCGCGACGAGAACATCCGCCCGGACACCACCCTGGAGAAGCTGGCCAAGCTAAAGCCGGCATTCGCGGCCGACGGCACGGTCACCGCGGGGAACTCCTCCCCGCTGAACGACGGTGCGGGGGCGCTGCTCGTGGCCGACGCCGCCGGAGCCGAGGCGATGGGGGCGCAGCCGCTCGCCCGGATCGTGTCTCGCGGCGCGGCGGGCGTCGACCCGGACGTGTTCGGCATCGCCCCAGTCGAGGCGGCCAACCGGGCGCTGGCCCGGGCCGGAATCGGCTGGGAGGACGTGGCGGTGGTCGAGCTCAACGAGGCATTTGCCTCGCAGTGCCTGGCCGACATCGGGCAGTGGCGGGGCCTGGATCCCGAGCGGGTCAATCCCCACGGCGGGGCGATCGCCCTGGGTCATCCGCTGGGCGCCTCCGGCGTGCGGATCCTGGGCGGTCTGGCCCACGAGCTGAGCCGCCGCGGCGGCTATGGGGTGGCCGCGCTGTGCATCGGCGTAGGACAGGGGCTGGCGGTCGTCCTGGAGGCCGCGTCTTAGTGCGCCACTAGTTGCCCTGAGCCACGGGCAGGGCGTAGAAGGCCGCGACAGCGGCGCAGATGGCGAGCGTCGCGTAAGGCGTGACCGGGGCCAGCCCAGTGGCGACCGCGTAGGGCGCCAGGCCGGTAACGCCCCGGCGCAGGATGATGCGGCGCCGCTCCCGGCTGAGTTCCGGTCCCACGAGGTCGGGCTCGGCGAACAGGATGTGCCGGTTCAGGAGCGAGAACAGCAGGGACATGAGCAGCAGCATCCCGCTGTAGACCGCGGCCGCGAGGTGCTGGCCGCTGGAGGCCTTCAGGTACGCCGCCATCAGAGAGGTAGAGAACGGCAGCACGGCGATCGACATGAGCAGCAGAAGATTGATCACCAGCACCGAGTGATCGGCACGTTTCAGGCGGGAGATCGCCGTGTGGTGGTTGATCCAGATGATCCCGATGGTCACGAACGACGTCACGTATGCCGCATAAATTGGCCACTGCTGGCCGAGGGCATGGGCCAGCGACTGGTTGGACTTAGCCGTGGGAACGGCGATGTTGAGTACCAGCAGCGTGATGGCCACCGCGATCACGGCGTCGGAGAACGACTCGAGCCGGTTGGTGCTCACCCCACGGACTTCGGCGGCGCGACGGATGCTCCTACCGCTTGCAGGGCGCTGACCACCGATTCCACCTGTCCGCGGCCGTCGCATACCGCCACGATCGCGCCGCCCGACCCCGTGTAGTTGGCCGCCGCGCCACAAGACCGCGCGGCCTGCACCATCTCGACACACAGGGGGTCGAGTCCGACCATCCGGCCGCGGAGATCCACGCTGCGATCCACGCAAGCGGCAAACCCGGGCGCATCGCCGGCCAGCAGCGCGGCCCGGGCGCCGTGGGCGGTCTGGGCGAGCTCGGCCACGGTCTCGACCAGTCCGGGCTCCCCGCGCGCCAGCCGCGCCCGCAGCGCCTGATGCAGGTTCCCCGAATGTCCGGCGGCATCCGCCCGCCAGGCCACGACCAGCGGCGGCAGGAGCCCGGGATCGAGCGACTCGTAGCTCCTCTCACCCCCGAAGTCCATGTACGTGAGCCCCTCGAACGCCTGGGCCACGCGGTCCTGGAGGCCGGCCACGATCCCCAGTTCCTCTGCCTCCACCGCCAGGGCGAACTCGGCCAGCTGCTCGGCGCTGAGCGCCGTGGCAAACCGTTCGCACAGGGCTCGGGTGACCGCAATGACCAGGGCACTCGAGCTGCCGAGGCCGACACGCTGCGGGATGGACGTGCTCCAGTCCACCCGCACTCCCAGTGCCGCCGGCTCGTGGGCCCGGGCGAACCGGCGGACCGTGGCCGCGACCAGCGGGTTGTCGGGCGAAATCGCAGCGTCGCCGTCCTCCACCGTCGCCTGCGCCGACCACTCCGGCCGCGTGACCGCCAGCACGGCACCGCCATATAGATCCGATGGGTTGCCTGCCAGGGCGGCCCGGGCCAGCGCCCGGCCGGACCCGCGGGCTGCACTCACGCCGCGGAGGCTACGCGACCTTGCGGCTCTGGCTGACCGGCGTCTCGTCCAGCACCGCGCGATACCCGGTGGCCAGCTCCTCCATCGCCGCTTCCCAAGTCCGCCCCTGCACTGCCGCCAGCGCCGCCCGCCGGATGCGCTCCCGGAGCAGCGTCTCGCCGCTCAGCCGGAGCAGGCCGTTGGCCAGGGCGTGGGGGTCGGCCGGGGTCAGCAGTCCCGTCTCCTCGGGCTCGATCAGCGACACCGGGCCGCCCTCGGCTACCGCCACCACCGGGAGGCCGCTGGCCTGCGCCTCCACGATCACCTGCCCAAACGTGTCGGTCTGGCTGGCGAACATGAACACATCGGCGCTGGCGTACGCCCGGGCCAGGGCCTCGCCCTGGAGCCAGCCCAGGAACGTGGCGTGCTCACCCAGTCGCTCTCGCAGCGCATCCGCCTCCGGACCGCCGCCGGCCAGCACCAGGTGGAGCCGGGAATCGCGCTCCCGCGCGGCCAGAAACGCGTCGGCCAAGAGCTCGACGCCCTTCTCCTTGGTCAGGCGACCGGCGTAAAGCACGTTGACCTCGCCCGGCAGGTGGCTCGGCGTGCGCAACGCGGGGCTGAACCGCTGGACGTCGACCCCGCGGGCCCAGCGGCCGACCCGCTCGCTACCTATCCCCAGACCGCCGAGGCGGCGGTCCGTGGCCGGGCTGGGCGAGAGGACCACCTGGCAGGCCCCATAGAACCCGGCCAGGGCCATCCGCATCAGCACCTCCAGCTGGGCCTCACCGGTCCTGAGCCCCGTGTACAGCGCGAGCTCAGTGTGGTAGCTGCCGATCAGCGGGAGGTCGAGCACCTTGGCCACCAGCCAGGCGCCGATACACGCGGGCCCGGGCGCCGTCACGTGGACCATGTCGTAGCGGCCTTCCGCGATCGCGTCGACCACTGCCGGCAAGCTGGGGATGCCGATCTTCAGGCCCTTGTAGAAGGGGATGTCGATCTCGGCAGCCGCGCTCAGCCTCCGGTCCACGTCGGCGTCGGTCCCGATCACCTCCACCTCGAAGCCGGGGACCCCGCGCTCGCGGATCTGCCGGATCGTGTGCGTGACTCCGTGCGTGCCGCCCAGCCCGTCCGCCACCAGCGCCACCCGCGGCCGGTCGCCGTCGTTGCGGGTCAGCTTGAACTTCTCCCGACCCAGGAACGCCGACGCGGCGGCGTAGGGGATGGCGGGAATGCACGCGTCGAACAGGCCGAGGGCCGCGCGTTTGGGGTCGAGCTCCATCTCACCCTCGCCCATGGCCACGATGTCGTGGACCGACTCGGCCAGCTTGCGCTCGTGAATCCGTCGGCCCTGCCGGTACAGGTCGGGGTGGGAGATCTCGCCCTCCTGGAGCAGCTCGATCAGGTTCGCCTCCTCCAGCCCCATCTCGGCCAGCCAGGCCCGCAGCACGGCTCGCGCATCGTCGGGTCCCAGGTTTCCGCCCACCGGACCGCTGCGCATTTCGCCCTCGCGCATGACGCGCTGAACGATCTCCAGCAGGACCAGCGGGTCGGGCCGCGAGGTCTCGGGCTGATGCCCGAGGGCGCGAAT
>DASZGO010000154.1:0-7761 GCA_035938755.1 Solirubrobacteraceae bacterium | reverse complement strand
CCCCACCTCGGAGCCGAGGTCTACGAGCAGCTGACCGGCCGGCGGGTCTGGGAGGACTCCTGGCCGGGCGCCGACTCGGAGATGCTCCAGGTCGACACGTTCGAGCTCGTGTGCCAGGTCAACGGGAAGGTCAGGGATCGGGTCAGCGCGCCCAGCGGCGCGCCACGCGAGGAGCTGGAGCAGCTGTGTCTGGCCGCCCGCGGGGTACAGACGCACATCGACGGCCACGAAGTGGCCAAGGTGGTCGTGGTGCCCGACAAGCTCGTCAACGTAGTCGTTCGCTGAGGCAGAGGGCCGTGGCCGACCCGGCGGCGTACGTGGGCGTGGTCGGTGCGTCCGAGGCCAGCCCGGACGCGGCGGCCGCGGCCGAGGCGATCGGGCGGGGCCTGGCGGAGGCCGGAGCCCTAGTGGTGTGCGGCGGACTGGGTGGAGTGATGGCCGCGGCGTGCCGCGGCGCGCAATCAGCCGGCGGCCTGACGGTGGGCATCCTGCCCGGAGCCACCCGCCAGGAGGCCAATCAGTGGCTCTCGGTGGCCATCCCCACCGGCCTGGGCGAGCTGCGAAACGGGCTGATTGTGCGTGCGGTGGACGTGGTCATCGCCGTGGCCGACGGCTACGGCACCTTGTCTGAGATCGCGCTGGCCCTGAAATCGGGCGTGCCGGTGGTCGGCTGGGATACCTGGGAGATTGACGGGGTGCTGGCGGTCGATTCGCCGCAGGACGCGGTGACGCAGGCGCTCACGATCCGCGACCCCACCTAGACTCGAGATCATGCCCAGCTTCAAGCCGGCGTATCTGATCCACGGCGACGATCACGGCCGCATCGCCGAACGCCGGGCCCGGCTGCGCGGCATGGCCGAGGAGGCCAGCGGCGCCCAGGGGGTCGAGGTGTTCGAGGGCGAGCGGGCCACACCGGCCGAGGTGGCGGCGTCGCTGAGCATGATGACCTTCGCCCTGGGTCGCCGGTTCCTTATCGTCGATGGGGTCGAACGGTGGAAGGACAAGGGCCTGGAGCCGCTCCAGGCGGCGCTCGCGGGGCTCGATCCCGACACCACCGTGGCGTTCTTCGCCCGGGAGGACAACCGAGCGAAGGCGCCGCAGGGCCTGCACGACGCAGTGCAGAGCACCGGCGGCGACGTCAGTGCCGAAGACAGCGTGAAGCCGTGGGAGCTGCCCAAATGGGTGGTGGGCCAGGCCGCCAAGCTGGGGCTCGAGCTTGCGCCCGATGCCGCCCGGGCGCTGATCCAGCAGGTGGGAGACCGCCAGCAGCGCTTGCTGCGCGAGCTGGAGAAGCTCGCGCTCGGCGCTCCGCCGGAAGGTCGGGTCGAGATCGGCGACGTCGAGGCGCTGACCGCGCGCTCCAGCGAGCGCCGGGTCTGGTCACTGGCCGACGCGGTGCTCGGCGGAGACGAGGCGACCGCGGTCCGGACCTACCTGCAGCTGCGCTCCCAGGGCGAGCGGCTGCCCGGTTTGATCTACTGGATGGCCCAGCGCCTGCGCGTCGCCCACGAGGCGGCCAGTGCGCTTGACCACGGCCAGCCGGCGGCCCAGATCAAGCGTCAGCTGCGCATGCCGTCCCGGGCAGCGGACCGGCTGATCTCCGATGCCCGTCGCCGCGGCACCGACAAGCTGCGCCTAGACCTGGAGGAGGTGGCTGACCTGGAGTTGGCCTCCCGAGGCGGCGGCCCCGGAGCAGCCAGCGAAGACACCGCCGGGCTGCGGTCGATCCAGCGGATGGCCGGCTAGAGCGCCTTGGTTAGCACGAGAACGGCGACGATGGGGACGAGCAGGAACACCACCGCGAAGCCTCGCTGAAGCCAGGTCGCCCAGTCGCTGCGTGGGCGGTCGGCCGGGGGGTCAGGGCGAACCGAGACCGTACGGGGGCCCGCGGGGCGCGCAGCCAGGGCCTGTTCGCGCTCGCCCAGCGCGCGGTCACGTTCGCTGAGCTTCGAGTCGCGCTGGGCCAGCTCACGCTCGCGCTGGCTGAGCTTGGACTCCCGCTGGTTCAGCGAGGTGCCCTCCCGGCTCAAAGCCGCCTCGCGCTGGTCCAGCACCCGGTTGCGGTCGCCGAGCGCGGCCTCGCGGTCGGTCAGTGCGTGACCGCGCTTGTCCAGAGCCGTCTCCCGCTCGCCTAACACAGCTTCCCGCTGAGCCAGCTCGCGCTCGTGCTGTTGCTCGGTGCGAGTGCGATCCCGTTCCGCGTCCTCCCACTCGGATCGCGCCTGCCGGAGCTCCTGTACCGTCGCATCGCGCTTGTTGAATGCGGCCTTGAGCTCGTAACGCTCGGCTTGGGCGAGCTCCAGCTCCCCCTGCAGCTGCTCGACCCGCTGGCGCAGCGCGGACAGGCTGCGACGGGCATCAGCGAGCTCGGGTGCCGCGGGCGAGGGTGAGGGCGGCTCGGTGGCCGGATCCGGAGTCGCGGGCTTTGGGCTGCGCCGCGCGAGCGTCGGTTTGGCCCGACGCGTGGGCCGGGGCGGCGGTACCACCTCCAGCCGCCGGGGGGAGGAGCCGTTGGCTCCCGGGTCAGGGAGCTGGACGGCGATATCCGGCGCCACGGCCAGCTGAACCTCGGCCACGTCCTCGGCCGTGCACGGGAAGGCGGCGTGCCACTCCTCGCCCTCCTCGGCGGCCCAGGGCTTGTGTTCAAGGTCGGCCAGTGCTCTCAGCTTGTCCTCACCGGACACCAGGCTCAGCGACGGTCGCACGAACCGGCGTCCCCGCACGCCGTACCAGCGGCCGGTCAGAACAAGGCGATTGTCGTCCGCGCGCTCGAAGCGATCGAGCTCGAAGAAGATCGAGGCGGTGGCGCTGGTGGCGGGTGTGGGAGAGTGACCCATCAGCCCAGTGGGTCGGGGGATCGAGGCCTACTCGGCCCCGCGGCGCAGGCGGGCGGCGCGGGACTTCTTGCGGGCACCGTTGTTGCGGTGAATCGCCCCACGCTTCACCGCCTTGTCAATCGTCTGCACGAGGACCTGGTGCTCGCTGTCGGCCTGGGTGTCATCGGAGTCGGCGACGGCCCGCTCCAGCCGGCGGAAGTAGGTCTTGATCCTGGACGTGTAGCGGCGATTCTCGAGCCGCTCGCGCTCGGCGCGCTTGATCCGCTTCTTCTGAGAAGGAATGTTCGCCATGGCAGGGAAAAGCCGCGGAGCTAGGCCGCAGCGCGCCCGTACTATAGCGGCCCTCTTGGAATCCGAGACGATCGAACCGACCGGTCCCCCACCGGTACCGCCTCCCCCTCCACCGCGCCGACGCCTCGCCCTGAGCACGGCGATCTTCGCCCTCGCCACGGCCCTCTCCAGGGTGGCTGGGTTGGGCCGGGAGATCGTCGCGGCCAGCTTCTTCGGAACCACGGCGGCCGCTTCGGCCTTCACCCTGGCCTCGCAGGTCCCCAACCTGTTCAGCAACCTGTTCTCGCAGGCCGCCCTGTCGGCCGCGTTCGTGCCCGTGTTCACCGAGCTCCTGCAGGCCGGGCGCAAGCGCGAGGCGTTCCGCGTGGCGTCGACCCTGTTCTGGATCATCCTGATCGGGCTGGGAGCGCTCACGTTGCTGTGGCTAGCCGTGGCGGACGTCGTGACTCCGCTCATCACCGGCACGCTCAGCCCCTCGGCGACCCAGCTCACTGCTGGGCTGTCCCAGGTCCTGTTCCCCGTGGTCCTGCTGCTCAGCCTCACCGGCTTGATGGTGGGAATCCTCCAGTCCTACGACGAGTTCACGATCCCGGCGCTGGCGCCGGCGGTGTGGAACATGGTCATCCTGATCCTGCTCGTGGTCCTGAAGCCCCAGTTCCACGGGGGCAACCAGACCTACGCCTACGCGATCGCCTGGCTGGTCGCCACGGTGGTGCAGCTGGTGATGGTGGCCTGGGCGCTGCAGCGGGTGGACTTCAAGCTCACGTTCGCCATTGACTGGCAGGACTCTCGCGTCCGCCAGGTCCTGATCCTGTTCCTCCCGGTCACGATGAGCATCGGGATCGTCAACCTGGACATCTTCCTGAACGCCGGCTTCGGGTCGTTGGTGTCCAACCAGGCGCCGCGGGCGATCGATAACGCGTTCCGGATCTACATGCTCCCCCAGGGAATCTTCAGCGTCGCCGTGGCCACGGTGCTGTTCCCCACCCTGAGCCGGATGGCCGCCCGGCGCGATCCGGCGGGCATGCGCCGGAGCCTGGGCAACGGGATCCGGCAGATCAATCTGCTGCTGATCCCCTCGGCCGCCCTGCTGGTGGTGCTGGCCACGCCGATCGTGCGGATCGTCTACCAGCGCGGCGAGTTCACCGCCCACTCGACCCACCTGGTGTCGATCGCCCTGTTCTGGTTTGCCTTCAGCCTGCCGTTTGCCGGGGTCAACCTGCTGCTCACGCGGACCTTCTTCGCGCTCAAGCGGCCGTGGATCCCGACCAAACTCGCGGCGCTGAACATGGTGGTGGACATCATCGTCAGCGTGGCCCTGTACAAGCCGCTGGGGATCGCCGGTCTGGTCATCGGCACGGCCGCCGCCAACCTGGTGATGACGGGGCTTCAGCTGCACCGGCTCCGGGTGGGGTTCAACGGACGGCTGGAGGGCGGCCAAACGCTGATGATCACGTCCCGGATCCTGGTAGCCACGGTGATCATGGCCGCGGTGGCCCGGGGCGTGTGGGCCGCGGTCGACGGGGTGTTCGGCCATTCGTTCGTGGTCGAGCTGTTCGCGGTCGGCATGGCCATCGTCGTGTCCGGCGCCCTGTACGCGAAGATCATCCTGGCCATGCGGGTCCCCGAGGCCCGCCAGATCCAGTCGCTGGTCACGCAGCGGCTGAACCGGGCGTAGAACTGCCGACATGGATATCTCAGGGCTCTACCACCGCCACCTCCAGGACCCGCGCCGCGAGCGCGGATTCCTCACCGCGCTGGGCTTTACCACCGCATTCGCCATCGCGCGCGGGATCACCCACGCGATCAAGGACGGCGTGGGGCCGTTCGGCAACCTGTCGGCCGGGGGGACCCACATCCACCACTCGACGTTCGGGATCTTCGGGCTGATCGGAGTGGGCTACGCCTGGACCTACCAGCAGGGAGTCGGTTTTGATCCGGAGCGGCGGTGGGGCTCGCGGGTGAGCTCGACGGCCTACGGTGTGGCGGCAGCGCTGACGCTGGACGAGTTCGCCCTGTGGCTGGACCTGGAGGACGACTACTGGAACCAGCGGGGCCGCAAGTCGATCGACGCGGTGGCCATCTTCGCCGGCCTGCTCACCATGGGTGTGGCCGGCCGTGGCGCCCTGGACGAGCTGGGCCTGCTCCCCAAAGCGCTGAAGCGGTTCGCCTAAGGGCTGCGCCGCCAGACCGCCAATACCCTTGGTGGTGTGGCCGACCAAGCCCACATTCGCAACTTCTCGATCATCGCCCACATCGACCATGGCAAGTCGACGCTGGCCGATCGCATCCTGGAGCTCACGCACACCGTCGACCCCCGGTCGATGCGCTCACAGGTGCTCGACTCGATGGAGCTCGAGCGCGAGCGCGGGATCACGATCAAGGCGCAGGCGGTCCGGGTGTTCTACAGATCGGGGCGCGACGGCCAGACCTACCAGCTCCACCTGATCGATACCCCGGGGCACGTCGACTTCACGTATGAGGTATCCCGCTCGCTGGCGGCCTGCGAGGGCGCGCTGCTGGTGGTGGACGCCTCCCAGGGGGTGGAGGCCCAGACGGTGGCCAACACATACCTGGCCATCGAGTCGGGCCTGGAGTTGATTCCGTGCCTGAACAAGGTCGACCTGCCCGGCGCCGAGCCGGAGCGGGTGGCCGACGAGGTGGCCGAGTTGCTGGGCGAGGCCCCGGACACCGTGCTGAGGATCAGCGCCAAGACCGGCGAAGGCGTGAGCGACGTGCTGGACGAGCTGATCGAACGCGTGCCGCCACCTCACGGTGATCCCGACGCCCCGCCGCGGGCGCTGATCTTCGACTCGGAGTTCGACCAGTACCGCGGTGTCATCGCCTACATCCGAGTGGTGGACGGCACGTTCACCCAGGGCGAGGCGATCCGGGCCATGCAGGCGGGAACCGAGGCTGACATCGACGACATCGGGTTCTTCACCCCGGAGATGACCCCGGCGACGGGACTCGGCCCGGGCGAGGTGGGATACCTGATCACGGGGGTCAAGGACGTGACGAAGCTCCGGGTCGGCGACACCCTGACCAGCAAGGCCAACTCGGCGAGCCAGGCGCTGCCCGGCTACCAGGAGGTCAAGCCGATGGTGTTCTGCGGCCTGTTCCCGATCGACTCGGACGACTACCCGGACCTGCGCGACGCGCTGGAGAAGCTGTCCCTGAACGACGCGGCGCTGTCCTGGGAGCCGGAGACCAGCGACGCGCTGGGGTTCGGGTTCCGCTGCGGCTTCCTGGGCCTCCTGCACATGGACATCGTGCGCGAGCGGCTGGAGCGCGAGTACGACCTGGAACTCCTGGCCACGATGCCCAGCGTGGAGTATGAGGTCACGCTGATCGACGGAGAGGTGCGGCCGGTGCACTCGCCGAACGACATGCCCGAGCCGGCCCGGGTTCAGAGCGTCCGCGAGCCCTATATCCGCGCGTCGATCCTCACGCCCAAGGAGTTCGTGGGGCAAATCATGGAGCTCTGCCAGGAGCGCCGGGGCGAGCACGCCGGGATGCACTTTCTCAGTCCGGAGCGGGTCCAGCTGACCTACGACCTGCCGCTGGCCGACATCGTGCTCGACTTCTTCGATCAGCTGAAGTCCCGGACCCGCGGGTACGCCTCGCTGGACTACGAGCTGATCGGGCTGCGCGAGTCCGACCTGGTCAAACTGGACATCCTGCTGGCCGGGGAGCCGATCGACGCGCTGTCGATGCTGGTGCACCGGAGCAAGGCCTATGACTCGGGCCGCACCCTGACCGAGAGGCTGCGGGAGAAGATCCCCCGCCAGCAGTACGACGTGCCGATCCAGGCGGCGATCGGCTCACGGATCGTGGCCCGGGAGACGATCAAGGCCTTCCGCAAGGACGTGACCGCCAAATGCTACGGCGGGGACATCACGCGCAAGCGCAAGCTGCTCGAGCAGCAGAAGAAGGGGAAGCAGCGAATGAAACAGGTGGGGCGGATCGAGGTACCCCAGGAGGCGTTCCTGGCTGTCCTCGAACTTGGCGAGTCTTCGCGGTCTTAGCTAGAGGTAGCCGCGTCCGGCGCCTGGGGCGCGGGCGCCTGCACTCGCGGGGCGGGCGGCTATCCCAGGGACACGCGAGCGCCCCATGCGCCGGACGCGCCTCCCCCTGCCACCGAAGAACAGCCAAGCGACCATCACCCACGCCACCCAGGCGCCTGCGAGTCCTAGGGCGATCAGAGCCACCAGGGCGGCTACGGCGACCATCGCCATGACCACGGCCACCGCGAACGCGCCCTTGACCCACAGCGGCGTGGCCGAACGTCGGTTCGTCCGCTCGGCTGGGAGGTCGGCTACTACTGCGTCGAGCTCGCCGTAGGTACGGGCGGTCAGGGCCAGGCCCAGGCGCTCCTCGAGCTCCTCGGCCACCAACCGGCCCTCGCCGGTGGCCCGGCGAAGGCGCTCGGCCACGTGCTCGCGGTCCGCGTCGGAAGCTTTCAGGAGCGAGCGGCGGGGCATGGCCTCATCGGTAGAGGGTCTCGTTGACGTGATGGAAGCCGATGACGTGGCCGGCAGCCGACATGAGGACCAGGGCCGCTGCGGCCAGCACACCCAGCGAGCCCAGCAGGATCCCGCCGAACGCCAGCCCCCGACCGCTCACCCGGCCC
>DASZGO010000153.1:0-2902 GCA_035938755.1 Solirubrobacteraceae bacterium | reverse complement strand
CTGGCGTCGCTGGCGGTGAAGATCGCCATCGGAGCCCTCCTGGTCGGGATCGCGATCCGGCAGCGCCGGCGGATGGGCCAGCCGAAGAAGCCGAAGAAGCCGAAGAAGTGGCAGGAGCACGTAGACAACATGTCGCCATGGTTCGCCATGGGCCTGGCTCCTGCGCTTCAGCCCTGGACCCTGATCGCTGCCGGGGCGGCCACCGTCGTGCAGGCCAAGCTGTCCAGTTGGGAGAGCTATCTCGCGCTGTTCGGGTTCTGCCTCCTGGGCTCGGCGTCCTACATCGTCTTGGTGATCTATGCCGGATTCAAGCCTGACCAGAGCCGGGTGTTCCTGGCCAAGTTCAGGACCTGGATGGAGACGCGCACCGACCAGGTGATTATCGTCGGGTGCCTGCTCCTCGGCTTCTGGCTCATCGCCAGCAGCATCTACTACGTGATCAACTCCTGAGGGGCAACGAGATCAGCAAGCCCGCGCCCAACAGCACCAGGAAAGGGGAAGGCGGCAATGGCAGAAGAGACTGAGTTCGCGATCGGGGCCACGGCAAGCTGCTCTGATGGTGAATGCGGCAAGGTAAGCCGCATGATCATCGATCCGGCCGCTCGTGCGGTCACGCATCTTGTCGTCGAGCCGAAACACGGGCAGGCGCCTGGCCGGCTGGTCCCCCTCGACCTAGTCGACACCACGACCGGCGAAATCAGGCTGCGCTGCACCCTGGCCGAGTTCGACGAGCTCGATCCGGCCGAGGAGAGACAGGCGGTGGAAGGTACCGGCGCCATGGGGGTCGGCGGTACGGCTGCCCCGACGGGCATACCACACGCCGCGCGAACCGTCCGCCAGGATGTGGTCCCGCTGGGTGAGACCGAGGTTGGCCGCGGTGAGCACGTTCACGCTCTGGACGGCGAGATCGGGCAGGTGGAGGGGTTCCTGGTGGATCCGGGCGACCACCGCGTGACCCACGTGCTGCTCCAGGAGGGACATCTCTGGGGGCGCAAGGAAGTCGCCATCCCGATGAGTGCCGTGACCGGGGTCGAGAACGGAATCCGGCTCAGCATGACCAAGAAGCAGATAGCGGACTTGCCGTCGGCTCACTGAGCGGTTCGCTCCCGACCGGGAGGACTTGGCGTCCGTGGTCATCGTGTTCGCTCTGCTGGCGGCTTTGTCCAACGCGGCCAACGTCACCACTCAGCACATGGCCAGCACCGCCGATCCACGCGGGTCCTCGGGCTGGCGGCTAGTCCTTTACTTGTTCCGCAGTCCTTTGTGGCTTTTCGGCTGGGTGGCTCTAGCCGGAGCGTTCTTGTTCCAGGCCCTTGCCCTGAACGCTGGCCTGCTGTCGATCGTGCAGCCGCTGATGGCCACGGAACTCATCTTCGCGCTGGTATTGCGCCAGTTCTGGATTCACCAGTCGATCCTGAAGATTACGTGGGCCGGCGCCGCCATGACCTGCGTGGGCCTGGCCATCTTCATCGTCGCCGGGGAGCCCCGCGGCGGTCATCCCACCCCGACGAGTCAGCACTGGATCGCGGCCGGAGTGGCCTGCGGCGCCGCTGCCGCCGTCCTGGCCGCCTTGGCGCAGCGAGGATCCCCGAACTGGCGCGCTGCTGCGTATGCTTCGGCGGCTGCGACCGTGTGGGCGCTCGTCGCGACGTTCATCAAGACCACGGTGGACACGCTGACCCAGTTCGGCGTGGCCGGAATCTTTACCCATTGGCCGGTATACGCCCTGGCCGTGGGCGCCGTGGTAGGCACCTTGCTGCAACAGGCGGCACTTCACGTCGGACCGTTGAAGGTCTCTCAGCCGTTTCTGGTGATCATCGATCCAATCGTCAGCATCGCTCTGAGCGTGTGGTTGTTCGCTGAGTACTTCACGCCCAGCGTCGCGGTACTGGCCATAGCGGCGGCCGCCTTCGCCGTGATGTGCGCCGGGGTGGTCCTGCTGACCCAGACCGCGCCAGCGACCATGAACCCCGGCTAGGTGCCGAGCCTGGCCTCGAGTTGCTGGGCGTTGACGTGGGCGTAGTCGCGGTAGCAGTTGTTGAACACCACGTGCGTGGTGTCAGCCTGGGCGGCGAGGCCGCGGATCTTCGGAGCCCATTCGTCGAGTTCGTCTTCGCTATAGCGATAGCCGAACCGTTCGGCTATTTCCTTGCTCGTCCATTTGTCCGAATGGCCGTGCATGCGAACCACGGCCAGGTCACTGGTGGCGGCCAGGACCGGGGGGATGGAGCTGGGGTAGCCCTGCGGCATGTCCACGCACACGTAGGGGAGCTGGTGGTCGGCTAGGAAGCTCAGGGTTTCTGTCTGGTTGTCCTCCGTCATCCAGGTGTGGTTGCGGAGCTCCACGCACACCCGACGCGGCGCGGCGCGCTGCGCGCAGGCCAGGATGTAGTCCTTGTTCGCCCGGGAGATCGGGAACCAGGGCGGGACCTGCAGCAAGATCGCGCCGAGCTTCCCGGCCCCGTGCTGGCCAGCCCCGCGCAGCGGCTCGAGCGCGGCCAGGAACCGGTCCCAGGCCTGTTCGGTCACCGCCGGGTCGACGTCCTTGAGGTACACCCGGTCCTTGCCGGCCTGGCTCGCGGCCTCGCGCAGGTCGGCGGGCAGCGCCTTGACCGGCGTGGGGTGCTGGGTGAACAGGCTGAACGCCTTGATGTTGAAGGTGAACCCGTCCGGCGTCCGCTCCGCCCAGGCCCGGGCGGTCTGCTCGGCGGGCAGCGCGTAGTAGGTGGCGTCCACCTCCACCAGCGGGAACTGCCCAGCGTAATACCGCAGCCGCTTCTCCGGATTGTTCGCGTCGGCCGGGTACCACCCGGAGGCGATCAGCGACCGGTCGGTCCATCCCGCCGTGCCCACCCGGATCTCTCCCATGTTCCCCAGCGTAGGAGAACCGCCGGCCGGCGCC
>DASZGO010000152.1:0-3747 GCA_035938755.1 Solirubrobacteraceae bacterium | reverse complement strand
GTTCGCCTCCGACGCCCCGTACGGCGCCACCGGATTCTCAGCCGCGTTCCAGCTGCGTACGGCGCTCCAGGTTGGGCTGTCGCGGGAGCAGATCCGCTCGGTGGCCTCGGAGCAGTCGCTGCGGCTGGCCGCGAGCGAGGCACCGCTGCCCTCCGGGCCTGCGGTAGGCGAGCGCGACCGGGCCTCCCACAGCCTGCTCGAGCGGGTGGCGCAGTACCTCATGCTGGCCAGCATCGCCTCGATGCGGGGCGGAGATCCCACCGAGCTGGTGGCGCTGGGCCGCCTGGCCTGCGATGTCCCCGACGAGATCGACGACCGGCCGGCGTTCGCGGCCGTCGAATGGCTGCTCGACCGCTTCGACGACTACTCCAGCCAGTACCCGGAGGACCGCCGCCGGCTGACGTTCCTGATCATGGCCACCACCGTGGCCCGCACGCCGGATGTCCCGCTGCCGCTCCTGCCGGACCTGGGCGACGAGCCGGTCACGCCTGATTCCGCTCCCAGATCAGCCGCAACCCCGTCAGCGTAAGCAGGTCGTCGACCTCATCCACGGTCTCGCGGATGAACGGCACGACCACCTGGGCCAGGCCGCCGGTCAGGATCACCTTCAGGTCGGGACCCAGTTCATCGTGGAGCCGGCGCAGGATCCCCTCGACCTGCCCGGCGTAGCCGTACGCGATTCCGCTGCGGATCGCGTCCACCGTCGACTTCCCGATCAGCGACCGCGGCTCGGCCAACTCGACCTTCGGCAGCTTGGCCGCGCGCTCGTACAGCGCGTCGATCGAGATCTCGGCCCCGGGGCTGATGATCCCGCCCAGGTACTCGCCCGCCTCGGAGACGACGTCGTAGGTGATGGCCGTGCCGAAGTCGACCACCACGCAGGCGCCCCGCACCCGGTCGTAGGCCGCCACCGCGTTGACCAGCCGGTCGGCACCCACCTCGCGCGGGTTGTCGATCCGGATCGGCATCCCGGTGCGGATCGACGGGCCCACCACCAGCATGCTGTGCGAGAGGTAGCGGACGGCCATCGCCGTCCATTGCGCGGATAGCTGCGGCACCGTGGAGGACACGATCGAGCCGTCCAGGTTGGCGAACGAAAATCCCCGCAGAGCCAGCAGGTTGGCCAGCGCGGCCCCCAGCTCGTCGCCGGTGGATTCGCGAACGGTGGCAAACCGCCAGTGCTCGGCCACCTCGGTGGCTCCCTCGCGGTACACGCCGAAGTGGGTCTGGGTGTTGCCTACGTCGACCACCAGCAGCATGTGCGAAACCGTATCCTGCTGGCATGAAGCTGCGGCTGTTCGTGGTTCACGGTTCGCATCCGTGCGTCGCGGTGATGAAGGGGCTCGACCTGAAAGGCCTGAGCTACCGGGTAGTGGAGTGGCCGCCGCCGACGCATCCCCCGCTCCAGCGCCTGATCTTCGGCGCGCGGACCGTGCCCGGCCTGCGGATCGGACAGAACGGCTCCGCAGAGCGGATCAGCGGCTCCCGAGCAATCATGCATCGGCTGGACGAGCTGGCCCCCGATCCCGCGCTCTATCCACTTGAGCACGACCACCGGGCCCGGGTGGAGCAGGCCGATCAGTGGGGCGATGAGGTGTTCCAGCCAGTGGCCCGCGAGCTGGTCTGGGCCGCCATGAGGCGAAGTCCACACGCGTTGGTGTCCTACGGCGAGCACTCGCGGCTCCCCCTGCCGGCGCCTGCGGTGCGATTTTTGGCTCCGGCGATTGCGGCCGCCGCCAGCCGGCTCAACCGCACGGACGCCGGCGTGGCCCGCCGGGATCTCCAGGAGCTTCCGGCCCAGCTGGACCGTGTCGACGCCTGGATGGCCGACGGGACGATGGGCGATCCCCAGCACCCCAACGCCGCCGACCTGCAGATCCTGTCCACCGTCCGATTGCTCCTCACCCTGGCCGATGTCCGGCCGTTGCTCGACGGCCGGCCCAGCGCGGACGCGGCTCGCCGGCTGTTCCCCGACTGGGACGGGGAGATGCCGGCCGGCTCGCTGACCGCCGCCTAGCGCCTAGGTCAGCGGCGGTCCGGCCCGCCGGACCTCCTGAGCCGCGCCCAGGCCGGCCAGCGCAGCGGCCAGGCGAGTGCCGTCGGGCAGCCAGAGGTCAGGATCGAGCTCGAGCAGGGGCACGAGCACGAACCGCCGGCGGGTGACCTCCGGGTGGGGCAGGGTCAGCCGCTCGGAGCGGAACTGGACCTGGTCCAGCAGCAGGACGTCGATGTCGATGGCTCGGGGTCCGTAACGGACCCCGCCCGGCTTCCGCCCCAGCTCACGCTCCACTGCCTTGGACGCGGCCAGCAGCTCCTCTGGCTCGAGCGCGGTCCGGATCCGCAGGCAGGCGTTGAGGAAGTCGCGCTGGTCGGTGACCAGTCCCACCGGCTCGGTCTCGTACACCGAGGACGAGGCGAGCACATCGATGCCGTGGCTGGGCAGCGCCGACACCGCCGCCTGCAGATGCCCCCGGCGGTCCCCGATGTTCGAGCCCAGACCGAGGAAGCCGGGGGTCAAGGCGCTTCGCGCCAGACCTCTACCGACACCTCGGACACCGGCAGCGCCATCGGCGGCTCGGGCTTGCTCGCCTTGACCCATACGGCCCGCGCCTCGTACTGGTCGAGCAGCCGGTCGGCGATCGCCGAGCACAGCCGTTCCAGCGTCTTGTAGGTCCGCTGCTGGGCCACCAGGTTGGCCTGCTGGCTGGCGTCGGAGTAGTCGATCGTGTCCTCGAGCCGATCGGTCACCGTGGCGTCGCACTCACCCACGTCAAGCCGGAGATCCACCAGCAGGCGCTGGCCCACTTCCCGCTCCGCCTCGGTCACGCCGACGTGCGTGTACAGCGACAGACCGCTGACCTCGATCATGACCTCGGGCTCGGACCGCTCGTCGTCCTCGTCGTCCCCGTCTACCTCGTCGAACTCGGGGTCCTCCATCGCGGGCTGACCGTAGCAGCCGCGACATTGAGTGCGTCATGGACCGGGGCCACGTCGTGCACGCGAAAAACGCTGGCCCCTCTCTCAAGGGCCATGACACATGTGGCGATGGTTCCGGCCAGCCGCTGTTCCGGATGACTGCGGCCAGTCAGCCGGCCCAGAAACGACTTGCGTGAGGTCCCGATCAGTACTGGGAACCCGAGCTCGGCCAGCTCGTCCAACCGCCGGAGCAGCTCGAGGTTGTGCGCGGGAGTCTTGCCGAAGCCGATTCCCGGATCGACCAGGATCCGCTCCTCGGCGATCCCCGCGGCCACCGCGAACGAGGCTCGCTCCTCCAGAAACGCCTTGACCTCGCTGACCACGTCGGTGTAGCGCGGGTCATCCTGCATGGTTCGCGGGGTGCCCAGCATGTGCATCAGGCAGCAGTCGGCCTGTCGGGCCGCGATCACCCCGGCCAGCTCCGGGTCGCCCCGCAGCGCGGTCACGTCGTTGACCATGGTGGCTCCGGCGTGCAGGGCCGCATCGGCCACCGCCGCCTTGGAGGTGTCCACCGAGATCTGGGCGCTCAGGGCGCCGCCGGCCAGCGCCTGGATCACCGGCTCCACCCGGCTCAGCTCTTCGTCGGCGGTCACGGGCGCCGCCCCCGGACGGGTGGACTCGCCCCCGATATCGAGCATCGCGGCTCCCTCGGCCGCGAGCTGGTGCCCATGCTCGATCGCCGCCGTCGGCTCGAGGTAGAGACCGCCGTCGGAGAACGAGTCGGGGGTCACGTTGACCACGCCCATCACCCGAAAGCTGGGCTCAGTCATC
>DASZGO010000151.1:0-4527 GCA_035938755.1 Solirubrobacteraceae bacterium | reverse complement strand
CGGGCCAGGAGCTCGTCCAGCGCTTCGTCCAGGCATCTCCGGTTCAGCAGCCCGGTCAGATGGTCGCGCCGCGAGGACTCCAGCAGGCGGGCGTTGAGCCGCTCCAGCTCGGCCTGCTGGGCGCTCAAACGGCGGTGCAGTGCCACCACGCGCTGGACGCCGATCAACCGGGCTTCCAGCTCATTAGGGCTGAACGGTTTGACTAGATAGTCGTCGGCTCCCGCCCGCATGCCCTCCATCACGTATCGCGGCTCGTCGAGGGAGGTCAGCATGATGAAGTACGTGTACGGCCCATCGTCCTCGCGCAGCCGGCGGCACAGCTCGGGGCCCTCGATCCCGGGCATCAGCCAGTTGCTGATCACCACGTCGACGTGAGCTTCCTGCAGCGCGGCCAGGGCCTGGGCCCCGTCGGCCGCCAGCACGTAGTCGTGGCCCAAACGCTTCAGCTCGCGGGCCAGCACCAGCCGTGAGGTCGGCGAGTCGTCGGCCGCTAGGACTCTCATCTGTTCTAGATCGGCCCGCAGCCGCCGCGGCTTGACGCTGGCCGGCCGGGCGCGGACGTCCTAGAGCAGGGACAGCGGGCCCGGGGGCTCGACCCCCAGATGCTCGAAGGCCCGCCGCGTGGCCGCCCGCCCCCGGGGGGTGCGCTCCAGCAGGCCGCGCTGCAGCAGGTAGGGCTCATAGACGTCCTCGATCGTGTCCCGCTCCTCCCCCACGGCCACGGCCAGCGTGGACAGGCCGACCGGGCCGCCACCGAACTTCTCGCACACGGCCCGCAGGATCTCCCGGTCGAGCCGGTCGAGTCCTTCGTGATCCACTTCGAGCAGGTCGAGCGCCGCCGTGCCGGCAGCGGCGGTGATCACCCCGTCGCTGCGGACCTGCACGTAGTCGCGCACCCGTTTGAGCAGGCGGTTGGCCACCCGCGGGGTACCCCGGCTGCGCGCGGCGATGGCCCGTGCGCCGCCCGCGTCGATCTCCACCGACAGGAGGCGGGCCGACCGGTGGACGATCTGGGCCAGCTCATCGGCTCCGTAGTGCTCGAGGCGGTGCTGGATCCCGAACCGGTCACGCAGCGGCGTCGTGAGCAGGCCGGCTCGGGTGGTCGCCCCCACCAGCGTGAACGGAGGCAGCTCCAGCGTGACCACCCGGGCTCCGGCGCCCTGGCCCACGGTGATGGGCAGGCTGCGGTCCTCCATAGCCGGGTAGAACGTCTCCTCCAGGGCTCGGGGCAGGCGGTGGATCTCATCCACAAAGAACACGGCCCGCGGCTCCAGCGCGGTCAGGAACGCCGCAATGTCGCCCTTTCGCTCCAGCGCCGGGCCGGCCGTCTGGACGAAGGGGACGTCGAGCTCGGCGGCCACGATCTGGGCCAACGAGGTCTTGCCTAGCCCGGGTGGCCCGGCCAGGAGCACGTGGTCCAGGGCTTCGCCGCGGCTGGCCGCCGCCGCGATCGAGACCGCCAGCTGGTCCTTGACCGTCCCCTGACCGACGAAGTCCTCGAGCCGGCGCGGGCGCAGCGAGCGGTCGAGCTCGTCCTCGGGCAGCTCATCCGGAGCCTGAATGCGGGGTTGGGCCGAGCTCACTTGCGGGCCGACCTCAAGGCTTCGGTGATCAGATCCTCGGGCCGCTCACCGCTCAACCCGTCCAGCAGCTGGTCGGCCTCTGGCAGCGCGTACCCCAGCTCCAGGAGGCCCTGACGGGCCAGCGCGACCGGATCGTCGGTCCGGCTGATCTGGATTGCCCCCTCGGGCAGGCTGGCCCCGACCTTCTCCCGCAGCTCGACGATGATCCGCTCGGCCGTGCGCTTGCCGACGCCGGGCACCGCTTGCAGCCGGGCACCGTCGCCGGCGGCGAGGGCGGCCAGCAGCTCCCGCGGCGGGCCGCCGGACAGCACGGCCAGGGCCACCTTGGGCCCTACGGACTGGACCCCTAGCAGCATCAGAAACAGCTCTCGCTCCTCCTCGGTGGCGAACCCGTACAGGGCCAGCGCATCGTCGCGCACCACCAGGTGGGTGTGCAGGACCACCCGCTCACCCACGGCCGGCACCTGGCGCAAGGTCTGGGCGGACACGGCCAGCCGGTAGCCCACGCCCCCGGTGTCTACTACCACGTGGTCGACGCGACGGACCGCCACGCTGCCCATGAGCAGGGCGATCAACTGGCTGCCACCGCCCGAGCCAGCGGCGCCCGGTTGCACTGGCAGATGGCCACGGCCAGCGCGTCAGCCGCGTGGTCGGAGCCCGGCGGGACGCTCAGCCCCAGCAGCCGGGCCACCATCCGGGCCACCTGGTGCTTGTCGGCCCGGCCGTGGCCGCACACCGCGGCCTTGACCTGCTGTGGGGTGTAGGAGTGGGCCGGGACGCCGCGTTGACCGGCCGCCAGCAGAACCACGCCGCGGGCCTGGCCGACCGCGAAAGCCGTCCGCGCGTTGGCGCCGAAGTAGAGCTCCTCGATAGCCATCGCGTCCGGCCGGTGCTGGTCGAGCAGTTCGCCCACCGCCGCGTGGATGTCGGCCAGCCGGCGCTCCAGCGGCACTCCGGCCCGCGTCTGGATGACCCCCTCGGCCAGCGCGCGCAGGCGGGAGCCGGCGCTGTGCACCACGCCAAAGCCGGTATCGGCGGTACCCGGGTCGATCCCCAGCACGATCATCGCTGGGGGTCCATTCTGCGTGCTGATCCGGACGCCTTCCCCGAATCGGATGTTGTAGCCACATTGCAGGGTTTTTAGCTACGAGCGGTCTGGTGCCGATACCGGAGTTGCATGTTCGGTAAGGCTTCTCAGAGTGCCGAGCTGATGGTCGAGCTCGAGCGTCTGCGCCAGCGCGTGAGCGAGCTGGAGTCCCTGCGAGCGCGGGAGCGACAGTTCGACACTCTGACCGGCGTCCTCTCGGCACACGGGTTTCGCGGTCGCCTGGCCGACGAGGTGACCCGGGCCCGGCGCTACCAGCGGCTGCTGTCGCTCGCCGTGATCGGGATCGACGACTTTGCGGCCATCGAAGCCTCGCACGGGTTTGCCGCCGGCGACGAGCTTGTGTCCCGGCTGGCCGAGCGGCTCGTCGCCAGCACGCTGGCGCATGACCTGGTGGGACGCACGGCGGCGGCCGAGTTTGCCGTGCTGCTCCCGGAAACCGCGCCGCTCCAGGCGCAGGAGGACCTGGAACGACTCCTGCTCGACCTGGAGGGGGTCAGAGCCGGTCCGGTCAGCGCCACCGGGATCTCGATCGGCGTGGCCGGGCTGACGGCCGACCGGGGCGGGGAGGCGCTGGTCGACGCGGCCCGCCGGGCCTGCGCCGACGGGCAGCACGCGGGGGGCGGACGGGTGATGGTGGCCGACGCCCAGCCAGCTGTGGACATTCAGTCCGGCGATCCGGAGCGCTCCGACGCGATCGAGGCCCTGGCCGCCACCCTCACCGAACGCGACCGCTACACCGGCGAGCACTCGGCGGCGGTGATCGAGATGTCCGCCGCCGTGGCCCGCAACCTCGGCCTGCGGGACGCCGAGGTGGATTGGATTCGCTCCGCGGCGCTGCTGCACGACATCGGCAAGGTGGCTATCCCCGACGAGATCCTCCACAAGCCCGGGCCGCTCAGCGACACCGAGTGGAGTCTCATGAAGCAGCACCCCGTGATCGGCGAGCGCATCCTGCGCGCCCTGCCCGGCATGGGCGTGGTGGCCCGCATCGTCCGCCACGAGCACGAACGCTGGGATGGCACCGGCTATCCCGACCGGCTGGCCGGCGAGCAGATCCCACTGGGCAGCCGGATCATCTTGGCCGCCGACACCTACCACGCCATCACCTCCGACCGGCCGTACCGCGCCGCCCGCTCGCACGCCGACGCGATCGACGAGCTGAGCCAGGGCTCGGGCAGCCAGTTCGACCCGGCCGTCACCGCCGCTCTCATCGGCCACTTGTACGGCCGGCGCCAGGCGGGCGTGGTGAGCGTTTAGGGCCGCTTCGTTTCGGGCGGGACGCGGCCGAGGCGCGGTCGCACGGCCGAGCGGGCGCAGTGCCGAGGCGCGGTCGCACGGCCGGAGCGGGCGCATTCAAAAAACCTACGCATAGCGTGCAAACTCGACCATGCGCCCCGGGCACGAGACGCTGACCGTGGCGCGATGTCAAAAGTCCTTGACATTCCAGGAAAATCGTCCACGCGACTACGCGACCACGCGTCCACGCGCCTGTGGCGGGCCCGTCCCGCCGCACAGCCAGCCCGCCCGGCGAACGCACGAGCCGCGCCCGGCGAACGGACCGCCGAACGGACCGGAACCCCGGCCGACCCTCGGCGGCCAGCGCCGGTCGGCTACGCCCCGGCCGCGGCCTGGGCGGCCAACCTACGGCCGCCCACGCACCGCGTCGACGCGCCCGGCACAGTGAGCCGGTAGACCCGCCACGCGCCCACTGTCGCGATCAGCTGGCGCCGAGTGAGCCGGCGGTTGATGGCCGGGGCTCCACCGTCGATCGAGTCGTGGGGCCCCAGGAACAGCAGACCTTGATGGCGCATGGCGGTGCCCACCCGGCCCAGGGTG